>JBDTND010000018.1:0-25061 GCA_039933915.1 Gemmatimonadales bacterium | reverse complement strand
AGAATCCCCTTCATATCATCGAGAAGGGGAAGGAATGACCGGGACCGCTTGGGAGCATCCGGATCGTGCGCCTCATCTTTAACGCGCAGCAAATCGCTCCACAACCCGCCAAGCCGCACCGTCAGGGGCTCGCCGCCGAACTCGTCGCCGACGGAATCGGCGACGGTCGGATATGTCTTTTCGATATCGCCGGTTACCGGCGGCCGATCCTTTCGACTAGTCATCTTGAGGGAGGAGGAGCGCTGTCGGGTGGGTCCAGATGGTCGAACGCGATGATGGAGCCGCCCATAAATCCATTGACTAATATGCGGCTATCACCCGTTACACGTCTAGCGGCAACCAGATGATCTGCGAACCACCTGCCGCGGCGGGTTCCCAGGTCGTCATAACGCACCCCGTGGCCGCTGGACGAAGAGTGAATGAATCGTCCGTTTCCCGCATAAACCGCGACGTGGCTGATCTGGCCCCCCTGAGAAAAAAGCATCAGGTCACCCACGGCGAGGTTCCGGGTGGACGGCTCGACTCTTACTCCGACCCCCGCCATCTGCCTGGACGTGCGGGGCAGATCCACTCCCTGCAGGCCGTACACGTATTGCACAAACCCTGAGCAGTCGAACCCCGTCCTGGGCGACGTTCCACCGTACCGATACGGCACGCCGATATACTGTTCCGCTGCCGGCACTACTCTGCGAGCGGCTCCGCTCGCAGAGGAAGTGCTGACCGGCCAGGTCGTGCGTGATGTACGGGATGGCAGTGGCGCGCTCGGCGGGACGTCGCTGGAAGTCCGTCCAGTGCTCGAAGTCCGCCGCGGGTAGGAAATCGATCTGGAGCGGCTGCCACCGCCGCCAAAATGCAATCCGATTCCAATCCGGTATTCCATTCCGCGAACGAACTGCGAGTCCGCGGCCGTTGCTGGTGCAGCGAGACGACGTGAACGCGCCTCTCCACTGACGGAGAGCAGGCGGCCCAGCGCCAGCTGCAGTCCCCCGCCATAGCCCCACGTCCTGATCGCATCGGTGAAGACAGCGGGTTGGGCACTGCTCTCGAGCCCAAGTCCTCCGAACGCGTAGGGCATGAACCCTTCTCCCAGGCGGGCGTTCACGGGCCCAAGAATCAGGTCGAGGTTGGTAGCCCAAACGGGGTCGGACTTACCTTGGGTGGAGCCCAATGCCTGAGCGCTGATGGATGAGATTCCAATTCCGCCGCTGCCTCGGAGCCCCACGTATGGGGTTCCGACGCCGAGCGAGAGGCCCCCAAGCGTTCGGGTGACGGGCGCCGAGTTGTCGAGAGCTCCGTAGAACTCGACACCGCCGGCGACCTGGGCCGCCAGGTTGGTGGCTACTGCCAAATACGATAGGACTCCAGAGAGACCTATCATCAAGCGTCGCAGGTGCATAAGCGACTCCACTGAAGAGGTTGGGCCCTAAGGAGGCATTAGGGATACCACCCCGTGCCAACGCGCTAACCACATATGGGACACGCGCTTAACACCGTCTGCCTCTGCAGTAAACATTCGATTGTCACCTTTCTCGGACAGCCGATGAGGTCAGAAAGGAACGATCCCCATAGAGCGGGTAGGAAACATGGATATCGCGGTTTTCGGCCTGGTTCTGGCCTTAACAAATGTCCGGGAAACCCGGTCAAACGTTGGTTAGGCGAGTTGCTTCTCGGTCTTGACCACCTCCTTTCAAGCCTGGAGAGACAGAATGCCAAAAACTGACTGGCGCTCGATCCTGGCTTTGCTCACCGGCGGCCTGATTGTAAGCACCGGAACGACTATCCCGACGCCCTCGATTGGAGACGCCGTCACGGCTGCGTCCGCTCGTATCGCGGATAACCTGTCGAATGGTCCCCATCTGGGCTTCGACACTTTCGCCTATCCCGGCGACGATGCGATGCGCGCCTGGCTCACGGCCGATAAGCCTTATAAATGGGTCGGGTACTATTTGTCCGCTCCGTGCCACACCGACACAACGTGGGAAGGAAAGCGGGAGACGCTCTCCAACATGGGTTGGGGAATGGCCGTCATTTACGTTGGCCAGCAGACGTGGGGCAGGACGCCCGGTGAGAGGATCGCCGTTACTCGCTACGTGACGAAGCGGGTTCGCCAGACGGTGAAGCTGAAAAGCGGTAAGCGCGTGGTGCGTTACGCGAACAAGCGCGTGCCTGTGCGTGTGCTCGTGTCGCCGCGCGCATCGCCGGGCTCGACCTGTTCAACGCAGTTCGTGAGCGCCGCGCGCGGAACCGCCGACGCGAACGACGCGATCGCCAAGACTGCCCGCGAAGGATTTGCCAGCGGGACTGTCATCTTTCTCGACATCGAGCGCATGGAGAATGTGCCGAAGGCAATGCGCGACTACTATCGGGCCTGGACCGCGCGGGTGGTGGAAGACGGCCGGTTTCGGCCGGCTTACTACGCTCACAACTTCAACGCCCAACTCATTTACGGCGACGTCAAGGAGGTCCTGGCCTCCGCCGGGGTCACAAGCGACCCTCCGTTCTGGATCGCGAGCGAGCGAGGTTTCGCGATCGACAAGGTTCCGACCGATGTCGGTCACGCGTTCGCGCAAGTCTGGCAGGGATTGCTCGACGTCGTCGAGACGCACAACGGCGTGAGGATTCCAATCGACGTCAACGTCGCGGACTTTCCGTCGCCCTCCGCTGTCGATCGAAACGGAGAGTGAGTGAGCGCTACTTCACGCGCGTGATGAAATCCTCGCGGTGGGGCGGCCGGAACACGAGGTCGACCGCCAGCCATGTGGTCTTGGCGAACGGATAGCAAAGCACCGCGCCGGCTATCGACAGCACGACGCCACCGTACTGCAGCGCATCCCATGGTGGATTTGGCCAGGTCGCGACGACCACCACGAGAAACGCGCCAGCCAGCAGCAGCTCCACCGCGATCAGATTGAGCGTATACGCTCCGATGAAGTAGTCCGCCTCTCCGCGCTCCAGCAGGATCCCGCAGCGCGGACAGCGCTCCTTCATTTTAAAGAACCCGGTGAAAAGTCCGCGCCCGCCGCAGTTGGGGCAGCGGAGCAGGAGCGCGCGAGAGAGAAGCTTCCACGTGGATTGACGCGAGATATCGGGATGCTGGGTGGATGACATGCGCTGCCTGGGAAGACCATCCTGGGATCGGGCACTTTCCAGGCCTCAGTGCCCCCGCACTGCGTGAGGCTGGTATGGTTCCTAGAGAGCGCGAACGTGCGCGTGAGACTTCGAGGCCTCTTCGGCCTAATTGCGTGAATTTCATGGATCGAAAAGTAGTGTCCTGGGGCTTGCTGGTACCGAACGTTGATGGCCACAAGGTAGGGCGGTCAGCCCACGGGGCGGACCTGGCATTCCAAGTACCGGGCTTCTCAAGGTATGAGTCCCAGCCAATCCTCAACCCTTTCCTGGCAGCGGTTGTCAGAAGGTCGTCAATGGAGCTTGCCTACGCGTCTCAAAGCTCGGTGAACGATATCCAACTCATAACGCGCGTGGTTGCGGGCGATGCGGCCGCCGAGCGTGAGCTGTACGAGACATATGTCGACCGCATTTACCGGCTGGCGTTTCGTCTGGCCGGTGAAGACGAGCTCGCGCGAGACTTTACCCAGGCAACCTTCATTCGGGCCTTTGAGAAGATCGGGAGCTTTCGCGGTGAATCATCGCTCTCGACGTGGCTTCACTCGATTGGCGTCTCGGTGGCGCTGAACGGGCTGAGAAAGACGAAGCGACAGCGGAACAGAGAAGCACCGATGGACGAAGGATTGACGGTTGGGACGACTCGCGTCGAGGCGGAGCCCGATCTGAAAGTGAGAATGGCGGGGGCGATCGACTCCCTGGCGGACAAATACAGGACGGTATTCGTGATGCACGATGTAGAAGGTTATACGCACGAAGAGATCAGCGGGGCGCTCAACATTCCGATTGGAACGTCGAAGTCCCACCTCTTCCAGGCGCGCGGCAAGCTACGAGTGCTACTGGCGGATTTTGCACCGGAGTGGGTGTCATGACTGAAGACAAATTCGAAGACTTTCTCAAAAAGGCGTCGCAGAGCTACAACGCGCCGCCGGCCCGCGCTCCGCGCGAGGAGATGTGGAGCGCGATTCAGGCGAAGCGGGCCGCGGGTCCGCGTGTTGTCTACGGCGGGGGCTCACCAGCGGGCGTCAACGAGAAGAGATTCGGCACGCGACTCTGGCTGGGTGCGGCAGCGGCAGCGATGCTGCTCGTCGCGACAGGCGTAGGCATCGGCCGACTGACCGCGCCCGCCACCCAGACCAACGTGGCTTCTGTTCCTTCGCCTCAGAGGGCGATGGCTGCAGAGCCGGACGAGCCGGATCCAAGCGCGACCCCCGATCGGCCTGGAAATGGAACGACGAACAATCCGACAGCGACGCCGGGATCTCCGAATTCACGCGCGCCGAGCGCGGTCGCGACGAATCGGTCGGGGCTGACCCAAACCGGGACCGGAAGCGTATCGCAGGTTGCCACGAACTTGAGTCCGTCGGCGGGGACGCCGAGTGCGGCTTATCAGCTGACGGCAGTCCGCCACCTTAGTGAAGCAGAGGCGCTTCTGACTTCGTTCAGAGCGCGTTCAACCGCAGATCAACAGATGGATGCACAACTGGGAGCTTGGGCGCGCCAGCTACTCAGCAACACCCGTCTGCTGCTCGACTCACCCGTCGCCAACGATCCGCGGCGTCGACCGTTGCTGGAAGATCTCGAGCTGGTGCTCGTCCAGATCGTCCAGCTATCGCCCGGGAGCACGCCTCAGGATCGAGATCTGATTGAGAAATCGCTACAGCACGACCACGTAATGACGAGGCTGCGCACCGCGATCCCCGCGGGTTCGCAGCGTGGTGGTTGAGGACCCTTCAATGACAATGAGAACACTACTCACGGCGGCAGCAATAATTTCCTCGGCGGGATTCGGCGTCAGTAAGACTCCGGCCAGCCTTCCTTCATACAACTCCAGCCTCGCGCCGGTGGTGTTCGCGAGCGCCGACGCGCGGCAGGGCGCACTTGCCGCGCTCGACCAGCAGGCGACGCCACTTCCGCCAGAGCCCTGGGCGGTGGCTGATCCTGCCGACTCGCTGTACCGTCTGGCGCGTGAGGCAATGTCCCGCGGCGACTACAAGCGCGCAGCCGAAATCTTCCACCGGATTCCCGAGCGCTACCCGCAGTCGGCTTACGCCGGGCAGGCGCTCTATTACGAAGCGTTCTCACTCTATCGCAGTGGTGGCGACGACGATCTCCGTACCGCTCGCAGCCGGCTTGACCAGCTCAAGGAGAAGTATCCGACGGTTGCCAAAAGCGATGGCGCGAACCTGCGCACGCGCGTATGCGGCGAGCTGGCCAAGCGCGGTGACGAGAGTTGCGCCCAGTCGATCAACAGCATTGCCGACCCCGGGAACGATGTCACGAACGGAGCTCGCAACATTCCCTCGCAAGGTCGCAGCTGTCCCTCGGAAGACGATGAAGACGACGATCGCATCGCCGCGCTCAACGCGTTGCTCCAGATGGACGCCGACCGCGCGATGCCGATTCTACAGAAGGTGCTGGCGCGTCGCGACGCGTGCTCAGCGGGATTGCGCCGACAGGCGCTGTTCCTCGTCTCGCAGAAGAAAACCGACCAGACGGCAAATATCCTCATGAACGCGGCGCGAAATGATCCGGATCCGGAGGTTCGGGAGAAGGCGGTGTTCTGGCTGTCGCAGGTGCCGGGGTCCACTCCGCTACTCGCCGACATCCTGCAGGGAAAAGCCGACGAGAACATCAAGGAGCAGGCACTCTTCGCGCTGTCGCAGCAGAACGACCCCAGGGCGCAGCAGATCCTGCGGGATTTCGCGGCGCGGGAGAGCGAATCAGAGGACCTTCGTGATAAGGCGATTTTCTGGCTCGGCCAGCGCCGCTCGACCGAGAACACGGAGTTCCTGCGCAATCTCTACTCTCGACTGACGAATCAGGATCTGAAGGAAAAAGTTCTCTTCTCCCTCTCGCAGCAGAAGGGTTCCGGTAACGAGCAGTGGCTGATGAGTATCGTCGTCAACCCGAAGGAAGACATCGAGCTTCGCAAGAAGGCTCTCTTCTGGGCAGGCCAATCCGGCGTGGCGACATCCGAGCTGTCGAGCCTGTATAACCGGCTGACCGACAATGAGATCAAGGAGCACATGATCTTCGTCTTCTCGCAGCGTCAGAGCGATCGAGCGGCGATGGACAAGCTGTTCGACATCGCGAAGAACGAGAAAGACAGCGAGCTCCGCAAGAAGGCGATCTTCTGGCTCGGTCAGTCGCGTGACCCGCGGGTGCAACAGTTCCTCATGGACCTTATCAACCGATGACGAATCTACGCATGACATCGATCGCAAGGACGGCCGTCGCCGTCCTCGCATCGCTTGCGTCGATGGCGCAGGCGGGTGATGCCCAAAGCATCGCGAGCAGGGTCGCAGGTGTGGCGAACGGGACGGTGCGGATGTCGTTCGCCACAAAGCCAGGAATCTGCGGCAACGGAAACTCGATTCGTCACCAGAATGGTCGCGGCAACACGAGTTGGGGCAACAGGAACGAGTCGCGCGATGTCGAGTGGGAGAGCGACTGCGATCGCGGCCCCGGGCGCGTCGTGCTCGATCGTCGTGGTGGTGAGCTCGCCGATCTTCGGTTCTACGTCGGCGGACGGTGGAGACCCGCCGGTGCCAATGTCGTAGATCTGGGCGTCGTATCGGCGCGCGAGGCGGCCGACTATCTCATCTCTCTCGCGCAGACCGAAAAGGGAAGCATGGGGGAAAAGGCAATATTCCCCGCGACGATAGCGGACAGCGGGAATATCTGGCCCGCGCTCCTAAAGATCGCGCGCAACCCGGACCTTCCACGCGGCACCAGATCGCAGTCGGTGTTCTGGCTGGGTCAGGCAGCGGGTGAGGCCGCGACACGCGACCTTTCGGACATCGTCGTGGATGACGGTGTCGACCGGGAGGTCCGCGAACAGGCAGTGTTCGCGCTATCCCAGAGACCGCGCGACGAAGGAGTGCCGGCGCTCATCGCGGTCGCTCGTACCAACAAGGACCCGGAGATTCGCAGGAAAGCTCTGTTCTGGCTGGGACAGTCTGGCGACCAGCGGGCGATCGGTCTCTTCGAGGAGCTGCTGACCAGGAAGTAGAATCGATATGCCGTCAGCTCGTTGCAAAGGGGGATGCTCTGAAATAGCATCCCTCTTCTACATCCAGGCCGTCGTGGATTTCTCCCAGATCTCGCACCAGCTGTCTTCCAGTCCGCTCACGGCGCTGCCGGTGCTTTTCATCGCCGGCGTGCTGACGAGTCTCGCGCCCTGCATCTACCCGATGATCCCCATTACCGCGGCGATCGTAGGAGGGAGCTCAGTCGGCGACGCGCGGCGTCCGCGTGCTCGCACGGTACTCCTCACATTCACCTATGTGCTTGGGCTTGCGCTCGCGTATGCGTCGCTCGGACTGTTCGCGGGGCTCACGGGCACCCTCTTCGGTTCCGTAAGCACGAACCCGTGGCTGTATTTCGCGATGGCGAATCTTCTCGTGATCGCGGCGCTGGCGATGCTCGATGTGATTCCAGTACGAGTTCCTGCGTGGCTGCTCGCGCGCGCAGCGGCAGCGGGAGAAGGGGGAAGCTTTTTCGGCGTCTTTGTCATGGGCGCTGTTTCAGGGCTCGTCGCGGCACCTTGTTCGGCGCCGGTGATGGCGGCGGTCCTGACGTGGGTGAGCTCCACCAAGAGCGGTGTGCTCGGGTTTCTCTACCTGTTCGTGTTCTCGCTGGGGATGTGCTCCCTGCTTGTCCTCGTCGGGCTGTTCAGCGGCACTGTGGCGCGTCTGCCGAGGGCCGGCGCCTGGATGGTGTGGGTAAAGAGAATCTTCGCGCTGATCATGTTGGGCGTAGCGGAGTATTACCTTGTACAGATGGGACAGCTGATCATCTGACGCCCTCCGTTCGCCGCGACATAACGAGTAAAAATGACCAGTCGAAATACAGTTTCGTTTTCGAGGATAACCTTTGCTGCCCTGGTGGCCGCCGCGTTTGTCATTTCTCGTCCGGCGAAGGCGCAGGATCTCGGGATCGATGTCGGCGCGGCAGCGCCGGTCGTGACCGTTCAGTCTCTCGACGGAAAGCCGGTCGACCTCGGCAAATACATCGGCAAGACGCCAATGTTGATCGAATTCTGGGCGACCTGGTGCTCAAACTGCCGAGAGCTGATGCCGACACTTCTCGATGTCGAGAAGAAGTATGGAAAGCAGGTCAAGTTCGTTGCGCTCGCCGTCGCGATCAATCAGTCGCCTGAAAAGGTGCGCAGGTTCCTGGCTGCGCATCCGCTGCCGCACGACACCTTTTACGACGTGGATGGAAAAGCGGCCGGCGCATTCGACGCTCCCGCGACTTCGTACGTGGTCGTGCTCGACAAGAACGGTCGCGTCGTCTACACGGGAGTGGGCGGCAAGCAGGATCTCGAGGCAGCGATCAGAAAGGCGTTATAAGCTGATCGGTGGCTACGTTTGGCTCACGCAAGCAACAGAACGCGGCGGGCCGCGTTCAGTTGTATCAGGCAGTTCTCCCGTACTCCGCCGCAAAACCAAACCAGGCTTGCTACTTCGTAGAGTCTGCCTTAGTCGGAGGCGCGAGGCTATCGACGACCGCCGCGAGCTCGGTGTAGGCCGACGGCGTGAGAACCTTGAACGGCCTGGTGACGTAGGCGATGCGCCCGTCGGGACCGACGACGAAGAGCGACCGGTTGTCCACCTTGTTCCTGGCATCGTAAGCGCCGTACATCCGGCCGACACTTCCATCGGGATCGCTGGCGAACACGAGGGGGAAATCCTCATCGCGCGCCCACGATGCGAGCGCTGTATCCGGATCGACGCTGATTCCGATTACCGTGACGTTGCGGCCGTTGTTGAAAAGTGTGGCGTACTGATCACGGTACGCCTCCATTTGGATCGTTCAGCCCTTTGACCGCGCCTGGAAGAAAAACGCCAGAACTACTGTTCGGCCACGATAGTCGGACAGCTTGACCGGAGTTTTGAGCAGGCCGTACCTGTCCGCCCCAGCGAGGGTAAAGTTGGGCGCCGCGTCCTTCAGGCTCGGCCCGGCGACGACGACAGCGGCAGGAGCGGCAGGCTGCTGGGCGCTCGCGAGTCCACCAACCAACACGAGCAATGCGGCGGTGCCGATCGTTATTTTCGCGATTCTTGCCTCAGAGAGCATGCGCCAGTTCCCGGTGCGATATTGAGGCAAGTTTATATCGCAGATCATTCTTCGGCTAGTCATAGCAATCCAGATGACCTTTCGGTTCACTACCGGTGGCCGCCAATTCGAAATGCGGCGTTCGCCAGCAGCGAAACTCCTGCCCTTGCACCTCATCGCGGCTGCGCTTGCGCTCTTTAGCGTGAGCGCACGAGCGCAGGCGCAGCCTGCCAATCTTTTCGAGATTGGTGCCCAAGCCATCGGAGTGGTCACGCGCGAGTCTCCCGCTATTCACGGGCGTACCCTCACTGAGGGGTACCTCACGCAGCCCGCGATCATGGCTCAGCTGAGTCCGTGGGGTGAAACGCTTTCACTCAAGACGACCCTCAACTTCGAGGGCGCGACTCTCGAGCGTGGTGAGTTGAACGCTGGAATCGCCGGCGAGGGCTACATCGACCGCCGGCACCCGCACACCTATCTGCACGAGCTCGCCGCCACCTCGGCCTGGCGGTTCGGCTCGGACGCGGTGAGTGGCGTTTCCATCACCGCGGGGAAGGGTTTTGCGCCATTCGGCACCGATGATCCGATGGCGCGGCCGTTCGAGAAGTATCCGATCAACCACCATCTCGCGCAGATTCTCGAGCGCGCCGTCGCGATCGGAGCTCTGCGTGCGGGCCGTTGGATCGTCGAGGCCGGAGCGTTCAACGGCGACGAGCCCACGGGCGCCGGAGATACTCCAAATCGGAGTCGATACTGGGACTCGTGGTCCGGGCGCGTCACCTTCGTTCCCTGGCCGCAGGGAGAATTTCAGGCGAGCTACGCGCGGCTGAAGTCACCGGAGAATCCCTCGGGCGGCGGAGCAGACCAGCGAAAGCAGAGCGCGTCGGTTCGCCTCGAGGACGCTCAGCGTTCCGGCTACGCACTGGTGGAATGGGAGCGGACGAGCGACTACGACCGATCGACGCGGACGTTCACGTTCAACTCCCTGCTAGCGGAAACGTCGGCCAAATACGACCGGTTGAGCGGGGCGCTCAGATTCGAGCGCACCGACCGTCCCGACGAGCAGCGCCTCACCGACGAATTCAGGACTGCAATCCCCGCGACGGACGTCAGCATCTCGGGAAGATCGCGATGGACGATTATCTCCGCGCGGCTCGCGGCGTCGCTCGTGGACGCCAGGTCTTTTACGGTCGAGCCTTTCCTGGAAGTCGCCCGCGCCCGAATGAAACCGACGTTCCAGCCGTCGGGATTCGATCCGCGCCAGTTCTACGGATCGGACCGGATATGGAGCTTGTCACTTGGAACGAAGTTGATGTTCGGCATGTCTCACATGCGGATGGGCCGGTATGGTGTCGCGATCGCACAGAAACCACACGAAAGGATGGGTGGTATGAACATGGAGGGTATGTAGGCATGCGCTCGGCGATCGTCATAGCTTCGCTGCTAACCCTCGGATGCGGATCAGACAATCCAGTCGATCCCCGGGGTGGCGGGGCAGGCTCCGTTCCCCTCAATCTCGTCGGCAACGGCGGAGTGTCGGAGCGTTTCACGGGAGAGGTGTGGGTCAGCGGCAGCGTTGCCTACACCACGACATGGGGAACCCGCGCGACAGCACCCGGCAATGCGGTAAAGGTCTGGGACGTGTCCAGCGCGGTGCCAACGCTCGTCGATTCGGTGATCGTCCCGGGTGCGACCACGCTCGGAGACATCCAGGCGACCGATGACGGACAGCTGCTGATTGTCGCGACCGAGCGCACAGGCGGTTCCATAATGATTTACAGTCTCGCGGATCCGGTGAAGCCGCAGCTGATTACGCAATACTCGACACCGCTCACCTTTCCCGGAGTCCACACCGCTGAAGTGCAGCGGGTTAACGGGAAACTCTACGCGTTTCTCAGCATCGATCCTGGTGTCGGATCGCCCGCGCGCCTGGTGATCGTGGACATCTCGACTCCGGCGGCGCCGGTGCAGGTATTCACCGCCGTGATGGGAAGTCCCTACGTGCATGACGTGTTCGTGCGCGACGGAATTCTCTTCACCGCTCTCTGGAACGATGGGATCACCATCTGGGACATTGGGGGAGTGGGCGGCGGCAGCGTCGCGAATCCGATTGCGCTCGGTAACGTCCGCACCGTTGGCGGCGATGTCCACAACGTCTGGTGGTTTCACAACGCTACGACCGGCGAGAAGCGATACGCATTCGTTGGGGAGGAGGGATTCGGCAGTGTGGGGTTCTCTTCGAGCGGCGACATTCACGTTGTCGACGTCAGTAACTTCGCTACGCCGCGCGAGGTGGCGTTCTATCACCTCGATGGAGCCGGTACGCACAACTTCTCAGTGGACGAGGCCCGCGGAATTCTCTACGCGGCCTACTACAACGGTGGAGTGCGGGCGATCGACGTGAAGGGCGATCTGTCGAGCTGTGAGGCCGTGAACAAGAGTCCCGACGGCCGCTGCGATCTCGCGAAAATGGGCCGAGAGCTGGCGCATGGCCCGGACGGAGTGGGGCCCGTCTACGTCTGGGGGGTGAAACTCGCCGGGGGTGACCTCTACGCGTCAGACATGCTCAACGGTATCTGGAAGTTGCGAACCGTACCCGTGGCGCCGGACTGAAACCGGCCCTCATTCAAACCGTAGGGAGACTGGGGTTGTCAAACCCAGTCACACACGAACGGGAGTTCATGAATGAAGCGACAGTTTCGCGGCGCAGCCTTCGCGGCGGCGCCCTTTCTAATTGGCTCGGCCGCCCACGCGCAGTGGTCGAGTGCTTATACGGCGCCAAGGAATGCAGTGGTTGATGCGGCGGGCGCGAAGGGCATCGAGGTCGAAGCCGCTGCGGGCAGTCTAAGGGTTGAAGGCAAGCCCGGCCTTCGACAGGTAAAGGTGACGGGCACCGCGCGGGCTTCCTCTCAGCAGCTGCTCAATGACATCAGTTTGATCGCCGAGCGCAGGGGTGATCGCGTGTTCATCAAAGCGGACATTCCCGAGTACAGCGGCCGGAGCGGGAACTGGTCTGCCGGTCTCGACCTAGTGATCGAGGTTCCTCAGGGGATCGACGCCGAGATTGGCGACGGCAGCGGTGACGCAACGATCATGAACGTCGGCTCTCTCGACATGTCCGATGGTTCGGGTGAGCTGACGGTGAGTGGCGCGTCCGGTTCGGTCAATATCACTGACGGATCCGGATCTCTTACCATCGAGAACGTCGGCGGAGACGTAACCGTCAACGATGGCTCGGGTGAGATCGAGGTGCGGAACGTCACCGGATCATTCACTGTCGAGTCTGACGGGTCTGGCGGAATCTCCGCGACGGATGTTCGCGGATCGGTAATCGTTCGAAACGACGGATCGGGCGGGATAGACGTGAACAAGGTCGGCAAGGACTTTCGCGTGGACTCGAAGGGCTCCGGCGACATTGAGTACGCCAACGTGAACGGACAAGTCGACATTCCCCGGCGTCATCGAGACCGGAACAGCAGACTCGAGCGGTAAACATTCCTGACGGTGCGCGGGCCGGTTCGAGCCCGTGCACGTTTATTGCCGCACATCACTCCGAACTCTGCAGGAAAAGAGACGCATTCGAGCGTCTTTCTCTTACATGTTTCCTGCTATCAACGGAGAACAAATGCGCTTTCTGGCAATCAGCTTCTGTGCTCTTGCTATACTCCCGGCTGTATCGAGTGCCCAGCAGCCAACAAAAACCGCGTCGAAGGCTTCGGCAACGGCCTCGGCGACAGGTCCAACCATACAGTCGGCGGCAATCGGATTTCGAGTGAGCGAAGCACGCGTCGACGCGTCGACGAAGGTCACGGCGGCTCCAATAGTTCGCCGCAATCAGGGACAGGATGTCGCCCTTATGGCAGTCGGCGTGGGCGCAATGATAGCGGGTGCGCTCATCGGTAACACTGCTGGCACCATTATCATCATAGGCGGCGCTGGAATGGCGCTGTTCGGACTCTACCATTACCTCGAGTAGGTGAAAAGACGCGCTCGAGCTCCGCTGCTCGAGCGCGTTTGCTGTCGGGGTTACGCTTCGCCCTCGATGTGCAGAGTGCCGGAGCTGACCAGAACCGACGAGCCGCCAACTCGGATCGCGGCAAGCTGGCCGCGCTTTAGATCCACTTCCAGCTCGAGCCTGCTGGGCCGGCCCATTTCCACGCCCTGGTCGACCGTCCAGCGAAGCATTCCGTCGCGCGTTTCCGAGCGAAGCGCGAGGAAACCCGCGAGGGCGGCACAGGCGCTGCCTGTCGCCGGATCTTCGCCGATGCCAAGTCCTGGCGCGAACATTCGAGCGCGAATGTGGCCGCCCTCGAAGATGTTGCTCCAGTCGTCCACGCTGAACACGAACATCTCCGGGGCCCAGTAGCCGCGCAGTGACTGTTCCCACTTCAGAATATCGACGCGTGCCCACGAAAGCATCTCAGGCTTCTTGAGCGGGATGAAGAGATAGGGCACTCCGCACGATACCGCCTCCGGCTCGATCATATCGTCCGCGACGATGTGGCTCGGCTCGAGTGAGAGAATCTCGCTGAGAACTTCCGGGGGCGGTGGCGGATCGTTGATTTCGGGGAGCTTTGCCGACGTCAGCTGAGCGAAAACGGGCTTGCCTCCTTTCGAGCGAATGAGAACAGGTACGGGCCCCACGCCCTCCTCGAGGACAATGCGGGTTTCATCGCCATTGAGCGGAATCTCTCCAATCGATGCGAGGACGAATGCGCACCCTACGGTCGGATGCCCGGCGAAAGGAAGCTCCGTGCCGGGTGTGAAGATGCGAACGCGTCGAGTGCCCGTCTGCTGCGGGGGAAAAACGAAGACGGTCTCGGAGTAGTTGAACTCCTTCGTGATCGCCTGCATCTGCGCGTCGGACAATCCCCGGGCGTCTGGAATGACCGCGAGCGGATTTCCCCCGTGGAGACGATCCGTGAAGACGTCAGTGGTGTGAAAGGCGTACGCCATGCGCACAAGAATGTGCGACGAGCCGGGCCTTCCGGCTACCCGTCTGGTTCCCCTCCGCGCGGGTTACCTCGCACATCGGCTACGTTCGGGTGCATGGGCGGATTTCCGGGATTGGTTCCGCCGGAAGGCCCCGGTAGAGCAGCGATATAACTACGTCTGCAGTCCGGATGAGCTGGACCCGTGGGTAGGTGGCGACGTTGTGTCCGGCTCCGATGGTCTAATAAAGCTGGGGCAGCGGATTTTCATTGACCGCCACGCATGGAGGGGTTACATTAAAACCCTGAAGCGCAACGTTTGCGCAACGAGGCCAGATTGCCGCATAGGGGACCTGGGGTGTTGCCAGGTCTCTTTGGTTTTTCTGGCGGAAAAATGCGATCATTTCGATCGCGAACAAACAGTAGTCGGACAGGTACCGCAACACGGCACTTCCGACCCAATTGTAGAGGAAGTACCGCACATGCGTACCACCGGCAAAGTAAAGTGGTTCAACGACGCCAAGGGCTTTGGCTTCATTACACCTGAGAACGGACAGAAGGATTGTTTCGTTCATCATTCCGCCATCCAGGGCAACGGCTTCAAGTCGTTGGCCGAGGGCGAGCGCGTTGAGTTCGACGTCGTGCAGGGTCAGAAGGGCCCAGCGGCTGAGAACGTCACCAAGCTCGGCGCCTAAGTCGTAGCTTGCCAAACGCTGTATAGAAAAGCGGGGCCGATCTGGACAACTCCAGGCCGGCCCCGTTTTTTATTCCTGTTATTACCAAGTCGGAGGACTATGGCGAAAGAAGAAGCAATCGAGCTCGAGGGTACCGTTACCGAAGTGCTGCCCGATGCGACGTTCCGTGTGCAGGTGAACAACGGCCATGATGTACATGCGACGATCGCGGGGAAAATGCGCCGGTTCCGCATTCGCGTTCTCGCCGGCGATCGAGTGACGCTGGAGGTTTCGCCTTATGATCTTACGAGGGGAAGGATCACCTTTCGGCATAAGAGCTGACTAGCGGCTCTCTGGCTGTGACTAGATCCGAGAGTCCCATTTAGGGCTGAGCGGATCCAAGTTCGGAGTCGGTAGTGCGTCAGTTATCGGTTCCCGGTGGTTTCCAGTTGGCTTTCGCGACAACTGACAACCACTGGCACACTCCCCGCTTAAGACTGGCTACTCAACACTTGGATCCGCCGTCGTCGTCATAGTGGGCAGTCAGCCTACTGCGCATACCGCAGTATGTCATAGAAAAACCGGACTCCATATCCGACGTTCTCTACCGACAACCTCTCGTCGTTGCCGTGCATCCCGCGCTGTAGCTCTAGCTTCGGGATCTTGAACGGGCTGAATCCGTAGGTCGTAATCCCCAGTTTGCGATAAGTGGGTCTGTCCGTCGCCGCTGTCTCCATCGGAGTCGTTACGAATGCTCCGGGCTCGCGCTCGTGAGCCGCTTTCTCTATCGCGCGAAAGAGATCGGTGTCGATCGGACTTTCCAGAGGCGCCTTCGTGTTGGCAAGGTGCGTGAAGTGCACGGCCGAGTCGCCGACGATTTTCTCCAGCGTCTTCAGGAATTCCGTCGTATCCTGATCCGGCAACAGCCTCACATCGATCTCGGCGGTCGCAACGGCGGGGATCACGTTGGTCTTGTTGGACCCGGCCAGGCCCGTGAGCGAGATGGTATTCCTCAGCACCGCGTTCCACGTCACATCGCTCAGGATCCAGTCCCGCGCGCGCGGATTGTCCAGCCCCACACGGACGTTGGAGAGCCATCCGCGCTGCGGCTCAGGGTAAGTCCGGGCGATGTCACGGAAGAACTTGTCGACGCCTGGGGTGACCCGCAGTGGCGTCTCGTACAGGGAGATCCGCGAAAGCGCGGCGACGAGGCGCGGTACCGGATTCTGCCTCGTGGGGCGTGATCCGTGGGAGGGAACGCCGTTCACCGTGAGGCGCTGCCAGAACGTGCGCTTTTCCGAGACGCCGACAGCGAAATAGACGACTCTCCCGTTGGCGTCGAGGACGTTGTCGGCGCCTTCGGTAATGAGGTACTCAACGTCGCGCAGAAGGTCCGGATGCTGCTTCACGAACACCAAGGCGCCCGTGGACCCAAGCTCTTCGTCGGCATTTCCAATGAAGACGATGTCGCGAGTCAGCGGAATTCCCGACCGCTTGAGGGCGATCATCGCCATGAGCTGCGCGATGGCGTTTCCCTTCATGTCGACTGCACCGCGTCCCCAGATGTAGCCGTCCTTGACCACTCCGGAAAAGGCGTCGACCGACCAGGAGGCCGGATTAACAGGAACTACATCGATGTGGTTTACGAGGGCGATCGCTTTCCTGGCACCATTCCCCTTGAGCCGGGCGTAGAGGTTGGCACGATTCGACCCGAGCTCCGTAGTGTCCATTATGTGCGCTTCGATTCCTTCGCGATCCAGTATTGTCTTCAGGAATCTCGCGCCGAGGATCTCGTTGCCGGGGGGATTGGTGGAATTGACGCGCAAATAATCGGACAGGACCGCTTCCGACTCGCGCGCGAGCGCTGTCCAATCGAGTGATTTCGCCTGGGCCGGCAGTCTCGACGGTGCCAGAAGGCAGGCGGTGAGGGCGATCATGGGCACGGTTCGGTTCATTGGGTGGGCCGATCGGGTTCGTGTTAAAGAGCAGGGTGGATAATTCTATTCAAGCGGAGAGACGTTGGCTCGTTCAGTGAATTCGGGATGGAGGTTCGCGGCAGCCGTTGGACTGTGCCTGACGGTGCTGACCTGCAAGCGGGCAGATCGAGCGGCGACCAACGCGCTGGCCGCGTCGCTGATCTTCGATAGCCCGAGCTCGGATGCTCGCGAAGCCATGACCGCCTCCGTGCCTTTCACGATCACCGCCGACAATTTCGCGCGGTGGGAACAGGCGACTGCCAATCTGGAACGGCTGCCGCCATCGTCGATCCGCTCCGCAACTGGCTCGAAGCAAACTGCCATCGATCGTGCCGTCTCGCGGCTTGAATCGAGCCCTCGCGCTCGGCGGGCGATAGAGAGCACGGGACTCTCAGTCAGAGATTTCGTGCTCGAGACGATCGCCCTGGCGCAGGCCACTGAATCCGTCCAGACCGGCAGGACTACAAGCCCCACACCTGTCATTGCCGAGAACACGGAATTCGTGCGCCAGTACCGCTCCGGTAGCTTGCAGGCCGCGGTTGATGACGCACCGCCGGATTTTGCGCCGCCAGAGTACGAAATGTCGCCGGAGGTTTCCATGCCGCCGGATGTTCCGATGTCTCCTGACATCGCCTTGCCTCCCGATGTTCCGATGCCGGGCGAGGTTCCTACGGCGCCGGATGCTCCTCCTGTGCCGCCCATGCCGGCCGATTCACCGGACGACGCGCTCGACATGCGGGAACAACTTGCCGCGGAGTTGAGTCGTCAGGCTGAAATGACAATGCAGACCAGGACGGCCGAGAGCGCGACACGCGCTGCGCAGGAGCGGAGCCAGCGCGAATTGCGGCGGCTCCAGGAACAAGTGCAGAGGGAGATGAGCGCATTGATGCGGCGCCACTATTCCGGGGGCAACCAGCTTCGCGAGCCGCGCTAGCTATTGTCGCTGATCGGCCGGAGGCTGACGCGGTGCTGGCGGGGCAGGCAGGGACGACACGCGAGCTTTGAACGCCTGGAATGCCGGATTGTCCACGAGCAGAGGCCGTGACGGATCCAGCTGCAATTTGGAAATCAGATCCTCTGCCCTTTGAATGCGCGCTTCCTCCAAAGGGTGCGATGCAAACCAGCCCTCGACCTTTGTCGGCTGGTATTCGCGTTCCTTGAGCAGTACGTCGAAGAGGTCGGGAATTCCCTCGGGATCGTAGCCCGCGCGGGTGACGTTCACGACGCCCTCCGAATCCGCCTGCAGCTCGTCGAGGCGGCTGTAGCGCGCGAAGAGGGCCGTGCCACCCACCTGTACCGCCGCCTGAGTGAGCCCGCTCTGACAAATGTTGGTGAGCGTGCACACTACCGCGACGCCGAGATTCGCCTTTCGGGCCGTCTGCATCTGCCTGACTGCATGTCGCTGGATGACGTGGCCGATCTCGTGACCCAGAGTGCCGGTCAGCTCGTCCAGCTTATCCGCGCTCTCAATGAGCCCGCGGTTTACATAGATGTATCCGCCGGGCAGCGCGAACGCATTGACCTGTTTGGTGTTCACGACGTAGAAATGCCAGTCGAGGTCAGAGCGACTCGTTTTCTTCGCGATCGACTCGCCAAGATTCTGGATATAGCCGCTGATCGCCGGATCGGTGACTATCGGCAGCTGCGCATTGATCCCTTCCGCGTCCTGGCGACCCATGGCCGATTCCTGGTCCTCCGATACGGAACATGACGCAAGGAGTAGAAGGAGCGCGGCGAAAATAGAGCTTCGAAGCATTTGTCGGGCTGAATGGTACATTGACAGATGGGCAAGACATGTTCCAGCTTCGAGCGAATGTCATCGCAGCAGACCGGTACCCATTGAAGACTGTCCGCATTGCCACTGCATGGTTGCCGGAGCCTTCCTGGCGAACCGTGATCATTGTGCTCCTCCTGACCTCGATGCTGGTGCCGCTGATCGTGGTGTCGGGGTTCTTTTTTCCATACGTCGCGCCGCGGAATATTTTCTTCCGCATCCTCGTGGAGCTTGGCGTCACTGCGCTGGTGCTCGCCCTGTGCTTCGGACGGAAAACACTCGACCTGCGCAGTGAGCCGATCTTCTGGTCGCTCGCGGCGTTTCTCGCGGCCGCTTCGCTTTCCGCGCTCTTCTCGCCCGCTCGCGCGCACAGCTTCTTCGGTGACTTCGAGCGCATGGGCGGGGTGTGGGCCTGGCTGCATCTGGTGCTTTTCTTTCTCCTTCTCCGAACACTTCGCGACAAAGATTGGGCGTGGGTTCTAAACGGCGCCATCCTCGTCGGTCTCGTGGTCAGCGCCACCGCAATCGCGCAGCACTCCTATTTCGCATCGGCCGCCAGCCCTTCTCCTACGGCGGCAGGGCCAAGCCTCTCCACGATTGGGAATGCGGGTCTCCTCGCCGCATACCTGCTGATGAACGTCGCGCTCGCCGGCTATCTCGCGTCAGCACACGTTCGACTTCGGTTGCTTTACCTCGCAGTGGGAGCACTGAATCTCCTGGCGCTGATATATGCTGAGAACAGGAGCACGGTCATCGGTCTGGTGCTGGGGTCCATTGCGGGCGGAGTCATTTTTGTCACGCTGAGCACCGGGTCCTGGCGAAAGTGGATGGCTCTGGCGACGGCAGTTTGCCTCGGCATCCTGGTGTTCGGGGTCGCGGCGGGCATCAGAGCGTTTCCATCGAGTGCGTTGACACGACAAGCTCCCACTGTGCTTCAGCGCCTGTCCCAGACGAATCCTGCCGGTTCCGATGAGTCTCGCACCATGCAGTGGCGCGCAGCCGTCGAGGGATTCAGAGACCGGCCACTCCTCGGCTACGGATTGGAGAATCACAATCTTGTCTGGAGCGCCCACTTCGATCCGAAAATCTACGACTCTGGCACCGACGTCTTCGACCGAACACACAATCAATTCCTCGAGCTGCTCTCGACGACTGGAATCGTAGGCACGGTTGCTTTCCTTGGAATCTGGATTGCCATCGGTGCGACACTCGTCCAGGCATACCGCGCGGGCCGGTTGTCGCCGGGCTCCCTCGCGATCCTTTCGGGATTGCAGATCGCCTACGCAACCTATCTCGCCTTCTGGTTCGTGGATCTCAACTCGACGATGCTGTGGATACTGATGGCCGCGCTCATCGCCTCTCGCGGTACGGTGGGATCCGTGGTTCTCGAGTCGAGTGGGCACTACGTAGCTGCCCCATCCGCCCGTCCCAGACTGGCGCTCGCTTCGCTCGCAGTTCTCGCCATGGTGCTTTATTGGGAGGCCTATACTCCGATCCGCGCAAATCGGGCGTTGGCAAGGATCGATGCGCGCAGCGGGCCGGTCGCTGAAACGCTCTCTCAGTTCGAAATACTGGCGAGTTTTTCAAACCATCAAACGGCGCACACGCCGATGGTGATGGCGCTGTACCTGAGCTCACTTCGACCGCGACTGGCTGAGATGCGCGCGAGGCCGACCCAAAGACGAATGCTTGAGCGCGCGTTCGGGGAGTCAATCAAGGCGTTCCAGAGCGAAATCGCGCGAGACTCACTGAACGACAGATTGTACACGCACGAGGGGAACCTGCTGATGGAAGCCGCCACCTTCTACGGGTCTCCGGTGTACCGGCAGCAGGCGATCGACGACTTTCACAAGGCTATCGACCTCAGCCCGCACCGCCTGGATCAGCGGCTTTCCCTCGCCCGCGGGTACACGGCAGATCGCGACTACGAGCGCGCGGTCGTAGTGCTCAGCGACGCAGTAAAGAGCGATCCATTCGTCGGCGAGCCCCGTTACAGGCTTGCACAGGCATTCATCGGAGCAGGCCAGAGCGACTCCGCATTGGCGATGCTTCAGAGCTCTCTCAGTCTTGGGTACGTCGGAGCGCCGGAGATTTATCTCTCGATAGGGAAGCGCCTCGAATTTTCGGGCCGAAGCGGGGCTGCCGCAAAGCTCTACTCGGACTATCTCGAGGCGAAATACACCGAGGCGGTGTGGGACACCACCGAGACGATCGACGGGCCGGTGCCCACAACCGACATCGCGGTGGCCGCGCACCTACCCTTGGTTTACATGCACGCCAGAGAAAGTGGTCTGGCGATCAAAACCGCCGCCGCGCTCTCCGCATTCGATCCGTCGCGGGCGCCGATCGTGAACCGGTTCGTCTCCGACGTTGGCTCCCGCCGGCGCGCGAACTGGGTTGCCAGGAGCTCATTGCTTCCGTGCGCATCCGCTGCCACCGCGCGATGGAGGGATTCCAGCGCTCTGGGCCCCTGCGGAATATTCCGCCGAAAGCTCTAGGCCGGCTGCGGGACGGGCGCCGACTGTCTCGCGCCGGCGCGATGTATTCTGAGCGCGGCGATGCGCCGGCCATCCATCGCTACGACTTCCATTTCTCCGAGCGGGATCGGAATTCTGTCGCCCATGCGGGGAAGGCGTCCCAGCTTCGCGAACGCGTATCCGCCCAGGGTAGTCCAGTCTCCATCGGGAATCGAGATTCCGTAGTCCGACCTGACATCGATCAATGAAAGAGATCCCGCGAGCTCCAGCACTCCATCCGTCACGATCGATTCGCGCGATGCGAAGTCGTACTCGTCGGAGATGTCGCCCACCACTTCCTCGACCAGGTCCTCCATCGTGACGATCCCGGCGGTGCCGCCGTACTCGTCGAGCACCACCGCCATGTGGGCGCGCGTTCTCCGAAGGTCATCCAGCACACGCTCTGCGGGACGGCTGTCGGGGACGTACATCGGCTCCCGGACGAAGTCGGCCAGGTTGAAGGGTGCATCCCCGGAATGCAGCCAGAGATCCTTGGCGAGGAAGACGCCGATCACGTCGTCGAGAGATTCACGGTACACCGGATAGCGTGAGTAGCGCTCGCGGCGCAGGACCTCCCACACTTCCTGCTCTGTCGCTTCAACGTCCAGGGCCGTGACCTCGGTCCGGGGACGCATGACGTCCCGCGCTTTTTTCTCGTGGAAGTCGAGCACGCCCGCAAGCATTGCGCGATCCGATTCGTCCAGAGTGCCGCGCGCATGCGCCTGCATCACCAGAAAACGGATCTCTTCCGGGCTGTGACCCTCCTGGTCGCGCACGGGCTCGATACCGAATAGCCGAAGCAGGGAATTCGCGGCGCCATTGAAGAACCAGACGAACGGCGACATGAAGCGCGAGAAAACCATCAGGGGTCGCGCAATCGCTCGCGCCGTCTTCTCCGGGCTCGCCAGCGCTATCGACTTTGGCGCGAGCTCGCCGAGCACGATGTGGAAGAAAGTGAGCAGGAAGAACGCGATGGGCACCGCGGCCACGTGGACTGCCGCCGGCGACGGGTTGACCCCGAGCGACCGAAAGAGCTGGTCAAAAAGCTGGGCGAGTACCGGCTCGCCGATCCAGCCCAGGGCGAGCGAGGCGATGGTAATTCCCAGCTGCGTAGCAGCGATGTACTTGTCGAGATGCTGGAGAGCCATCTGAACGGTGCGCGCCGCACGATCGCCTTTGGCGATCATTTCATCGAGCTTCGATCGGCGAGCCGCAACTAGGGAGAACTCCGCGGCCACGAAAAACCCATTCATGGCCACCAGTCCAAGCACCGCTATCAGGCTGCTTGCCGCGATGCCCATAGAAGGCGGATTCGCGGCATCCGCAGCAACAAGTCCAAGGACCATAGGTGTGTAATCTATATAGTAGTAGAGACTTAGGAGCACAGCGGAGCGTCTAATTGACGTTAGTCCCCAATCCCCTCAATTTGGAAACCTTGTTACCAGCTGTTCCAATCACCCCGGCGGCACCGCTGCCCGCGCTAGCGCTGCCTGCCCCGCTCGGAGGCGGGCGGGAGAGGGTCCTTCGGGTCCTCTACCTGGGCCGGTTGTCGCTCGCGACGGCGATTTTCGTGGCCGCGATCGCCGTATGGCGCAATGCAGACAGTACCGCGACACTCATCGCGACCCTCGCTTTCATCGCGAGCCTTTTCTTCACGAGCGGATCAATGCTGTTCTCCGCGCGCAGGCAAGGCATTCTGGGGGACACCTTTTTCTACGTGCAGATGATCTTCGACCTGGTGCTCGTCACCGTCGTGGTCGATCTGACGGGAACGGGTGCGCTGTCGCAGCTCGCACCGCTTTATATCCTCGTGATCGCAGTAAGCGCGCTCGTGCTGCCACCCGCCGGAGTACTCCTGATCGCGGCGCTCGGCGACGTGCTCTACTTCGCGGTCACGATCCTCGATCAGGCGACTCCGTTCGATCTGCCGATACTCGTCCAGCTCGGAATCTTCGGTGCGGTTGCGCTGGGCTGCGGGTACATCGGCGCCCGACTCCGTGAAGCGCATTCGGGACGCGAAGAGATGGCCGCGGAGCTGGCGGCATTCAGGCTGCGGGAAACCGATATCGAAAGACTGCACACGAGGGCGGAGCGCCTCGAGGCGGTGGCCGAGCTCAGCGCCTCGCTCGCCCACGAGATAAAGAATCCGCTGGCTTCCATCCGGAGTGCGGCCGAGCTGCTCGCCAAGGTGCCGGGCGCCGACGATGACACCCGCACGCTCACCTTGCTCGTGCAGCGGGAGTCGGACAGGCTGTCTCGATTGCTCTCGGAGTTCCTCGATTTCGCACGTACCGGTGTCACGAGCGTACGCAGAGTCGACCTGGTGGATATCGCGCATCACGCCGCTGCTCTCGTCTCCGCGCATCCCGACAAACCGGAAAACGTCACGATCCGCGAGGTGTTTCCTTCGACTCCGCTGGTCGTCGTTGGCGATGATGATCTGCTACACCGCGCGATCTTCAATCTCCTCCTCAATGCAGTCCAGGCCTCCCCACCCGGCAGTGAAGTCCGGCTCGAAGCAGCGGAGCTCGCGTACCATCAGCTCCCGGCCCAGGCCGAGCGTTTCACGCGCGGCGCAATCATGCTGCGGGTGACGGACCAGGGGAGCGGGATAGCGGATTCCATCAAGGAGAGGCTCTTCGAGCCGTTTGTGACCACGAAAGCCGGCGGGACAGGACTTGGACTCTCGATAGTATACCGGGCCGTCGAGGCACACCACGGGTTCATACTCGTGGATGGCGACGGCAAGCCGCCCGGAACAAAGTTCACGGTGTTTCTCCCCAAGCTCGGAAGTGAGGGTGGCAGGAAAACGCCACGTGCTTTCCAAAAGAGCGAGGAATGACAACGGTCGCTGCATCAGCCCCGACAGTGCTCATCATCGATGACGAGATGGGCATCCTCGACACCATCCGCATCCTGCTCAAGAGTGAAGGCTTCATTCCGTACACGGCGCTCGGCGGCAAGAAAGGTCTCGAGCAGATTGCGGCGCTCAAGCCCGAGCTGATCATCACCGATGTGAGAATGCCGGATGTCACCGGCCTGGACATCCTCGCTTCGGTGCGCGCGCACGATCCCGAGGCAGTCGTGATTCTCATGACGGCGCAGGCGAGCCTCCAATCGGCGATTGGTGCCGTCAACAATGGCGCCTTCTACTACATCCAGAAGCCGTTCAAGAACGAGGAGCTGGTGACGATCGTTCGGCGCGCTGCCGAACATCGGAACCTCAAGCGCGAGAACAAGGCGACGAAAGCGGAAGTGAAGCGCCGCGACCGGTCGGGACGACCGATCGGCGCCAGCAAGACGTGGCTCGACGCTCTGCACGTTGCGGAATCGGTCGCGGGCACCGACTCCACCGTTCTGCTGCAGGGAGAATCCGGGACGGGAAAGGAAGTCGTCGCGCGGTATATCCACGAGCAATCAGCACGTGCGAGCAAGCCGTTTTTGTCGATCAATTGCGGGGCGCTGCCCGAAAGCCTTCTCGAGAGCGAGCTATTCGGCCACGTAAAGGGATCGTTTACGGGTGCCTCTCGCGACAAGGAAGGACTCTTCTTTGCCGCGGGTGAGGGAACGTTCCTCCTCGACGAAATCGGTGAGACGACGCCGGCGACCCAGGTGAAGCTTTTGCGCGTGCTCCAACAGCGCGAGGTTATTCCCGTCGGAGCGACAGAGGCGAAGCCGGTCAACGCGCGCGTCATCGCGGCGACGAACCGCGATCTGGAGGACGAGATCAAGCGCGGAAACTTCAGGAGCGATCTTTACTACCGGCTCAACGTCATCTCGATCGTGCTGCCGCCCTTGAGGAATCGTCCGGGCGACATCGCCTTGCTGTCGGACGCGTTTCTCAAGCGAGCGGGTGAGGCGCGCGGCGAAGCGCCACGAACATTGTCGCCAGAGGCAGTCGACGCCATGCAGCGCTATTTGTGGCCCGGCAACGTCCGCGAGCTCGAGAACGCCCTGGAGCGTGCGGCGATTCTGGCGAAAGGGGATGAGCAGATCCCGGTTTC
>JBDTND010000017.1:0-25618 GCA_039933915.1 Gemmatimonadales bacterium | reverse complement strand
GAGGAGCGCGCCGTTCGTGACACGGTTCGCGCGTTCGTCGATGAGAAGGTCATGCCCATCATCGGCGACTGTTACATAGAAGGAAGATTCCCGAAGGAGCTGGTGCCCGAAATGGCTCAGCTCGGAATGTTCGGCGCCAATTTGCCTGAGGAATACGGGTGCGCCGGGCTCAACAACGTCGCCTACGGCTTGATCATGCACGAGCTCGAGCGGGGCGATTCCGGCGTGCGCTCGTTTGCCTCTGTTCAGGGCGCACTGGTGATGTATCCGATCTACGCTTTCGGTAGTGAAGAGCAGAAGCGCCACTACCTGCCCAAAATGGCGCAGGGCGAAATAATAGGATGCTTCGGCCTGACCGAGCCCGATTACGGGTCGAATCCGTCCGGAATGATCACGCGCGCCCTGGTACAGAAGGATGGCAGCTGGGTGATCAACGGCGCGAAGATGTGGATCACCAACGGGTCGACGGCGCAGGTCGCGATCGTCTGGGCGAAAACCGGCGACGACAAGAGCGATAAGTCGATCCGTGGATTCATCGTCCCGACCGACGCTCCCGGGTTTACCGCCAAGGACCAGAAGGGAAAGCTCTCGCTGCGCGCGTCGGATACGAGCGAGCTCGTTCTGCAGGACGTGAAGGTCCCCGCGACGGCGCTCCTGCCAAAGAGCGGCGGGATCAAGAGTCCGCTCATGTGCCTGACCCAGGCCCGTTACGGAATCGCCTGGGGCGCGATGGGCGCCGCGCAGGCGTGCTACGAGGAGGCACTCAGCTACTCCACCAACAGGGTGATGTTCGGCAAGCCGATCGGCGGGTTCCAGCTCCAGCAGCTGCGTCTGGCTGACATGGTAACCGAGCTGGTGAAGGGTCAGCTCCTCGTTTTACACCTCGGCAGGCTGAAGGATGCAGGCACTTTCACCCCACAACAGGTGTCACTGGCCAAGCGCAACAACGTCAGCGCCGCAACCGACATTGCGCGGGAGGCACGCCGGCTGCTTGGCGCCAATGGCATACTTGCTGAATACTCTTCGATGCGGCACATGGCGAACCTGGAGAGCGTCTACACGTACGAGGGGACGCACGACATCCACACACTTATACTCGGGCAAGCGGTGACGGGATTGAGCGCATTCGAATGAAAGTCGAGGAGAAGCAAACCAAGCGTCGAGCCAGCGAGATCCAGCTCGGCCTGAGAGACGAACGAGTAACGCTCGGCGATCACATCGCTTATTTCTGGGAAAGCGAAAAACAGTTCGAGGAGGCGGTTGGATTCCTACTCGTCGGCATCAGGAACGGCGATCACGTGGTCGTGTTCGGTCACGATGAGGCCAATAAGAAAGTCGTGGACGTTCTTCGCAAGCTGGGAATCGACACCGATCACCTCAGGAAGTCGGAGCGCCTGACAGTGATCGCCGGGGGGCCGACCGGTGAACAAATGCTGGGAACGATTGGCGACAGCTTCGGACGTGCCGTCGAGGCCGGTTGCGGCTGCATTAGACTGCTCGGCAACATCGGCTGGTCCAAGCCGGGGTGGCCGGATGATCTCGACATCCTCGCCTTCGAGGCCAGGGTGACAGGGGCAGCAAAACAGTTTCCATGTGTGGTGATGTGCATGTACGATGTCGCATCAGTCTCCGGCTCCGTCATGTTGCACGGCGCCTATGAGACCCACCCGCTCACCTTTCACGGCAACGTGCTTCGAGAGAATCCATTCTACGTCGGGTTGGACGAGTTCCTGGAGCGACTGAAGGAAGTCTGACGCAGGAACGATAGTCGCGTCGTATTTTCAATGATGCGATCGTCTGCAGTCGCAACTCTCGTCGCCGCGGTGGGCGTCGCGGCAGCTGCCACCGCTGCGTGGCTCTTTCCCCGCGCTCTGCCGGTCGTCGCGCTCAAGCAGTCACTCACCCGCGAAGTTGCGCTCGCCAGGGCCGATTCATTCTTTCGCGCGCACTCGCTCGCTCCTGCCGGCGCGCGCACCGCGGTTCAGTTTCGGGCGAACGACTCGCTGCGTCTATTCGTCGAGCTGGCCGGCGGAGGGCACGATTCGCTCAACGCGCTCGTCCGCGGCGATGACATAGCACCATTCTCATGGTCGGTTCGCGCATTCGTTCCCGGCAATCCCCGCGAAGCGCACGTCTACTTTGCGCCCGACGGACGCATCATCGGTTTCGAGCGGAAGCTCGCCGACACGGACCGTCTCCCCGCCGTTAGCGTGGATTCCGGCCAGCGCATCGCCCAGGGGGTGCTCGACACATGGATCGATGATCGCGCCGACCGGTGGGCTCTCGCGACTGAAAGCTACGAGACGAAGAAAGTCAGCGGCAGGATAGACCGTACCTACACTTTCGAGCGGACGGACCGCCGCATCGCGGGGGCGCCGATAAGGCTCGAGGTCGGAGTCGCCGGCGACGCGCCCGTTCGCGTCCGGCGTTACGTCGAGATACCCGAATCGTTCCGGCGGCGGTACGCCGAGATGCGGTCGTCGAACGATTTGCTCGCGCTCATCGCGAGCCTGGGGATACTCGCCGTATCGATTGTCGGCATCATATTCCTCTCCAGATGCGCCCGGGGGCGGCGTGTCCGCTGGCGGGAGCCGATGTTCGTGGGCGGTGTGATCGGCGCGCTGGTGCTCGCGGCCGCCATCAATGAGATGCCGGGAAGCTGGTTCTCGTACGACACCGCGATGTCACCCGCCACTTTCCAGGCGACGCAAGTGCTGCTGGCGGTATTGCTCGGTGCATCCACTGCGCTGCTCGCCGGTTTCACCCTCGCTGCCGCCGAGGCGGCGACGCGGCGCGCGTTCCCGTGGCATCTCGATTGGTGGAAGCTGTGGCGGTACCGCGGAACGAGAGAGGTCGCGTCACGTGTCGGCAGCGGGTATGCAGTGGCCGCGATCGGTTTCGCCTACGTCGCGATCTTCTATCTCATGACGCGGAAGCTGCTCGGATGGTGGGTGCCAAGCGAGCTGCTCGACGACCCCAACCTGATCGCGTCGCCGATGCCATGGATCTCGGGCATCGCATTGTCACTGAACGCAGGCGTGTGGGAGGAATCGCTCTTTCGCGCGCTGCCGCTGTCTCTGCTTGCGTTCTGGGTGGGACAACGCCCGACACGGCGGTGGTGGTTAGCCGCGGGAGTAATCGTGTCCGCGCTCATCTTTGGATTCGCGCACGCGAACTACGAATCGTGGCCGCCCTACTCGCGCGGAGTGGAGATCTTCGTCGACGCCTGCTTCTGGGGGGTGCTGTTCCTCAATTTCGGATTACTGGTGACGGTGATCGCGCACTTCGTCTACGATCTCGTTCTGTTCGGAATCTTTGCGGCGTCGGGAAGCGCTATCGAATACCGCGTCACGGCTGCGATCATCATCCTGGCGCTGCTGTCTCCAGCCATGGTCGTCGCGTGGCGATGGGTGAGACAGCGCGGATTTGTGGCAGCGCCGGAGGACGCCCGTTTTGCGGCGTGGACGCCCATCGCCGACGAGAAACCAGCGCCTGTTATTCCACTGAGAGAAGTGGGCGTTTTTTCCGCGCGGGCGCGACGTCTGGCGCTTGCGGGTCTCGCTGCCGGTGTCATCGTCGCGGTTGCGCGTCCACCCAGGCCGCCGCTGGGTGCGGCGTTCACCGCCGACCGCGCGCGCGTCGTTCGCACGGCGGATTCGATGCTGTTCATTCACGGGGGAAATCCCGCCGGGTGGACGCGTCTCACAATCGTGGGCAGAGACACCCTCAACGCGTGGCCGCGGTTTCTCCGCGAGCATAAGCTCATCCCGGAAGCACAGCGCTTCGCTTCGACGTATGAGCCTCCAATCTGGTGGACCGTGCGCTACGTCCACACGCTGGGAGCGACGCCTCAACGCACCGAAGAGTGGCGTGTGCGAGTGTGGCCCGATGGCCGGCCGTTGGATGTGCGACACATCATTCCCGACTCGGCGCCGCGTGGCGCGGCCGATTCCACGGCTCTTCGCCACATAGCGCTCGCCGCTCTCGCGCGCGAGGGAATAGATACATCAACGCTGCAGGAGTCGGAGCTCAAGGAAACCGCCCGGCCGGCGAGACGCGACGCCACGGTCACCTACATCGATACGGCAGTGAAGCTGCCCGCTGGCGCAGCCGCACGTGCGTGGGTGCAGATCGCAGGCGACGATCCGCTCGTAGCGAGGCGTGGCATCGAGCTGCCGGAAGCATTTCTGCGCGCCGACCGTGCCCGGCAGACTGATCGCATGTTGATCGCGGGCGTCAGCGTCCTGCTGCTGGTTGGCTTGATGATCGCCGGAGCAATTGTCGTCAAGCGCAGGCGGCCCATCATCCTGGAAGACGGAGTGCTCGACCGCAGGAGTTCTTTCATTTTGATTGGGGTGCTCATCCTCCTGGCCGCGCTCGGCGCGCTCAACGGTCTCCCGTCACAGCTTTTCAGGTACGACACCGCCGAGCCCTGGGGGAGATTCCTCGGAACCACCGCGCTCGGATTCGTGGTTGCGATTCCGGTTTCGCTGATCGTCCTCGGGTTATGGCTCGCGCTCAGCGCCATGAGGCGCCGAGTAGGAATTCCGATGCTGGCTGGAGAGCCAACGGGGCCGGCCAGCAATGACATGCTGATCGCTGGTCTCGGGCTCGGCGGACTCAGCTACGCTGTGGCTCGACTGGACGCTCTGATTCCACGCCCGGGCATGCCGCACCTGCCAGGTACCTCCCTCGACGAGGCTTGGCCGGTGTTCGCCGGGATAACCGACATGCCGGCGAGCATCCTGATGATGGTCGCGATGGCCGGCATCCCGATTCTCGTTATCGCCGGCCTTTCCGAAAGGTGGAGCCTGAGAGCTCTCATGATCGCGGCAATTGTGGGAGTTCTGGGCGTATCGGCATGGTCGTCCGGGTCCGGAAATGACATCGACGCTCTGAGTGTCGCGCTTGCAATCGCCGGGGTGGCGATCGTTGCGGTTGCGCTGGTTTTCTGGGGCGCGCGCTCGGCTTGGTCCTGGCTCGTCGCGGCGGCAGTCACCCAGGCATTGGGCGGACTCCGAAATGCCGCCTACGCCCCGGTGTGGCAGGAGCGGGTTCAGGGTGTATTGGCGTTCGCCATAGCGTCAGCCCTGATTGCGATCATGGCTCATATCACCCGTCGGCCGGCGCCAGCACCTGCCGACGCGCCTCTGACGCAAGTCTGACGCTGCACGTTAGGTTTTCCTCCGACAGCTGTCGAAGCGGAGCGAAGGGGTCCGGACGTGCAGAACGTCCGGACCCCATTTGGTAAAAGCGCGGCCCGTTCCGTGTATCTTTATGTGAAATCATTCACATGGAGATTCAGCGGTGAAGATTGCCGTGTGCATCAAGCGAGTTCCGGACATGGACGTCCGCTTCAGAATCGGGGCCGACAACGTCTCGGTTGATGAGGCGGGTCTCAAGTTCGACATCAATGACTTCGATGCGTGGGGCGTCGAGGCGGCGCTCAGACTGAAGGACAAAAACCCCGGCAGTGAGGTCACGGTAATCTCATTGGGTCCCGATGTCGTGCAGGAGACCATCCGCAAGGCGCTAAGCATGGGGGCGGATCGCGGCATCCAGCTCAAGGCCGACAAAATCCCGTTTGACGGCTTCCCGATCGCCAAGGCGCTGTCAGAAGAGCTCAAGACGGGCAGCTACGATCTGATTTTCTTCGGGAAGATGGCACCGGATTCCTCCAATGGAGTCGTCGGTCCGATGACGGCGGAATTCCTGAACCTGCCGTGCGTAACGGCGATCTCTTCTCTCGAGATCGCCGATGGCAAGGGCACCGCCAAGCGGGAGCTCGAAGGAGCGCAGGAGATCGTCGAATTTCCGCTTCCTGCCGTCCTCACGGCAGACGAAGGTCTCAACGCCGCGCGGCTTCCATCGCTGAAAGGGATAATGGCCGCCAAGAAAAAACCGCTGGAGGTGAAACCGGCACAGCTTCCCGCGGCGCAGCTCGTCGTGCGCAAGCTCGAGCTCCCCGCTGAGCGCAAGGCCGGACGCATAGTGGGAGAGGGAGCAGCGGCGGTTCCTGAGCTCGTCAAATTACTCCAGACGGAGGCGAAGGTTCTCTGATGGCGAACGTATTCGCTTTTGCCGAGTCGCGCGGCACAGACGTGCGAAAGGTTGGGCTTGAAGCAGTTACCGCGGCGCGTATGCTCGCGGACAAGTCCGGCGGTGGGGAAGTGCACGCGCTGGTCATGGGTCCGCCGGGAATCGCGGCGAAAGCAGCGCAGATTGGCCAGTTCGGCGCAGACGTTGTGGTCGTTGTCGAACACGCGGGCCTCGCCAGCTACAATCCGGAAGTCGCGACCGCAACCGCGGTGGACCGCATCAAATCTGGCGGGTATCGCGCCGCGCTATTCAGCACGTCTGCGCAAGGTCGAGATCTCTCCCCGCGCGTCGCAGCCCGCCTCGGCGTCAGCATCGTCACGGACGTTCTCTCCTTCGAGATCGACGGTGATTCAATCGTTGTGCGGCACCCTATGAATATCGGAAAGGTCATCGCTACGATCGCCATGGCGAGCAAGCCAGCGGTGATCGCGATGCGGCCCAACGTGATCGCTCCCGCCCAAAATGCGAAGGCGGGACGCGTCGAAAACGCGCCGCCTTCGATCGATCCTTCCTCTGGTCGCGTAAAGGTGATCGAGACGAAAGCCGGTGGCGGAGGGAAGCTCGATCTCGCGGAGGCACCCGTGGTCATCGCCGGCGGACGCGGGCTCAAGGCCGCCGAGAACTTCAAGCTCGTCGAGGATCTCGCTTCGGCTTTCGGCAATGCGGCGGTCGGAGCGACACGTGCCGTCACCGACGACGGCTGGCGTCCGCACAGCGATCAGATCGGACAGACGGGGCGGCTGGTGAGTCCCGAGCTTTACATCGCGGTCGGAATCTCGGGTGCTGTACAGCACCTGGCCGGCATGCGAACGTCCAAGACCATTGTCGCCGTCAACAAGGACAAGGACGCCCCGATCTTCAAAGTCGCCGATTACGGGATCGTCGGCGACGCGTTCGAGGTGATTCCCGCGCTGACCGAAGCGGTGCGCGAGGCGAAGAAACACCACTGATGCCAGAGCGAACAAAAAAAGTTCTTCCGAAAGCGCATCAGGCGCCGCTCCCGCTCGACCGGCTGATCCTGCAGGAGACGCCAGAGGCAGAGGCCGTCCCGATGGACGTCCTCTTCGTCGGCGGAGGCCCCGCGGGACTCGCGGGAGCGATCGCGCTCGCGAAGCTCGTAAAGGCCGACAACGAAGCCGGCGGCGATCTGGGTGACGTCCAGATCGGAGTGCTGGAGAAGGCAGGCGCGCTTGGGGAACATTCGCTGTCGGGCGCGGTCGTCAATCCGATCGCGATACGCGCGCTGTTCCCGGAGCTCAAGGACAAGGACTTTCCCTTTCGCGGGAGTGTCGGCGGCGAGCGCGTCTACTTCATGACGGGGAGCCGAGCGGTGAGGATTCCGACCCCGCCCACGATGCAGAATCACGGCTACCAGATCGGCTCGATCTGCGAGATCGTTCGCTGGCTCGGCGAAAAAGCAGAGGGAATGGGAGTCAACATCTTCACTGGCTTTCCTGCGGCATCGCTGCTCACCGAGGGGCAGCGCGTGATCGGCATTCGAACCGCGCCGTCGGGCCTGGCGAGATCGGGCGACCCGGGAGCCAGCTACGCGGCGCCGACCGACATCACCGCGCAGATCACGGTGCTCGCCGAAGGAACGCGTGGCACTCTGTCGCAGGCGTATCTCGAATGGCAGAAGATTCCTTCGGACAATCCGCAGATCTTCGCCCTGGGCGTAAAGGAGATCTGGGAAACGGTCAAGCCTCTTGATTCTGTCGTGCACACGCTCGGCTGGCCCGTTCCGAAAGATTGCTTCGGCGGAAGCTTCATGTATCCACTCAGCCCCAATCTCATCGCCTTAGGCCTGGTCGTCGGGCTCGACTACAAGAGAACGTCCGACGACGTGCACGAGATGCTCCAGCGGATGAAGCTACACCCATTTTTCAAGGATCTTCTCGAGAGCGGCGAGATGGTCGAATGGGGAGCGAAGACCATTCCAGAAGGCGGATACTACGCGCTGCCCAAACGCCGGCATGGTGACGGGCTGATGATCGCCGGCGATTCTGCCGGTTTCGTCGAAGTCGCGTCGCTCAAAGGAATCCATTACGCGATGCAGTCGGGGATGTTCGCGGCGCGCGCAGCGTTCGATGCGCTAAAACGAAAGGACACGTCCGCGGCGTCGCTCAAGAAGTACGACGCGATGGTCGACGGCAGCTTCATCGTGAGCGATCTCCGTCGGCGCCGAAACATGCGCCTGGCGTTTCAGGACAGCAATTTCTACGTAGCGGGTTTCAAGGCCGGCCTCATGACGGTGACCGGCGGGGTGCTTCCGGGAGGAAAGATCGAATCGCACCCCGACGCCGATGTCGAGCGCGACGCAACCCAGCCTGAGCCGTTCATTCCAGATGGAAAGCTGACCTTCAGCAAGCTCGATGCGGTCTTCAAGTCGGGGAACGCGACGCGCGACGATATCCCGTCGCATCTGCTCGTCGGCCCCGACATCAAGCCTGAAGTCGCGGATCTTTATGCGCACATGTGCCCCGCGGGGGTGTACGAGCGTGACGGGGAGCGTCTGGTGGTGAGCCCGGCCAATTGCATCGACTGCAAAGCAACCGATGTTCTTGGGCCGCGATGGACGCCCAGAGAGGGGGGAAGCGGGCCGAAGTATAGACAAATGTGAGTCGGTCGCTGGGGGCTTCAACTGAAGACTACACGCTTCCGGCTAATGGCTTCCCGCGACCTGCTACCCGCTGGAAACGTTACGATCGGTAATGAGACGGAGGCAAGATGCTTTGGATTGTCGGGCTCCAGACCGCAATTAGCGCTTCGAGCACAAGTTCGAGCACGCTGCGACGAGTCGCATACCTTTCAGCGCAGCACACCGACTTTCATTTCAGCGCGGACGCCGTCTCGATTCTCCGCTTGGCCACATCGCTTCTGATTATTCTGCTCGTCGTCAGATACCTGCGTCGACGCCGCCGCTCGACGAAAATGGATTCCTCGGACGGATCAATGTGAGTGACCGCCTGACTTGGAATTGGGGTTTGTAGGAAGCGGGCGGCGGGAAGCGGGCAGCGACCAGGGGGCAGCCGGTAGTCTTCCGTTCAATGGCTTTCCTGGCCCGATCTCCCTATCTCATAAATATCAATCTGCTGCCGAATCTCCCCGGCCTCAAACGGCCTGGTTTCTTTTCCCCGGATCACGAGATTCTGAGCGGCGCACTCCTCAACGAACACCGGAGCCGCGACGCGTCCCGGATCAGCAATCAACGCGATTCCCTCCGAACCGAGCAAACGATCGAGAAGTCCAGGCAAAAGAGCCGCGTACTCCTGCTCGTAAAGAACGTCGGACGCGAACACGAGATCGAAGCGACCAAGATCCTGCGGCAAGTGCCTCCAATCGACGAGCCGCGTCCGCGCCAACGTGCCCAGATTTCGGAAAACGTTGGCCCTCGTCACGTCGAGTGCGTCCTCATAGTAGTCGGTCGAGAGAACATCGAACCCAGCGCTCGTCGCGGCGAGAGTGCTGAGCCCAACGCCGCAACCGAGCTCCAACGCCGTTCGACCGCTGCCCTTGAGGGTCAGCAGCTTTCCCGCGAGCACGATCGACGACGGCCAGACGTCAGCCCAGTACGGAAGCCGCTCGTCCTTGACGAAGTCTTCCTCCTTGATGAGATCGTCGGAGTTCGCCGGCTTCAGAATGCTGAACGTCCGGTCACCGAGAGTCGCATCGTCGATCGACGTTCGAAACCTTCGGCCGAGCGCGAACACCAGCGCGTCGCCCGCGAGTACGGACGTTGCGTCGTCTCGAATTGCGCCCTTGTCTATCACAGCGAAAACGCCGACGTCTCTTCGAGACTCTGATCGAGCATCAGCGCGCTGAGCTGCTTTCCCTTGGCGACTCTGGGATTGTTCTCGGGCACGATCAGCAGCGCGTTCGCCTTGACCATCGATGTGAGCGCGCCCGAGCTCTGGCCGCCGGTAAGGCGCGCGACGAGCGTGCCGTCCTGACTTCGCGTCACAATCGCCCGGAGAAAATGGGTGAGCCTGGCGCCGATCTTCACTTCTTCTTCCAGCGTCACGGTTACCGTCCGCCGGAACAGCGCCGCGTGGCCCTGCATCTTTCGCAGAACGGGCCGCACGAACAGCTCGAAGCTTACCATCGCCGAGACGGGGTTGCCCGAAACCCCGAGCCACGGGACACCATCCAGCATTCCGAAGGCCAGGGGTGCACCCGGGCGCATCTTCACCTTCCAGAACTTCTGCGCCCCGCCGAGCTCGGCAAAGACGTCCCTCGTGAAATCCAGATCGCCGACCGAGACTCCGGCGGAAGTGAGGATGAGATCGCAGCTCCTCGCGCCACTGAGCTTTCGCTTCAGTGCCGCCTTCGAGTCGGCGGCGATTCCGAGATCGACCGGTATTCCGCCCGCCACGCGCGTCAGCGCATCGAGAGTGTAACTGTTGGATGAAATGATGCGCCGGCCGGCGACGACTGCTTCGAACTGGTCGATGTCCACTAGCTCGTCCCCCGAGCTGATGATCGCAACGCGCGGCCGCTTGAAGACTTTCATTTCCGAAACACCGTTTGAAGCGAGCACTCCGATCAACGCCGGCCTGACTCGAGCGCCGCGCCTGGCGAGTACGTCGCCGCGCTGATAATCCTCTCCCGCGTCACGGATGTTCTTCCAGACGTCGCGTGCCTGGCGGATCTCGACCTTTTTGGTCCCGCCGTCGGTGTCCTCCTTCCGAATGACCGAGTCGGCGCCCTCCGGCACCGGAGCTCCCGTCATGATCCGCATCGCTTCGCCGCGCTTGAGCGATCGGGGTGCGAATTCGCCGGCGGCAAGGGTCGCGACCACCCGCAGCGTTACCGGCTCACCGCTCATTACCGCCGTGATGTCCGCGGAGCGGACGGCGTATCCGTCCATCGACGAGTTGCTCCACGGCGGCATCGTGACGGTAGCGGCGATATCCTCAGCGCAGACGCGACCAAGAGCCTCGCGCACCGGCACCCGCTCTGGCTCGAGGGGCCTGATCTCCGCGAGAATGCGCTCGCTCGCTTCGGACACCGTTAACATGGGTTGGTCATCTCTCCCGGCGGCCGCAGGGTAATGGAAGGTCGCTATTGCGAACGATACGCTGCCAGCGCCGCCGCGATCTGATCCGCTACTCCGGTTACCGCGGAGCTCGGCGTGGTCCAGTTGTTGGCGAGGATGCTGAAGATCAATCGCTCACCATCCGCCGTAGTGACGTACCCGGAGAGAGAGCGTGCCGCCGAGATCGAGCCTGTCTTCGCGTGCACATTGCCCTCGGCACGGGTTCCCTTCATCCGGTCTTTCAATGTCCCGTCTACGCCCGCGATCGGCATCGCGTTGTAAAAGACTGCGAATGCGGTGTCCTGCTGGATCTTGTCGAGCACCTTGACCACCGTTTCCGGTGATACGAGGTCGTGCCGCGACAATCCGCTTCCATCCCTGATCATGAATCCGTCGGGCTGAACGCCCCACGCGAGCAGGAGCTGGCCGACGATCTTGCGCGCGCTGTCCGAGGTTCCCATTCCGCCCCGCTCCAGCCCGATCGTCTTGAGCAGGATCTCGGCGATCTGATTCTGCGACGGCTTCATCAGCGCTGGAATGATGTTCCTCATGGGGAGCGAGACGAACGTGAACAGTGTGTCCATCTCGAAAGGCGTGGACACCATGCTGTCCACGACACCAGCTTCGACGGTTATGTGCTTTCTCACCAGCGCATCGTTCAGCGCGTTGAGATAGCCGGTGCCCGGATCCTTCGCCGGACCGGAATAGAGGCTGTCGCGCACGGTATCCGGTGGGGGACGCAAAGTCGTCGGCGCCATCCCCTCGTTGAAGATCAGCTCGTCCACGCCCGCCCCGTAGTATTCGCCGAGGTCGTCCCACTCCCACCCGTAGCCGTGGATGGAGTCCGGAAACGCATTTCCGACTCGTGCGAGCGAGCCCGAGATCTGTCGAATGCCGTGAGCCCGAATGGAATCGGCGAGAGCGTCCATCACCGTGGTCGCGAGGCCTCTCATGTTGTCGCTCACTGTCGGATCGCCGCGTCCGATCACCAGCAGATCCCCATCGAGTAGCGAGTCGTGCACCTCGCCGCCGGCGAGAAATGTCGTCTTGTAAGTGTAGTCCGGGCCGAGCAGCGTCAGCGCGGCGGCGCTGGTGATGATCTTCATGTTCGACGCCGGCATGAACAGCTTGCCCGCGTTCTTCGAGTAGAGCGTGTCCCCCGTGCGCGGATTGACGATCAGCACGCCCCAGTTCGCGTTTCTGAACACAGGCTGGGACGTGAGCGAATCGATCGTGTGCTGGAGCGCGGCGTGCGATGAGACGGGATGAACCGTCCGCGCGATGGTCACGCACGCCGAGACAACGAGGGGCGTGGCGAACGTCAAAACGGCGCGCGCGATCCGGCGCGTGGAAAAAACTGACACGATTGTCGGCTACTCCCTGCTGTAGGTTGCGCTGAGGCTGTCGTCTTCGCCCACGGTCACACGGATCACTTTTGCCGGCTTCGGCAGCTCCTCATCTACACGCTCGAAGATGAACCGCGCCAGATTTTCACCCGTGGGAACGAGCTTGCCGTCGGCGAACTCGGGGACGTCGAGGTTGATGTTGCGGTGGTCGAAGCGGTTCCGCACGTGCTGATTGAGGATTTCGTCGAGAACGCCGAGATCGACGACGAATCCGGTCTTGCTATCGATCGGCCCGGCTACCGTCACATCGCAGACATAGGTATGTCCGTGAAAGTTGGGCCACGCACAGGCGCCGAACGTCGTCGCGTTCTTCTGTTCACTCCACTCGGGCCGGCTGTAACGATGAGCGGCCGAAAACGAGATTCGTCTGGTAAGAGAGGCCTTCGACATTCCTCAAATTTGCGCAATCACGCGGAATGCCGCTTGACACCACGCAGTGAAGTCGGTGAGTGGTGAACCGAGCGCTGTCCTCTGCGCTTCTGCCGCCTCCCGCCGCGTTCCGTTGCAGGCAAATCCCGCCTTACGAGAGGGCTGGGTATCAGATCTCCTCCAGGCGCTCCGACGGAACATCCTCGCTGCCCGTCGTCCCCTCTGGTGTCGGACCATCCGGCGGATTCCACGGAATCCCCTCTCTGATGGATTGCTGAACGTCGGCTGTCCCGAACAGCTCCGCGCGGATGTTCTCGTCCCCGGCCCCCGGATCCTCCGGACGCGGCGTGTCGCCGAGTAGCAAGCCTTCGTGCATCTCCTCGTCGGCAAGATGCTCGTCGATGGCTTCCGGACTCTCGGCGCGCCGAATCGGATCTACGACCAGACTGCTCTTAACCCTCTGGAGGCCAACCACGTCCGTGACGGTGCGCTCCGCGATGCGACGCTCTTCTTCGGTGCCAACCCGGCCGGCGAGACGCACGATACCGTCTCGGACCGACACGTCCACATCATCAGGGTCGAAAGCCACTTGTTGGTCAAACGTGTCGCGGACGAGAGCGCGCAGCTCGTTGTCGCTCAGATCCTCGGTATCGCTGATGTCCTCGTAGTCCTTTTCCACACTTCCTCCGGCTCCGCCCCGGAGGAGCGGTTCAGGTTACCTGAAGAACAGCAGCGAGGCGCCGAGAGTCAGTGCCCGATTGTTCTCCCAGAATGAACGAGCCTGGTCGCCGACGACGGCGGCCGTCCCACCGGTGGGAGCGATGTAGTATGCGGTCGGATACTTCAGCTGGTAGAGGTAATCGTTCCAATCCAGAGTCAAACTGAATCGTCCGCCCGGCACGAACTTGAGCCCACCGCCGAACGAAAATGCAAACGGGGTGCCGAAGGTGTATGGATCTCCCGCCACTACGCAGCCGCAGCTGGCGATACCCGCGCCAAAATTCAGGACGGGGACGATATGGTGAAAGCTCTTCTCCCCGGTGAGATTGAGCGCGAGGTCGATATCGAAGACATTGACCGGCGCGTTCTTCTCCCCCAGCTGCCTCGCGGCTCCAGTCTTCGTGGGATCGATCGCGAATCTCTTGCTGTTCACATGGGACCAGCGCGCCATCAGGAATGCGGGCCCGCCGACGTGAATCTGATATTGGGCGCCGAACATCGTACCGTCACCCGGCGCGATGCCAATCGGATCCCTGCCCGCGTTGTATCGCCCGCCAAAGAACGAGAACTCGTGGCGGGTCTCCAGGTCGGCGTAGGGACTGCTTCCGGGAAGATGCCCGACCTGCGCTTCGGCGGTCGTCGCTGCACAAACAAGCGCAATCGCGCTCAGGAAAGTCTTCACTAATCCACTCCAAGATTGACGCCGGTCATCTCTGCCGGCTGCTCGATGCCGAGCATGGACAATATAGTTGGTGCGACATCGCATAAAGCGCCTCCCGTCCTGAGCCGCTGCTCCTGCTCTCCGTCGACGACGACGAATGGAACGGGGTTCGTCGTGTGCGCCGTGTGAGGGCCGCCGGTGTCCGGGTCGATCATCATTTCGGCGTTTCCATGATCCGCTGTTACAAGCAGTCGCACTCCGGCGGTGTCTGCCGCTTTCAGAACGCGCGCCAGCGACTGATCGACCGTTTCCACCGCTTTGATCGTGGCGGGAATGGACCCGCTGTGCCCTACCATGTCGGCGTTCGCGTAGTTGCACAGAATGAAATCGTGTTCTCCAGATGTGATTCCCTTGATGAGCGCGTCCGTGACACCGGCGGCACTCATCTCGGGTTGCAGGTCATATGTCGTGACTTTGGGGCTCGGCACGAGCACCCGGTGCTCACAGGGAAACGCGGCCTCGAGGCCGCCGTTGAAGAAGTAAGTCACATGCGGGTACTTCTCGGTTTCCGCCGTCTTCAGCATGTCGAGTCCGCGTGCCGACAACACCTCGGCCAGGATGCGCTCCATCGACGTCGGATGGAACGCGACCGGCACATTGAAAGTCTTGTCGTAATTCGTGAGCGTCGTGACGGTGATTTTGGGGCGTCGCGACACATCAAAATCATTGAAGGCCGGGTCGATCAGCGCTCGCACGATCTGCCGCATCCGGTCAGAGCGGTAGTTGAAGCAGATCAGGGCATCCCCGTCGCTCATAGGCCCGATCGGCTTACTCTTCTCCGTTACCACTACCGGCAGCATGAATTCGTCGGTTTTCCCCGATTCGTATGCCTTCGCTATCGCGTCCAGGGGATCCGTCACGGACGTTCCCTCGCCGAGGACGATGGCGCGATATGCGAGCCCGGTTCGATCCCAGCGCCTGTCGCGGTCCATCGCGTAGTAGCGTCCTGACACGCTCGCGATCTTCGCGGGCGACCCAATCTTCCGAATGTAGTCCAGCAGCTCCTTTATGTAGCCGAGTGCGGACTTGGGGAGCGAGTCGCGCCCGTCGAGCATGGCATGGATAGCGACGCGCTTGACCCCCTGCCGCTTCGCCAGATCGAGCAGCGCGAACGAGTGCGTATCGATCGCGTGCACCCCGCCCGCGCCTATCAATCCGAGGAGGTGGAGGGTCCCGCCGTTCCTGACCACCTGCTGGCATGCACCGACTAGCGCTGGGTTGGTGTAGAAGCTCCCGTCGGTTATGGCCGAAGAGATGCGTACTAGATCCTGCATCACTACGCGTCCCGCGCCGAGATTCAGGTGTCCGACCTCGCTATTGCCCATTTGACCCCTGGGCAGACCCACGCGAAGGCCTGAAGCCTCGAGCAGAGTGCGCGAGCCGCGGCTCCAGAGTGAGTCCCAGGTCGGCGTGTTCGCGAGAGCGATTGCGTTGCCTTCGGTTTGAGGCCGGTAGCCCCATCCATCGAGTACGATGAGCGCGACTGGCCGCGCGCGCTGTGAATTGGCCATAATATTCGAGTAATGTAATCCTACCCCGACGAGAGGGCGGAAGATCGACAATGGAAATATTCAGACCTAAACAAGAGACTGGTCCCGAGACACGGCGCCGCCCGGATCGCGAGGGAGACGGCGACAGACGCCGCGGCGTATGGCGCGATTTCAGGCGTGCCTATCCGGGGTTCGTGTTTGTGCTGGGACTGGGCCTCGCCGCGATGATCGCCGTGGATGGCTGGCTTCTCTTCAAGCGGGTCAAATACAATCACGACGTCGTGCAGCTCAGAGAGCACATGACGCAGGCCGAGCGCGAGCGCACGGACGCGATCGTGAAGGCCGAGGAGAACAAGCTGCGGATCGCGATCGAGCTCGTGAAGCGCCAGTCCAAATTCGACAAGAAGCTGCACCTGAACGTGTCGGTCGACAGCGCGAGGATGTATCTCACACGCGAAGGAGCGCTGCTGAGAGAAATGCCGGTGAAGTTCGGTCCGGAGCGGCTCCCATCAGATGCGTCAGGAGCTCCGCCCGCAGTCATTCCGCGGGGCGAGCGAACCGTCGCGGATCTGTCCTCGGAAAAGATCATGTTGGATGGCGGAACGCAGATTCTCGCGTCGAAGAGCGCAAATGACTCGACACCGGTACCGCCCGGATCGCTGCGCATCAGCATCGAAGATATGAAGGCGATAATGCCGAACCTTAACGCCGGTATGAAGGTATACTTCTACTAGCAACGCATGTCTCAACCAATTGGGAGACGAGGTAGCAAATGGGAGTGAGCAAAATCTTTTCGTACGGCGGCAAAACCGTCTGGATGCTGATCGGTGGATTCGTCATCGCGGCGATCCTTAGCGTCATGCTGCTTACGAAGACTGCGGAGCTCCGCTACCAGCGGGACGTCAACCGTATGGTCTACAACGACAACCTCGGCGTTCTCAACGAGGTGAAGAGCAAGCTCGGCATGACGGGAGACAGCCTCAACTCGCTGCTCAAGGAATCGCCGGCGGAAGCGGCGAACCAGCCCTACCTGGTGGTCAGCATGGCCGATCACCGGCTCTGGTACAAGCAAGGCAAGGACGTGCTTTTCGAGGCGCCTGTGGCGACGGGTAGCGGAAAAGAGCTGGTGGGCGGGTCGGCCGGACAGTGGCGCTTCGAGACGCCGCGCGGTCGGCTGCTGGTGAAGGGCAAGGACGAGAATCCGGCGTGGGTTCCCCCGGACTGGCATTACGTCGAGATGGCCAACAAGAAAGGACTTGGCCTCGTACACCTCAGCCCTGGCGAGACGATTCGGACCAGTGATGGCGGCACCATTTCAACACAGAATGGAGAGGTCGTAAAGCGTTACGGCAACGGCTCTGCGGTGTCCTTAGGGGGAGGGGTCGAAGGAAAGGAGATCATTGCGAATGGGAACATCGTTATTCCGCCCTACGGCACCACAGCGCGAAGATATTTGGGCGTTATGGGGACGCGCCGCCTGGAGCTTGGAGACGGCTATGGAATCCATGGCACCGACCACCCAGAATCCATCGGGCAGTCCGTCAGTCATGGCTGCGTGCGCATGCGCAACGAAGACATCGAGCGTCTCTATCCAATGGTCACGATCGGCACGCCGGTCTACATCTATTAAGAAGTAAGAAAGGCGCTTGGAGTCCGCTGTAGTAGGGGAGAGAAGAGGTCATCCTACCGGCGAAGAGCTGGAGCTTCCCGATGACCTTCCTGTACGAAAGCGCCACACTGGCCGAATAGTCTGGACCACCGCGGCTGCGGTTGCCGCTATCGGCGCATTTCAGTTCCTCCAGGCTGCCACCGAGGCCACCGACAAGCCGATCGGGATGTATCTCGCCCGCTCGGTGGTGCCGATGGCCGAGCCGTCGGTGAGCGCATTCGGCGCGAGCGGTGAAGTGAAGCTGGCTTTCGCGATGCCGGCTCAGCAGATCTCGTATCCGCTCGACGTGCACGGCGATCCCACGGCGCTTCACTACGCGTGGATACGCGTTGGCGATACCACACTGGCGACCGAGGCGGCGCCCCTCACCGATGATCGCGTAACCGCGCCTCCCAAAGCGGGCTTCTACCGGCTGGCCCTCCTCAAGAGCGGTCAGCACAGGCAGATAGAAGGGCTCACGCTGGCGGTGCTGGTCCCGTTCGAGGAGAAGGAGCGCGGGATGCTGCGGGGCTACCGCATCGGCACCTATCTCGCCGAGCGTACGCGGGGGAGGACGCCGCCGCCGGAAGGGTTTCTGGAGATAACTCCAGCGGACGTCGAATTGCCTATCACCAGGCATCTGAAAGTCGGCGACTTTCTGAACCACGATCAGGTGGGAGTTTGGCCCAGCTACGCAGCGGTAAACCCCAAGCTGCTCGACAAGCTGGAGCTGGTGATTCAGGAAATCGCTCGATGGCACGGCGACAAGGCGGTGGCTGACATGGACATCGACGTACACTCAGGTTTTCGCGCCCCCGAGCACAACCGGCGTGTCCGGCGCGCAGCCAGCGACAGCCAGCACCAGTACGGCGACGCGGCCGACGTGGCGATTGACGCGAACGGCGATGGACGGATCACGGCGATCGACAGCCGTATGGTAGGTTTGGCCGTAGAGATCGTCGAGCTCAAGCACCCGGATCTGGTCGGCGGGCTTGGCATCTACACCAGTGGTCATTCGAGCACGAATTACGTACATATTGACGTACGCGGCAAAAGGGCGAGGTGGCGCGGCCCCATGTAACTGCAAAAGAACGAGTCGTGAGCTGATAGCTGAGGCTTTATAGCCTCTAGCTGCAGACGTCGGGACGCCTCTACTGGCGTGGTGGCCAGGGCAGTTGCCTGTGCTTTGCCGGCGGTAGTCACGTCCCGGCGTCGTGAGGCTATTGGCTATCAAGCACCAGCTATTCGGCTCACGACTCGTTCTGTTGGAGTTATCGTAGTACTAAGCGGTGGCCCGTCGAAACGGAGACCCAAGGAAAATGAACGACATTCTGCGCGAGCGGCTCATTCGTAAGCTCGATACTCTTCCCGAAGAGAAGATCTACCAGATCCTCGATTACATCGATTTTCTGGAGTCGAAGTACGCTCCCAAGGTCTCCACGGCACCGAATCCGCTGAAGCGGTTCGCGGAGGGCGTGGAAGACACGCTGCGGGCAGGCAAGATGTCGGCTGGAGTGATTGGCGGGACGATGAGCATGATGAACAAGGCGGTTGGGGTCGTAACTGACGTGGCAAACGCTGGCAAGTCAGTTGCAACGGAGATAGCAGGGGTTGTGTCATCGGTGACTTCTGCGAAGCCGCAGCAGCCGCCACCGCAGGCGGGTCCGGCTGGTCCGGCTGCGACACCACCGGCATCGCCTTCGACCCAGATTCCGCCCACCCAGCCACCAGGAGATCAGCGCAAGTGAAGGCTCAATCGGCACGCTCGACCGCGGCATCGGCAGCGGCAGCGCGAAAGCGCCGCTCCACCCGCGGCAGCTCGACGGCATCGGCTTCTACGGCGCGGCCCCGCGAGATCGATCCGCCGGACACACCCCGGACTGGAGCGAAGCGGACAATCGTCTCGACGATGAAGGAGCTCCCGAATTTTCTTCGCCTCCTCGGCGGGCTGTTGACCGACAGGCGCGTCTCGAACACCGACAAGCTCCTCGTCGCGGGTGCGTTTGCGTACATCGTGCTGCCGATGGATTTCATCCCCGACTACATCCCGTTCCTCGGCGAAGTCGATGATCTGTTCGTGCTGGTGCTGGCGTTGCAGCGGCTGATCGCGAATGCGGGCCGCTCGGTATTGCACGATCACTGGATGGGCGACCCCGACTCGCTTCGCGCGCTCGACCTGGAGAGAGTGCTGGCCGCGGCCGCGTTCTTCCTGCCGCGACGAATCAGGCGGCGGCTGCGGACGATTGGACGGGATTTCTAGACCCGCCGTTATCCTCGCGGCGGCGCTCGCACTGAGCGCCTGCCATCGTGGGACCCCAGACGAGATGATGACGATGACGGGCCGCTGCACGACGCGCGTCCGCGCGAAAGGGCCTGTCGCGCAGCTGCCTCCGCCCCCGGTGCTCAGGTCGGGAGTGGGCGGAGTGATCGGGACCCTTTCCGATTCCGGTGGCGCGCTTCCGCATTATACGATTCTCGCAGAAATGCCCGGCAACGCGCCCAGCTCTCCGCATGCTTCAACGATTGCGGACAGTCTTGGCGGATTCGTCTTCAACGCTCTGACACCAGGACGCTACCGATTGTCTGTGCGCGCCTTCGCCCACCGCCCCGATTCGACGGACATCGACGTCATTGCGGGACAGGTCGACACGGTGCATTTCTCGCCGCCGGTTTTCAGGTGCGTTCGATAGGCGCTCGCGATGCGCTGCCCCGTTGACGGTAATCCCGCGTGAAATGTGAACGCGATTTGCGACAGACGGGGTTCGTGCTATTCTCAAGCTCGCCGCTGACAGCGCCAAACTGACCTCATCCCTACCCGTCGGAGAACGCTCATGAAATCGATTTCCATACTGGCCGGCTGCACGGCATTCCTCGCCCTCGCAGCCTGCAACCGTCAGATGACAAACGACGAACACATGGCGCACATGAGCGACGGGGACCTCGCGGCGCCGGCTGGCTCGTTCACCACAGCACAGGGCAACGAGTCACTGCCACCCAGTAACAACACCGCAAAGGCGCGGCTCGCGGCGAGCCCGCGCCACGGCGAGTGGGTGAAGCTCCCCTGGAGCCCGGGCTCGAGCGACTCGCTGATGGCGTGGATAGTCTATCCCTCAACCACCAACGCGAAAACGCCGGTCGTGGTCGTCGTTCACGAGATTTTTGGACTCTCCACCTGGGTACGCGGCGTCGCCGATCAGGTTGCCGCCGATGGATTCATCGCCATCGCGCCTGACCTCGTTTCCCGAGCACGTGGTGGTCCAAGCACCGAGGAGCTCTCGGGCGATTCGGCGCGGAAGCTAATCGCGAGCGTGAATACGACCGACCGGAACCTCGGGATCATTTCGGTCGCGCGGTACGCGATGTCGCAGGCCTCCGCAGCACCGAGATATGCCGTAATCGGATACTGCTGGGGCGGTTCCACCGTCTGGGGACACGCCGTCAACGGCGGCACCTCCGGGTTCGCGGGCGGTGTGGCCTTCTATGGGACGCCGTACATGACTGGCCCAGTCCCCAACGCCGATTCTCTCGCGAAAGTCACCAAACCAGTAATGCTGCTCAATGGCTCCAGGGACCAGCGAATCGCGGCAGCCATGCCGGCTATCGATTCCACAATGAAAGCGTTGAAGAAAAGCTATGTCGGGATCAATTATGCCGGCGCAGTCCATGGATTCCTGCGTGCGCAGGACGATCCCAAGGCGCAGCGGGATGAAGCGGAGGAACAGGCCAACCTCGCCGCGGCAAAGGATGCATGGCCACGCACGATCGCGTTTCTCAGGAGAACCCTGGGGACGACATAATCGAAACTGATTGGATTCCAAATTTGACCGGAAATCATCATGGCAAAAAAACCGAAGCGACCAGCCAGGCGAGTCGCAAAACGAGCCGCGAAAAAATCTGCGAAGCGTCCGTCGGCGAAAAAGAAAGCAACACGGAAATCTTCCAGCGCGGCTCCGCGGCGCCACGAAGCGACGCGTGGCCTCTACGGCTGGATCACGCACACGGAGCTCGCGAGCGACAATCCCGGAGCAACCAAGGCGTGGGCCCAGAAAGTCCTCGGCTGGACATTCATGCCGAGCGTCCCGATGCCGGGTGGGGAGTACCACTTGTTCGCGTACTCCGACAAGGGCGGCGGCGGGATTCGCAGGACCAATCCATCTGAGCAGCCGGGCAGCAATTTCACGGTGCACGTCGCGGACGCGCAAGCGGCTTACGATCAGGCGCTGCGCGAAGGTGCGGAGCCTATTCATCCGCCCGAGCGGATAATGGAGGGCGTGACGATCGCGGCGGTTCGCGCGCCAGGAGGTGTTCGCGTCGGATTTTCCGGTCCATAGAAGCATGTCCGGAGAATGACTTCGGCGCTTCACGAACGAAGAGATCGGAGCGGCCACCTGAATCAGCGTGAGTGATATATCGATAGGGAGCATTGATGGAACGTCTTATGACGTCGTGCAGGGGCTCGCCGCACTGCTCCTGGACGCCGTCAGAGGCGGCTCGAGCGTCAGCTTCATGGCCGATTTACAGATCGAGGAGGCTGTCGATTGGTGGGAGAGAACATTGAAATCAGCCCCTACGCGGGCGGTGATACTCGTCGCCCGGGATGAAGAAGGAATTGTCGGCACGGTGCAACTGCAGCCGTCGTGGGCGCCGAACCAGCCCCATCGTGCCGATGTCGCAAAGCTGCTCGTGCACCGCCGCGCGCGAAAACGCGGCATTGCGCGCGCGCTGATGGCGGAGCTGGAGCGTTGTGCCCGCGAGAAGCGATTTACTCTGTTGTTACTGGACACCTGCAAAGACAGTCCCGCCGAGCGACTCTACACCTCGCTCGGCTGGCAGCGAGTAGGAGAGGTACCGCATTTCGCGCTGAACCCGGACGGCACGAACTGCGATACGGTTTTCTTCTACAAAGAGATCTGACGAAATCCGGGGTTCCTTCGCGTACGACTTGAACTCGAGCAGGTATTGACGTGGCTACCTTGCCATCGACTTGAACCCGGGCATGCCTGGTCATAGCATAGTCCCACCTCCAATTCGGACGATTCATGGACAGACGGACATTCGTGCGGCGAACGGCGGTGGTTGCCGGCGCCGCGGCGATTGGTGATGGCCTGACGCTTCTTCCCACTCCCGCCGGCGCACAACAGAACTCGGAATCCGCGCCGGTCCTGTCCGATGCGATCCAACACCTCCGCCCAATATTGCCGGCGGTCGTGCCCATCTCCGATGTCGAGCGACTCGCTCGCATCGAGAAGGCGCGCCGCCTGATGAGAGAGAACGGGATCGCCGCGATTTTTCTCGAGCCCGGCTCGAGCATGTACTACTACACGGGCGTCCGCTGGGGACTGAGCGAGCGCACGTTCGGCGTGGTGATTCCGGCAGTGGGAGATCTCGCCTACATCACGCCCGGATTCGAGGAGGAGCGCGCGCGCGAGCTGATCAAATTCTCGACCGATGTGCGCGTGTGGCAGGAAGACGAAAGTCCATTCGCCAAAATCGCGCAAATCCTGCGCGACCGCGGAATCGCGACAGGAAAGGTTGGCTTCGAAGAGCGCGTCCGTTTTTTCATCACCGACGGCGTGCGCCGCGAGGCGCCACGCGTCGAGTTCGTGAGCGCCACTCCGGTCACCGCCGGGTGCAGGATGTTCAAATCACCAGCCGAGATCGCGCTCATGCAGCGGGCGAACGACATCACGATCGCGGCATATCGCGCGACGTTTCCCACGCTGCGCGAGGGTATCACCCAGGGAGAGCTGTCCGGCGCGATCGCGGCTGCGCACCAGAAACTCGGGGCAGAGGGTGGCGCCCTCGTGCTGTTCGGGGTTTCGTCCGCGTTTCCGCACGGCACCACAAAGCCCGCCGCGCTCAAGGACGGGGATATCGTGCTCGTCGATGGCGGATGCTCGGTTGAGGGCTACGCGTCGGACATTACCCGGACGATCGTATTCGGCAAGCCGACGCAACGCCAGCGCGACGTATGGGATCTCGAGAAGCGCGCGCAGGACGCCGGGTTTGCCGCCGCGCGGGTGGGCGCAACCTGCGAATCCGTAGACGCTGCCGCGCGCAAGGTCATCACGGACGCCGGCTTCGGTCCGGGTTATAAAGTGCCCGGCCTCCCTCACCGCACCGGACACGGGATCGGCCTGGACGGGCACGAGTGGACGAACTTCGTTCGCGGAAACACTACTCGCATTCGGCCCGGAATGTGTTTCAGCGACGAGCCTACCATCGTCATCTACGGCGAGTTCGGCGTGCGGTTGGAGGACTGCCTCTACGTCGGAGAGGACGGCCCGCACTTCTTCACCGCCCAGAGCACCGCGATAGACCGTCCGTTCCCGGAGATTGCGTGAGAGCTTCCGGCTGTAATTAGGTTCCGGCAGGTGACCTTTACTCAGGATATGCCCGAGAGATGCGTCTACTAAATCACCTCTTCTCGAAAAACCGCGCGTGGGCCGCCGATATGACCCGGCAGGACCCGGAGTTCTTCGCGCGCTTGTCGCGCCAGCAGGCGCCTGAATATTTGTGGATCGGCTGCTCGGACAGCAGGGTGCCCGCGAATGAGATCGTCGGCCTTCCTCCCGGCGATCTGCTCGTTCATCGCAACGTCGCCAACGTGGTCGTTCACGCCGATCTGAACTGCCTTTCGGTGATTCAGTTCGCGGTGGATGTGTTGAAGGTCGGCCACATCATCGTCTGCGGACACTATGGCTGCGGAGGTGTGCTCGCCGCGCTCCGCGACGACCGGTTGGGCCTGGCAGACAATTGGCTTCGCCACGTCCAGGATGTCCATCTCAAGCATCAGGAACAGGTTGACGCTCTGGAAACCGAAGCGATGCGCCACAGCCGCCTGTGTGAGCTGAACGTGATCGAGCAGGTAGCAAACGTGAGCCAGACGACGATCGTGCGCGACGCCTGGGCGCGTGGCCAGTCTCTGGCCGTGCACGGCTGGATTTACGACCTGCACGACGGATTGCTGCAGGACCTCGGCATTGTCATCACAGCGGTGACTGACCTGGCCGCGGTGCGGACGCGATTCGAGCAGGAACGACTGCACAACGCCTGATGTATGATTCACACGGCTTGGCCGGTAGCGCGAACCGCGCAGCGACCTGCGGGAGGCGTGCAGTGTTCCGTTCTGTATTTCCACGCCCGAAAAAAGTTTCCACTCTCGAGAGGTAGCCCAGGATGTGTCGGAACATAAAAACACTAGCCAATTTCGAGCCCCCCGCGACCGACGACGAGATTCGCGCCTCGGCGCTTCAGTTCGTTCGGAAGTTGAGCGGCACAACCAAGCCGTCGCGCGCCAACGAGGAAGCTTTTAATCAGGCTGTCGACGACGTGACGGCCGTCGCGCGCCGGCTGGTCCACTCGCTGCACACGAGCGCGCCAGCGCGGAACCGCGAAGTCGAAATGCAGAAAGCGCGCGAACGTTCCCTCAAGCGATTCGCCTGAAATGCTTGCGCGTGCCCTTGCAGCGGCATTTGTCCTTTGCCTCGCCGCGGGCGCACCGGTTGGCGCGCAACCGTCACCTTCGGGCGATTGGCCGAATCTGCAGAAATACCGCGAGGCCAACGCCAAACTCTCCCCGCCTTTGAAAAGCGAAGATCGCGTAGTCTTCTTCGGCAACTCCATAACCGAAGGCTGGGCGCCGCACTTCGCGACGATGTTTCCCGGGAAGCCGTACATCGGTCGCGGCATCAGCGGACAGACGACACCGCAGATGCTGGTGCGCTTCAGGCAGGACGTCATCGCGCTCAAGCCCAAAGTCGTCGTGATCCTTGCCGGCACCAACGACATCGCCGGCAACACCGGGCCCTCGACGCTCGAGATGATCGAGGACAATCTCGCGTCGATGGTCGAGCTCGCGATGGAGAATGGAATCGTGCCGGTGATGTCTTCGGTGCTGCCGGTCTACGACTATCCGTGGAAGCCGGGCTTGGAGCCCGCGCCGAAAATCATGGCGCTCAACAAGTGGATCAAGGCCTACGCCGTCAAGCACGGCGCGATCTACCTCGACTACCATTCTGCGATGTCCGACGAGCGAGGCGGCATGCGCCCCGGACTATCCAGCGACGGCGTCCACCCGACCGAAGCGGGCTATCTCGCGATGGCACCACTGGCGGAAAAAGCAATCCA
>JBDTND010000016.1:0-26264 GCA_039933915.1 Gemmatimonadales bacterium | reverse complement strand
CAGTGGCCAACCGATAATGCGCTTCGAGAAACGACGATGACCGAGTCACTCGGAGTGTACCCCGCGGAGCAAACGATGGCGCCGGTCGATGGCGCTGTATCCGTTCCATTCGGTCCGGCCACGAGCCGGTCCCCGGGTCTGAACAGACCCGCGCCTCTGGTCAAAGGCGATACTATAGGTGTAGTCGCGACTTCGTACGCGCCCCAGCAGAATTGGCTCCTCCGCGGCGCCCGGGCGATGGAGGAGGCCGGCTACAAAGTCATCCTCGATTCCGAAATCGAGAGATTCCGCCGCTTCCAGAAGCGCGAAGACGAGCGGCGCGCGGAGAATCTCATGCGGATCTGGCTCAACCCGGACGTGAAAGCGGTCATCGCCGGAACGGGCGGGTACGGAGCCGCGAGACTACTGCCCTACCTCGATCCCGAGGTTTTCAGGCGCAATCCGAAGTCGTTCGTCGGATACTCGGACATCACCGCTCTCCACCTGTGGCTCATGCGCCGCGCGCAGCTCAGAGTCTTTCACGGTCCTACACTCGACGACCTGTTCGCCGGCAGCACCGACCCCACTTTCCTCTCGATTCTCTCGGCACTCACAACGCCGCGACCCGAGACGCAGCTCGGCCACGGCGTCGCGCGCGCGGTTAGGGCGGGACGAGCGGTTGGCCGGCTGACCGGTGGGAATCTGTCGCTCGTCCAGCAGACGATCGGCACTCCCTACGAGATCGACACGCGGGGGGCGATCCTCTTTCTCGAGGAGACTCGCGATCCGATGTCCGTGTGCGACGAGCGGCTCTTGCACCTCCGCGCCGCCGGACTGCTCCGCGACGTCCAGGGAATCGTGTTCGGCCAGCTCTCGCTCGATCGATCGGAAGAGGATGAGTTCGAGGATTTCCTCCTCGATCTCGTCTCCGATCTCGAAGTCCCGATCCTCATGGATTTCCCCGCCGGTCACGAAGTCCCGAATCTCACGCTTCCGCTCGGCACCGAGGTCGAGCTCGTGGCCGACGAAGCGACCGGCTGGATTTCCTACCGCGAGGACGCCCTCGCTTCTGACGAGAGACCCAGGCTTAGCCTGCTGTAAACCGGCGAGCCGAGTCCGATCGGGATTCTGGCGGGATCCAACTCTTGGAGGAGACGCCCAGGTTTAGCTAGCTGTAATCCGGCGAGCCGAGTCCGATCGGGATTCTGGCGGGATCCAAGTCTTGAGTGTTGAGTCGTGAGTGCAAGTATTTCAGTGGTGTTGTCGGTAGCCAGTCAACACCCCGACTCATCACCACAATTCACAACCTCACTGGCACCTACAACTCACAACCCCACTGACAGACTAAAACTCATTACTGTCCACTCAATACTTGGATCCCCTCAGCCGTACCTGGTAGGTGGAATGGCCGCCTTCAAAGTCCGCCCGCTTTAATGGTCTCATCCACAGCGATGCACCAGACGTGCAGCACCATGAGATGGACTTCCTGGATGTACGCGCCGTTCTCGCTCGGAACGGCGACCACGTGATCGGCAGCGAAGTCCTTCAGGCCGTTCTTACCGCACAACGCGATTGTGGTCGCTCCGCGGGTTTTCGCGGCCCTGAGCCCCCGTAATACGTTCTCCGACTTCCCGCTCGTCGTTATTCCGACGACCGCGTCGCCGCGCGTGACGAGCCCCTCCACCTGCCGCTCGAATAGCGCGCCGTACCCGAAGTCGTTGGCGATGCAAGTCATCACGCCCGCGTCTCCAACCAGCGAGATCGCGGGCAGCGCTCTCCTGGTGTCCTTGAAGCGTCCAATCAGCTCTTCGACGAGATGGCTCGCCTGCGTCGCGCTGCCACCGTTGCCGAACGCCAGGACTTTCCCCCCGCGGCCGATGCACGAGATGATTGCGTCAGACGCGGCATCTGACTCGGGCTGCAGCGAGGCGATACACGCCTCGATGACTTTCTGGTGTTCGCTGAAGTGAGTCGCGAAGTGGTGTGCTGGCATGCGCGGATTATAACTGCTGCACGATCTTATCGTCCACGCCGGCGCTTACGGGAATGCGACCGGTCATGACGACCGTGGTGACGCCCGCCACCTTTCTTCTGCCGCCGAAACTCTCCCGCGATCCGCTTCACCTCCTTCTCGGCGTGCGACAACATCGCTCTATCATCCGCCGACTCTTCGACCTCGTCCGGCGACCAGGGCTGCGCGAGCCGCTCCTGCAATTCCTCGAGCGTGTCGGCCCGCACCGCGCCTCGCTGACCGCGCAACACCACGAAGCGCACAGGCCTGTCGAGCTTCGGCACCTCGGCCTCCGTCAGAGTGCGGGCAATTTTTTCGGGAAGCCGGAGTCTCGCGACGCCCTGGCGCTGGCCGTCGCGCTCCTCGACGTCGTAATCGATCTCGATCTCACGATCCCGAAGCATGACATGGGCGGGCAGCCGCCCTAGCCGCTCCTGAACATCGCGAGGGACGAAGCTCTCCTTAGCCAACACGAGTCGCGCCGCCCGGAAGTCGTCCATCGAGTTGACGTCTGCAAGCTGTTCCTGGTAGAGCGCTGTGAGCTCCGGCAAGCCCAGACGTTTCGTCTCGCCACCCGAGCGCTTGTACGCCTCGCGGATCGCGTCGATGGTGTCGCGGTTCTTCCTCACCGCAAAATGTCGGGCCTCGCCGCGCGCCAGCGCTTCAGCAAGAATTCGTCTCGCCTCGGCCGCGTTCTCCGCCGTGAACTCGTCTATCGTTTCCAGCTCGCTTTCCAGCTCGAACCCGAAATAATCCAGGGTTCGCTTCACCACGAGCGGGCCGTGCTTCCGGCGCGCATCGTAAAGCAGCACCTCTGTTCCGCGAGGCGCAGAACGGCGGATCAATTCCATCGGGACCTGAGTCCCCTCGATCGCCGCGCGCGGTATGCCGGACCGGTCAGCAAAGTAACGAAGGTCTCCCGCGATCGGGCCCCAGCTCCCGCAAACGCTGGTCTTCGACACACGCGCCTCTGTTCCGTCGGCAGTTTGCTCGTCAATCACGAGATCGAAGGGCATGAACTGCGCGAGCAGCTGAGTGAACTTCCGATAGATGTGATCGCGGGCATTCACCATTTTCGTCGGCAGCTCCATGCCGAGGCTGCGGTAGATGCTCGCCGTGGCGAGCGCCGCGTCCTCGATAGACTTGACGAGCACTCGGCGCTGCTCCGCCCACTTCTCGATGCTCTCATCGAAGAGATGCCTCGGTAGCCCATACACTTCGCCGATGTATCCGCAATGAGAGAACGCCTCGGCGTACAGATTGTAGGCAGTGAGGTGATCGCTCCCCGGCACGGTGACGCCGGAGAGATCACGATCCTCGCGGGTCATTCGGTGCAGCGATTCGATCGAGCTCATAACGGCGAGATACGGAACGAGCTCGTCGTCGGCATTCACCAGCAGCTCGGCCCACGGCCGGTCGACGGGCATGGCTTCGACGGCCTTTCCGTATCGGGACAGCCTTCCGTTCTCGATTATCCCGCGCTGCTCGAGCAGCGATACCGCTTTGCGGTACGCGACGCGATCCAGCGGAACCGGCAGCTCGAGTTGGTCGGCCGCGACGCCCAGATCCGCGCACGTCATCGCGACGCGCTCCGAATCTCCGGCCAGCTGAAACTCGGGTGCGGTCGGTCGCAGCGAGGAGAACTGAATATCACGGTCGGAGAGAATGAAAACTCGCCCCCCCGCAACGCGGCCGTGCACCCGACCAGCCATTTGCAGGATCTCGTTGGCGCCGAGGTGGAGTTTGGTGAGGACGTTTTTGCCGCGCTCGATGATGTTGCTGAACCGGGTGTCGTCGATGACGACGGTGTCGAGTCCCTGGACGTTGAGCGCGCTCTGTCCCGCGGCAGTCATCGCGAGGAAGTAGGGCTTTTTCTCCTCGCCCTCGAGAAATGGGCGGATTACCCTTATCGGCTCCCCGCCGTGATAAAACGCGGTGTTGATTCGGGGAAACCGGTCTCCGACGAGCTCCGCCGCCTGTTCGACTCCTGCCCGGGTAGGCAGAAACATGCCCACGCCGCGCCGCTCTTTTACGACCTGCTGCAGGAACCGGTCGTCAAGAAAGGTCAGCGGACTGTTTCGCACGATCTTGACGTCCGCCGCCTTCGACGGATCGAACGCGGAGCTCTCCAGAACCGCGGCGGCGTTCAGATAGCGCTCGTAGAACGTTGGATCCACAGTTGCCGACAGCCAGATGAAACGGCATCCAACTCTTTTTCCGAGGGCGAGGCAGAGCTCGAGCTCCGCGGATGTCTGATGGATCTCGTCCACCACGAGCGTGTCGGTTGGGAGGATGTCTCCGTCCTGGAACCAGCGGCGCGCGATACCGGTGGTGACGACGATCACGTTCCAGCCGGGTGTCTCCGGCGTAGCCTCCCGCTCGCGGTTGACGACGCCGACTTTCAGCTCTTCGGTGCCGAGGATGGTTTCGGCTATCGGGCGAATCGAAAGGGTTTTTCCCGTGCCCGTTCCGGCCACGATTCCAAATCCCTTTCCTGCCGCGGCGAGAGCTCGTATCTCAGGGCCGTGCTGCTTCTCGAGAATCGTCGGGATCCGCAGCCCAAGCGCCAGCTCGATGGTCTCGCAGGCGGCGCGGGTCGGAGCGATAACGATGAGCCGGCCTGTGGCAGGCTCGGCCGCGACGAAGGCCGCGTGGTCCGGCGGGAGGTATCTGTCGGTTACGTTGCGCGGCATCTGCCATGGAAGGTGCATACATCGCACCGGATGCGAAACGGCCCCGGGAAACCGAAGTCCCCCGGGGCCGTCGCTATGTCGATCAGGAGTTAATCCCTGTCCTGGTTGCCTTTGTGCTTGCCGTTCTGCTTGCCGTTCTGCTTGCCGTTGTTCTTCCACTCCTTGTCCTGCTCTTTCTGCTCCTTCTTCCACTCCTTCTGCTGCTGCTTCTGAGCCTTTTTCCACTGCTTGTCATTGTTGTCGTCGTAGCGGCGCGTGCTCAGGATCCTGAAGCTGCCATCCGAGTTACGTCTCGCGCGCTGGATGACGAGATTTCCGTTGGAATCGCGAACGCGGCGCTCGTAGATCGAGTTATTGTCGCGGCCCTGACCGACCTGATACCAGCCGCCGTCGACGCGGTTATCACGATCGTCGCAATTCACATTGCTGGAGTTGCGGCCGAAAATGATATCGCCAACGGTGTTGGTGCTCTGCGTATAATCGCAGTTTCTGCTGTTACGGCTGTTGCTGCTTGCGACTGTGCGCGAGCTGATGATCGACATGCTGCCGTTTGAATTGCGGCGAGCACGCTGAACTACGATGTTGCCGTTGCGGTCACGGGTCTGCCGTTCATAGATCGTGTTTCCGCTGGCATCCCGGCCTACGACGTACCAGGAGCCATCAACCGTGGATCGGGTGGTGGTGGGCACGCGAGTGCTCATGATCTGAGCACCGACAGGAACCGAAGTCGCCAGCGCGGTTAGCGCCAATGCGATTGAAAATACCTTCATCGTGAAATCCTCCGAGTGATTAGGTCGACAAGTTCATCCGTTGGGCTGGATTTCTTCCTGTCGGTTTTGCCCTTCTTGCTCTTCGGCGGATCATCACCGAAGAGTACCTTCCCGTTCGCCGGCCGGTTTCTGACAGCCGAAGCGCAATCAGTCGGCGCAGGCTGCTGGCTGGCCGGCACATCATTGATCCAGATCCGGCACATACCGGTCGGCGGAAAAAAGCCGGGCGGCACGATTTGGTCGCCACGCGATTGCGGCGCTACCGGCGGTTGCGACTTTGCCGGAACGGGACGCTGCGCTTCCGCGCCGCTGGCCGAGACGATCAATCCGATCGCGACGGGCAGGGTGAGACGCAGAATGAAACGCAGCGGATTGGAATGGAAAGCGTGGATCATGGCCGTAGTGGGTGCACGGTGGGTGCCAGATCATCAAAATGCAGTTAACACGTTGTCATCAAACGACTTACACTGCTTTCGCTCATCGGGGAAAAGTGAGGATTGTCCTCTAAGTGGGACGAGGAATCGACACACCTTTTTGAGCTCAGCAGTAGGCCCACCGGACGCCTTTCACTTGAACCCTCCAAAGGGCTTTCAGGGGTACTCAGTCTCCGAAGGAAATACCCGTTGCCCTGGCCGTCAATACTGTATCGTGATCTATCTCGACCCGCTTGGGCGTCTGGAGCACGTCGGTGAGCGGAATGGTCACAATGTGCGGTGACTGAAGCGCGATCATGTGGTCCCATTTTTCATCGGCGACCGCACGAACAGCGGCGCCGCCAAATCTTACCGCCAGCAGCCTGTCGTAACCGGTCGGCTGGCCACCACGCTGAAGGTGCCCGAGAATCAGCGAGCGCGTCTCCTTCTTGGTGCGCTGCTCGATTTGGTCCGCGAGTCGCTCGGCAACTCCGCCGATTCTGACGGCCTGGCCCGGCATCGATTTGCCGATGATCGCCGGAGCTTCGCCCTCTGGAAACGCTCCTTCCGCGATCACGACGATGGAAAAGTGCCTGCCGGAGCGGCTCCGCGCGGCGATCTTTTCGCACACCTTGTCGATGTCATAGGGAATTTCCGGGATCAGAATGACATCGGCCGTGCCGGCGAGGCCGGCGTGCAGCGCGATGAACCCGGCGTTGCGGCCCATCACCTCGAGAACGATGACGCGGTCATGGCTCTCGGCGGTGGTGTGCAGCTTGTCGATCGCGTCGAGAGCCGTGTTCACCGCGGTATCGAAGCCGAACGTCGTGATCGTTCCAGCCACATCGTTGTCGATGGTCTTCGGAACGCATACGATTTTCATCCCTCGCTCGCAGAGCTGGTGGGCGATGCTCATCGATCCGTCCCCGCCGATGGAGATCACCGCGTCGATGCCGAGCTTCCGCGAGTTTTCTATCAGCTCCCCGGACCGATCCTTGTCGACGAAGGTCCCGTCGGGCTGAGCGATGGGATAGCTGAACGGATTGCCGCGATTGGTGGTGCGGAGGATCGTTCCGCCGAGGTGAGCGATGCCGCGCACCGTAGCGGGAGTCATCGGAATGACTTCGTCTTCGCCGAGCAGGCCGGCGTAGCCCTTCTTGATGCCGAGGACTTCCCAGCCGCGGTTGCATGCAGACAGCACCGCAGCGCGTATCACCGCGTTGAGCCCCGGCGCGTCGCCGCCGCCGGTGGATATGGCAATTCTCATGAGTTCAGGATTTCTGTTCCAGTAGGGATAGGATCTCACCCGGTTTGGCATGACGCCCGGTTTTCGATTTCTCGTAAACCGGCTGGCCATCCGCGATGACTTCGAACCGGCCTCCTCTCGACGGAGTCATCGTGAGCTCCGCGTCGGGAAAGCGCTGTCGAATCTCAGCCGCCAGACTGGCGGCTCGAGGCTGGTAGTTTCAAACGACGCAGTATTCGATGCTGATTTTCATTGGTCCTTGATTTGGCATTCCGCCTACTGGCCCGGCGGCGTGAATTCCTGCGCGAGAGCAAGCGCTTCCGGCGTTCCAACCGATTTGAGGGCGGCGATTGCCGGTGCGCGGATCACATTCTGCCAGACATCCGGCCCCATAAGCTGCCTGGCCAGAGCGAGCGCGGCATTCTTTTCCAGACGGATGTCGGCGGCGAGGGCCGCGCCGCGCACGAAGAAATTCGGATCGCTCCGAGCGAGCTGACGAACGCGCACTATGATATCTCTGGCGGCAGTTCCTTTGATTGCAAGGCGGCCGAGTCCCGTCGCGGCTTCCTGGCGGACGCGAGCATCGGGATCGAGCGTAGCGGCCATGAGAGCGTTGACGACATTCGGCATCGGCGCCGCAGAGGCACGGGTGGAATCTCCCCAGACGCCGATCGCAGTCAGAGCCCGCGCGCGGACGGCCCAGAATTTATCGTTGCGCGTTGCGAGCATCAGGGCCGTGAGGGCGGCCGGGTCTGCGGGTCGCTGCGCCAGCAGATCTACCGCTTCGATCCGTCCGAGAACGTCATCATCGTAATGAAGTTGATAGCGCAGCATCTCTGTGGTCCGCGGAAAATCCGTGAGGTCGAGAATCCAGTTCCCCTTGTCCCACCTGATCGAGCGCGGCGGAGCCTTTAGGTTGGTGCCCGCCTCTCCCTTTCCATTTCGAACCGGCACGACGAAGCGAACGACGCCGCTGTCGGTGCGCGCCTCGACATCGACGTCCACGTCGAAAAATCCGGTCAGGCTGTCGCGGGGCTGAACTTCGTTCGCGGTAATGACGAGCCGGCGGGCGGCACGATCGTAGAGCGATGACACCTGAAACACCGGAAACCCGGCGCCGTAGACCCACTGGTCAAAGAACGCCTTGTAGTTCTTCCCGGTCGCCTCCTCGAATGCCTTGCGGAGATCGTCGGTAACGACGTTGTCGTAAGCGTGAGCGGTCGTGTAGTGGTTCATCGCCTGCCAGAAGAGCGCGTCGCCCAGCTGGTGCCGAAGCATCTGCAGCACGGTCGCTCCCTTCGGATAGATGTGCCCGCTGAAGAACACTTCGATCGGATCGTTGACCCACTTGCTCCACACCAGCGGCCGCCGCGCGCGGCGATCAGCATCGATCGTCTGCTCCTGCGCGCCCAGGCGGTCGATCGCGCCCTCGTCGACGCCCAGATCTTCCTCGCGGAAGATCTGCTCCATGAATGTGGCGAACCCTTCATTGAGCCAGACATCGCCCCAGTCACGCGTAGTCAGAAGGTCGCCATACCATTGGTGACCGAGCTCGTGAGCCATCAGCCCCACCGAGCTCGCATGGGGCTCCGCCCATGCGGGGTGGAGAATCTCGGCATCGTTCTGCGATGTCGCGGTAACGTTCTCCATACCGCCATACTGGAATTCGGGAATGACGATCTGGTCGTACTTGTTCCACGGATAAGGCACGCCTGTCTTGCGCGAGAACACGTCGACTGCCCGCGGTGTCTTCGCGAACCCGCGGCGCGCAGCGGCGACCGAATCCGGATAGGTCCAGTATCCAATCGGCACTTTGCCCCACGGCTTGTCCTGGATGATCGTGTAGTTCCCGACGACCGCGGTCATGAGATAGGTGGATGCAGGCTTGTCGAGAACCCAGTGCCACTCGATGCTGTCGCCGACCGTTCGCGATCCCGCGAGGCGCCCGTTGGACAGAGCACGCTCGCGCTTCGCGGTCCAGATGTAGAACTCCCACGTGGTCTTGTCGTTGGGAAAGTCGTACGTCGGAACCCAGTAGTGATTGTCTTCGGTTTCGCCCTGCGTCCAGACTATGTGTTTCGCCGGCCGGAAGTAGGCGCCTTTCGTGCGGTTCGCGCCGTCGTACTCGATGGTGATCGAAGTCTTCTGCCCGGATCGCAACGGCGCGGCGAGATGCACCGTAAGCGCGTGGCCATCGTAGTCGTGCTTGAGCGCCGTGGCGCCGCTCGCTACACGCTTGAACGTCATGTCGCCTGCATCGATGACAAGGCTCGAGAGAGGCGCCGCGCCCGGAAGCCCGCCGATGGTGAGTGTGGTCGTTCCAACCACGGCCTGACGTGCCCAGTCGAAGCGAACGGTCGTTGCCTGATGCTGGAGGTCATACCTCCTGGTTCTACCCGGATGAGTGACTCCCTCGGGCGGCGGACCCCACACGATCATGGGCGCGGCCTTGAAGGGTGGAAGTCGATCCGCGGTGCGCCCAGTATCCATTTGAAATGGCGGAAGAACGAGCGGCGGAGTAGGCTGGGGAATCTCGGCCGGCGACGGCGGAGCGGCTGCCGGCGCGCAAGCAATAACGAGCGCGCCGACTACAGCGCTCGGCAGAAAAAAGGCTCTCATGGATGCATTTGGATGATTCGGGACGGCCGCGCAGCGCGCACTCTCATATGCTATCCGAACCGGCAATCAGTGGGAAGGAGAGATGCAGCCGCCACGCGGGTTTACACTTTTCGAGGTCACGATAACGCTCTGCATCCTGGGCATTCTTTCCGCCATCGCCATGCCATCGGCGCGCGCTCTGATCGACAGAATCCACGTGCACGGCGCTGTCATGGAGATTGAATCGCTGTTCAGCAGCGCCAGACACATCGCGATAGCGCGATCCACGCAGGCGACTGTAGAGATCGATCCACTTGCTCGGGCGATCTACGTGATGGTTGGGGCAGATACGGTCCGAAAAGGCGAGGTCGGGGCGAACCACGACGTTTTGCTTTCCGCGAGCCGGGTACGCATGTCGTACGCGGCAACAGGAATGGGTTATGGCGCCGCCAACCTCAGCGTCTTCGTGCAACGGAGCTCGTCCGCCGATACCGTCTTTGTGTCGCGACTGGGTCGCCTTCGCCATTGACCGCGGAGGACGGAGCGATGTCGGCGGGAGCTCCCTCGGTCGGAACCGAAACGACAGCGTCGGACGTCGTCCCGAAATCATAGCCGGGCACCGAGATCCGTGGGATCTGCTGTCCGATCATGCGCTCGATCGTGCGCACCATTGATATCTCGTCCGGCGCCATGAAAGTGTACGCATCGCCTGTGGCGGCAGCGCGCCCCGTGCGGCCGATGCGGTGGACGTAATCCTCCGGCTGCTGCGGCACGTCGTAGTTGATGACGTGCGAGATGCCCGAGACATCGAGTCCGCGCTGCGCAATGTCGGTGGCGACGAGGACTCTGATCTTTCCCGACTTGAAGTCATCGAGCGCGCGCGTCCGCTCGCCCTGTGACTTGTCCGCATGCATCGCGGTCGCGGAGATACCTTCGTCTTCGAGATGCCGGACGACGCGATCGGCCCCATGCTTGGTACGCGTAAAGATCAGAACAGAATCGAGGTCCGTGCTCTTCAGGAGCTCGGCCAGCAGGGTGCTCTTTCTGTCGCGCGGAACCGGATAAACCGCATGAGTGACGGTGCTGGCTGCTTCCGAGCGGCGCCCTACCTGAACGACAACCGGTTTCCGCAGATACTTCCGCGCCAGTGCTTCGACTTCGGGAGGCATCGTCGCGCTGAACAGCAGCGTCTGTCGATACGGAGGAATCTCGCTCACGATGCGATTGAGCTGCGGTGCGAAACCCATGTCGAGCATGCGATCCGCCTCGTCGAGAACCAGAACTTCGAGGTCGTTGAACGAGACGTTCTCGCGCTCCATGTGATCGAGCAGCCGGCCTGGAGTCGCGACGACGACATCGACACCAGCCTTGAGGGATTTCGACTGCGCTTCGATGCCTACACCGCCAAAGATCGGCACCACCCGGAGATCCGTGTGCTTGCCGTATTTGCGAAAGCTCTCTTCAACTTGCGCCGCGAGCTCTCGTGTGGGCGTCAGGATCAGAACACGAACGCGATGAACCGGCTTGCCCTTCTCATCGGTAAGCGGCGCGCTGATCAGATTGTGAACGATAGGCAGCGTGAAGCCGGCGGTTTTTCCGGTTCCCGTCTGGGCGAGACCGATCAGGTCCCGTCCCGCGAGTGCGAGGGGAATCGCCTGTTGCTGAATTGGCGTAGGGTGCGTGTAGCCGGCGTCGCGGACCGCATGCAGCACTTCGGGGGCAAGGTCGAGCTCCGCAAAGGAGATCCCCGCCTCGGTATTCTCTTCGATCATCTGTCGTAATATACGCACGGCGGGGCTTGTTTCGGCGGCGCGGGCCTTAACTGCTTGCAAGGGCCGTCTGGACACGGTGAAGGAGGTCGAGCACCGCCTCATTCACCTCCTCCGGGGTCTCTTCCGGGATGATGTGCCCAGCGTCCGGGATTGCGTGCAGCACGACCTGAGGAACGAGAGCTACGTAGATAGCCATCCCGTCCCGGGGCATCAGGTGATCGAGAGTCCCCCAGACGGCACCGGCCTGGAGACCCACCGTGGCGAGCTTGCGATGTTTCGCAGCGTTCCAATCATAGTTGTGAATCACCTCGCGCATCGCGAGCGCGAAATCCGGGAACTGGGAGGGCGCGAGGTATTCCTCCACATCGCGCTCGGTAAAATGTCCCCGTTTCCCATAGACGCGACTGAGCGCGATCTTCACGATCAATCGCGGCCTGATCTTTCGCAGCGAGGCGGTGAGCAGCGCGGGCGTAAGAAGGCGATAGAGCCACATCAGCCGTACTCCACTCAAACCAACGGGTGACAGCATGCCCAGGCATCGTGCGCGCTCAGGATAACGTGATGCGAAATGATAAATGAGAGAGCCGCCCAGCGAATGCCCAATGAGGGCCGGCCGATTGAGATCGAGCGCGTCCACGACGTCATGCAGGTGTTCGACGAGCGAGTCGATCGTGTACTCGTCGGGCGCCACCGGCTTGTCCGATAGTCCGTGCCCCTTCAGATCTATGGCGATCGCGCGGAACCCGGCCGCGGCCAGCGCCGGCATGTTGCGGCGAAATACGTAAACGCTGCAGCCGAACCCGTGGACGAGCAGCACCGGTGGCGAACGGGAGTCGCCCCTCTCTACAACGCGAATTTTTATGCCTGAACGGAGACGCGGAAAGGTCACCCGGTAGGCCGGATCACCGGCGGGGAACATCTCGCCGGGACTGAGATTGTCGCGGCGGCGGAATCCGATCATCTGATCAGATCAATTCGATTTCTCTGCCGAGCAGTTTGCCGATGAGTCCTATCCTGAACGTGACATCTGCCCACTTCGCTTCCGCTGTCGCGCCGTCGTCGAGCGGAAAGATTGACCATGCCCATGGATGCGTCGTGGCTGGGCGATCCGATCCCTTGTGCGGATGCCACACGCCAGCGCGATCACGATCGTCGACGAACCGTTCGTAGAGCTTCATCCAGCCATCATTGCGCCGGAGGAAGTTCAGGCGCGCCATCGTCTCGAGCCACATCAGCGCGAATGGGACATCCGCGTCGACGGCGTTTCGGTGCGGAAGCACGTCACCCATGATGAGGTGCGGTTGCGGCACCATCTTCTTGCCGAACAGCTGCAGTGCTTCCTGACGCGGCAGGGGCTGCGTAATCCAGTCGTAGATGCGCTCGACGCCGCTGAAGTGCTCGTGCCGGAAAATCGGCATGTGTGCAAGCATCGTGAGCGTGTAGATCGACGGAGGCGCTGACTCAGCCGCGAGGACGTGCGTGTTACCGACGCGCATCCACGGCTTATCGCCGAGTGGCGAGTTGAGGTACGAGACGGTGCGCTCGAGGATGCGGCGCGCCGCTCCCCGGAGTCGCGGATCATTCTCATAGCCCATCTGCGCCAGGGTTGCAGCGGCGGCTTCTCTGAAAACCCCACGCGTGCGGCGCACGAGATCATCGTCTCTGGCCTTTGTTCCGAGCTCAAACGTGAAAGCCGGATCGTTGTCCTCCGCGAGCAATCTGAACAACAGCCGCCGCGCAAGAATGAGCGGCGGAGAATCGGGACTCCAGCCGTACTCGGCCAGGCGGCGAACCGCGGGAATCGTCCCGATGTTGGCAAAGTCCGTTGCGTGACGGCCCGGAACCGAGAGGATCGATCCATTCCAGGATCCATCGCGCTGTTGCGTCACCGCCAGCTTGATGGCCGGACGATGGGAGTACGGAAGCCAATCGACGTCGATCGAGGGTACGTCCGCTGTTCTGGCGACCTCAGCGAGCGCGCGGTACTTGATTGGAGCCGACGCGTGCTCGAGCAGCCAGCTCAACGGGAAAGTGAGTGACTCTGGCTCGGGTGTCGGAAGCGTTGTGATTACTTCAGGGGTCGCGCTAGGTGCAGTCAAAGGCGGCGCTCGGCAGCGGAAAGGAGCAAGACTTCAACGCCGGCGGAGGCTCATGAGCCGCCAACCGCGCGGGGAAGAATAGCACCTTTTCAGCGGGGCGGAAGGGGCGGGGAGCTAAGTCTTTGTGTTATAATGTTTTAACCGTAGGACGGGAACGGCAACTGAACAAGTGGTGAGCTGTGAGCTGGCTAGGTGGGAGCTCGTTATCCGCAAACGTCGGGACGCCCTTATTGACGCGACAGCAAAGGCAGTTGCTCGTACCTTCGCCTCGCCTGTCACCACCCGACGCCGTATGGCTCGCACTTGGCAACTAGTCGGCTAATCGCTCACCACTTTTGTCCGGTTTGCTTCGCCGGATCCAACCCTTTTGCGATCTTTGGAGTATTAGAGGGGATGCCATTCGGCATCCCAAACACATCTCAGGAGAGAAGGATGAAGGCAATTCGCATCGCCGCGCTGGCTGCTGCCCTTTGCGTTGGCATGGCATCGGTCGCTGAGGCACAGGGAACCGAGCCGCCTCAACAGGGTCAGGGCCAGGGCGAGATGCGCCGTGGCGGCGGAATGGGTGGAAGGCTCCTCAAGGACATCACTCTGACTGATGCACAGAAGGAGCAGATCAGGACGATCCGCGAAAAGTATCTGCCGCAGCAAGTGGAGCTGCGCAAGGCGGCCCAGGCTACCGGCTCGATCGACGACGCGACGCGCGCCAAGGTGACCGCGCTGCAGAACCAGCAGGCTGCCGATATCCGCGCGATCCTCACCGCCGATCAGCAGAAAGTCTTCGACCACAATCTCCACGAGATGAAAGAGGACATGGACCGACGCAAAGGCGGCAACTAACGCTGATTACGGCCGCGGCTCGAGAGCCGCGAGCGTGTAGTTGCTTTTCGGGTTCCAGAGTATCCAGCTCTGGAACCCGTTATCGTATCCGGCCTTTTTCTGCTCGCGAATCTGGCTGGCGCCGTAGCGCGGTGCTCCTAAGGTAAAATCCTGGTACCACGGAATTATCTTCGCCGCGCGGGGAATACCCTTGCTGCGCTCGATTGCATCCTTGAGCGCGTGGTCGATCGTCGCGTAGGGGTGCGCGTTGGGATTCCGCAGCTTGTACGTCCCGCGCGCGAAGTGAGATGGATAGATCATCGGCAGCACCACGTCCACCTGGTCGGCGAACATCTCCCATTGCTGGCCGATGCCCATGTCGGTGGTGTCGGTCGCGGTGAGTCCGAAGACATCGGCGGTGACGCGCATCGCCTGCGGCTTGAGCGCGGTGCGCACGAAACCCAATTGGTCGCGGATGACCTGCGCGCGCACGCGCCCATTCGCCAATGGATAAACGGTCTCCGAGACAAGGCGCTTCTCATCGGGAAAGCGAACGTAGTCGAACTGCACTTCGCTGAAGCCCAGGTCGTACGCTTCGTGCGCGAGATCGACAGCGTACTGCCAGATGGCGCGCTGGTGCGGATCCAGCCACGGGTGCCCGTTCTTGTCGAGCCACGGCTTGAGATCCGCTTTCCGCTTGATCGCGAGATCAAGCTTCTTCTCGGCGAGGAGCGGATCCTTGGCTACGACAATGCGGGCTATCGGATAGATGCCATGTGCCGTCATCGTATCCAGTACCGCGCGCAGCTTCGACACGGACATCCAATGTCCGTCCGCGGTATCAGCCCCGATTTCTCGCGCGAGAGGAACTCTCGAGCGATAAAGCACGTAGCCGCGATCGTCCTTCACGTCGATGACCAGAGCGTTCACCTCGGTCTTTTTGGCGACATCGATCAGCCGGTCGAGCTTGCTGCCGAGCGCGGCCCAGCGATTCACGTACAGCCCCCGAAGCGTATCCGGGATTGGAACGTGGGCAACGCGCCGCGGTGCCGAATCGAGCTGCGCGCTCGTCGAAGACGCCGTTCTTGCTGTCGGCTTGGTCGATCCAGTTTCTGCTTCCGCATCCCCGCGCTGCCGGCATGCGACCGAAAGCAAAAACAACGCGATCGTTCCGATGCGTGTGATTCTCATAGTATTTGTCGTGAAGCCCGTGAGCGCGGCGCGCCCCGAGATCAGAGCGCGTTCAGCTCGGCGTTGGCGTCGGAGAGATAACCCATCTCCCGCACCACGCTCTGTGCTTGCTGAGTAACCATCGTGAGACCGGTCGGCTGGGCGTGGAGGCCTCCGGTTCGGAAGCGAACCAGCTCGAGCCGCATCGATCTCAGCAGGTGGCGGCAGTTGTCCAGCTTCTCCTGCGCCTCCTTCTTCTTTCTCCCGATCTCGGCAATTGCACGCCGCTCGCGGCGCAGCATGGCGAGACGCCGCACGCGGTCCTCGCTGGCACGATAGTCGAGAGGATTCGCCTGCGATTCCAGGGTCGAGATCTCCTTTTCGACGCTCTCCGCAGTCTCGCGGCCGGCACTCCCATCCATGTCCGAGAGCGAAAGAGCCAGCTGCTGCACTCTCCTGAAAACGGCGTCGGCCGACGACGCCACTTCCGGTATCTGCTGTCTCTCATCGGGCGGCATGTTGAGAAGCTGCCGGTGGATCTCTCGGTGGTCGCCTTCCGCTTCACGTATGGCGGATCCATAGCGTGAATCGACGAAAGGCGCCGGGGCTCCGGCCGGGATCGGACTGAGACTCGTCGTCGGACCGCCGACTCTCGGATATGGCTGGAACGGCTGCATGGCCGGAAGCGGCGCCATCGGGGAGAACATCCCTCCCTGCCCTCGTGCGCGCGCGCGAGCGCGGACCTCCGCGCGCTTCTTCTCGTCGAACAGCGCTCGCGCATCGTCGATCGTCTCGGCTGCGACATCAAAGATCAACCGGTCGCGCGGCTGGCGGAACACGTCGCGCCAATCGTAGCCCGCTGCCCACAGCTTCGAGTATTTGAAGGCGAGGGCCACTGTCCAGATTACCGTCAGCGCGATGAAATCGTGATTGGAGAAAAGCGAGATCGGAACGAGGATCGCATTGACGGCGAGATACGGCGCGAGCTTGCGGCGGAACGAAACAACCATCGGCGCGTTCCACTTGCTCAGCTCTTCGGCTGTCGGACTGGAGCCGGAATACGGCTGCTGCATCGGCGGCGTGTACCGGTCGCGCATTGAATCTGTGATGATGCGCTCGCGGATCCCGCTTGCTATCTGTTCGCCCATGTCGCGGCGGCCTGGTGACGTCGCGGCGGTGGATGCGCGGGTGGCAAGCGTGGGCATCGCGCCGCCATCGAGAGCGAGCGAAAAAGCCGCCGCACTCGGGAACCGGTCGGCGGGATCTTTCTCGAGGCACATCATGACGGCCCGCGACAGATCGGGAGGCAGGTCGGGCCAACGCTCGTCCACCGGAATCGGCCGCTCGGAGAGATGCTTCACGAGCATCGACGGCGTGTTGCTGGCGACGAACGGCGGCTGTCCGCACAGCATCTGGTAGCCGACGACGCCGAGGGAGTAGAGATCGCTCCTGCCATCGATGGCGCTGTCGCCGGCGGACTGCTCGGGAGACATGTAGGCCGGAGTCCCGATTGCCATGCCCGTCGCCGTGAGGCGCGAATCACCGCTGTCGGTGAGCGCGCGCGCGATACCGAAGTCCGTCACCATCGCGCGGCCGGTCTCTTCGTCAATGATAATGTTGTCCGGCTTGATGTCCCGGTGAATGACGTTCCGGCTATGCGCGTACGCGAGCGCGTCGGCGACTTCGCGCAGAACCCGTCGCACCTCGACCGGCGGAATCGGACCGTGTTTCTGCAGTCGCTGGCCCAGGTTGTCACCCTTGATGTACGACATGACGAAGTACACGAGGTTGTCGCGCTCTTCGACCGTGTAGATCGGGACGATGTTCGGGTGATTGAGCTGTGCCGCCGTCTCGGCTTCGCGAAGAAACCGCTGCCGGATATCCGCGCGGAAACTGAGCTCGGGGGGGAGGACCTTGATTGCGATCTCGCGCTTCAGACGCTTGTCGCGCGCGCAATACACAATCCCCATACCCCCGCGACCGACCTCGTCCTCTAGCTCATAGTTTGCAGAGAGGACTTGAGCCACATGTATGCCGAGCTCGTCGGTTGGACTAATTGGCATTTGGCCGCGTCAAATCAGCAGGTCCGGTGTTGCGATTCGTGCCTGGCTGGCGTAAATCCACGAGAGCAAAAGATGCAGTATGGGAGGGCTTCGCAGTAGTATCTAAATAAGAATCTTGTCGAAGGATTGCCAATGGCACAGCGTCAGACACTACCTGTTCTCCCGTTGCGGGGGACCGTGATTTTTCCGGGCCTTACCCAGCCGATAGCGGCGGGCAGGCCCTCAACTCTTCGCGCCATCGAGGCGGCCCTAAAGGCCGACCGTCTCGTCTTTGCGGTGGCGCAGCGCGACAACACCGAGGAGCCCACGGCGGACATCCTGTACTCGATGGGCGTCATTGCGCGCATCGGTCAGATCCAGCGCGGGCTCGGCGGCGTACAACTTCTCTTGCAGGGTGAGCAGCGCGCGACCGCACTTCAGTATTCTACTGCAGACGGATTTTTGAGCGCGGTCATCGTTCCAGCCGAGGAGATGACTCCTCAAACTGAAAACGATCCTGCCTTCACAGCGTTACAGAAAGAGACGCGCGAGCGGGCCGCTGAGCTTGGCGAGCGCCGCGGGCTTCCTGAGGAAGTCGTTCACCAGGTTCTCGATTCCGTCACTGAGCCCGGCCGTTTTGCCGATCTCGTGGCCGGCTATATCGAGCTACCCGTTCCTGAAAAGCAGGGACTCCTGGAGACTTTGAGCGTCGAGGAGCGGCTCCGCCGCATTCTCGTCCACGTCCAGCGACAGGTGGGCCTGCTCGAAGCGCAGGAAGACATCAAGTCGCAAGTCCAGGAGGAGCTCGGAGAGCGCCAGCGCGAGATGTATCTGCGCGAGCAGCTCAAGGCGATCCAGAAGGAGCTCGGCGACGACGATTCGAGCAAGGAGATCACGGAGCTGCGCGACAAGCTCGCGAAGCTGGAGCTCCCGAAGGAGGCGCGCGCTGAAGTCGAGCGCGAGCTCGGGAGACTCGAGCGTGCCGGTCGCGAATCGATGGAAGCACAGGTGATTCGCACCTACCTGGAGTGGATCGCCGAACTGCCGTGGAACAAGAGGTCGGACGACCAGCTCGAGCTCAAGCACGCGGAAACCGTGCTCGACGAGGACCACTATGGCCTCCAGGATGTGAAGGACCGCGTATTGGAGTTCCTCGCGGTCAGACAGCTCCGAGCCGCACAGCTTGCCGACGAGGTCGAGAAGACCGGTGAAGTACCGGCCGCAAGGCTCGTAGCCGACAAGGACGACGCCACCCCGTCGCTCGCGATCGGCGAGAAGAGCGACAAGCCGATTACCGACAAGGTTGAGGCCAAGTCGCGCGCAATGGCGAAGGGGCCGATCCTTCTCTTCATCGGACCACCGGGCGTGGGCAAGACGTCGATAGCGAAGTCGATCGCAAGATCGCTTGGCCGCGAATACGTCCGCGTGGCCCTTGGCGGCGCCCGCGACGAAGCGGACATCCGGGGACACCGGCGCACGTACGTCGGCGCAATGCCGGGCCGAATCATCCAGGGACTCAAGCAGGCGGGAACCAAGAATCCGGTATTCCTGCTCGACGAAGTGGACAAGCTCGGCACGTCGTTCCAGGGTGATCCTTCCAGCGCGCTCCTCGAGGTGCTGGATCCGGCACAGAACGACACATTTACCGATCACTATCTCGGTATCCCATTCGATCTGAGCGAAGTGCTGTTCATCGCGACCGGAAATTTCGTGCAGAATATTCCCGGCCCGCTGCTCGATCGGATGGAAGTAGTCGATTTCGCCGGCTACACCGAAAAGGAAAAAGCGGAGATCGCAAAGAAGTACCTGCTGCCGCGTCAGCTCGAGGAATCGGGTCTCAGCGGCAAGGACATCACTTTCACCGAAGACGCAATCATGTCGGTGGTCTCGAGCTACACTCGCGAGAGTGGAGTGAGACAGCTCGAGCGTCAGATTGGCGCTGTGGCTCGGAAGCTCGCGCGGAAGATTGCGGCGAGCGAAGCAGTCGAGCATGAGGTCGACGCCGACACGGTGAGGGAGCTCCTCGGCAGGCCGCGGGTGCATCCCGAGCACGCGCTGCCCGAAAGCGAGGTTGGAATCGCGACGGGCATGTACTACACGCCGATGGGCGGCGACATCATGTTCGTCGAGGCTTCGATTCGGCGGTATTACGGCAGCCGCGAGGCAGACTCCACGACGCAGGTTGGTCCTGGCGGTCCTGTGTCCCTCATTCTCACGGGGCAGCTCGGCGATGTGATGAAGGAATCGGCGCGCGCAGCGTTCACGTACGCGACGAACAACGCCGCGAAGCTCGGAATTCCGCGCGACAGGCTGGGCGCGATCGAAGCGCACATCCACGTTCCCGCGGGAGCAATTCCCAAGGATGGACCGTCCGCGGGAATCGCGATCGCTACGGCCCTCGTGTCCGAGATGGCGGATCGTCCGGTGCGTGGGGATGTGGCTATGACAGGCGAGATAACGCTGCGCGGCCGCGTGCTGCCGATTGGCGGGCTCAAGGAGAAGGTGCTCGGCGCTCACCGCGCAGGGATCAAGACGATCATCATCCCGAAGGGGAATGAGGCCGACATCGAGGATGTTCCGGAAGAAGTGCGGAACGTGCTTTCCTTCCATCCGGTGGAGACGCTAAACGAAGTGCTGAAGATCGCGCTGGTGCCGGCGGAGCCTGGCGAACAGGCCCCACCACTCGAGATGAAAGAAGTGGCCTGATCAAACGGCTGAAAAGAGAGTGGGGAGCCAATGTGGCCCCCCATTTTTTTGTCTGATTCCCGAATGTGGTGATCGCCACGTCGTTCCTAGAAGATGATCGGCCCCCAGCCAAACACTTTCCACGGATCCGCGCGCAGCGACGCCGGCTCGGTTCCCTCGACGAAATACTCGGTGTAGCGCCGCTCTGGCGGCGTTTGATCCGTCGCGAGCTCACCCGTCGCGCGATCGACATCGCCGAATATCACCCCGACTGGTGGCTGCCACTGCTCGGCGCTGCGGGAGGTGAGAATCTCCGGCTTCTCGGCGTAGTAGCGCGCCACCATCTTCCCCCAGACAGGCGCGGCGAGCGTGCCGCCGCCAGCCCCGGGCGCGATGGAAACCGGCTTGTCGAAGCCCAGCCAGACGCCCGCGACGAGGTCTGGAGTGAGACCTATGAACCAGACATCCGAGTTGTCGTTCGTCGTACCGGTTTTGCCCGCTACCGGAATTGATTCCGGCAGGAAACGACGAATGACCGCGGCAGTCCCATGCTCGACCACCTCACGCATCATGTCCCGCACGACGTACGTCACGCGTGGATCCAGAGCGGGCGGCAGCGCGCGCACATCCCTGGACAACACTACCTTGCCGGTCCTGTCCTGCACACGGTATATGAAGCGCGGCTCCACAGGCGTCCCGAGGTTCGCGAAAGTTGTGTATGCCGCAATGAGATCGAGCGGCTGAACGACAGACGCACCGATGGCGCTGGAAGGGTACAGCGAAATCTTGGACTCCACTCCCATCCGCCGGGCCAGATTCGCGATCGTGTCCATCCCGATCTTCATACCCAGTTCTACAGCTACAATGTTGCGCGACCTCGCCAGGGCTTCCCGCAGCGTGATCTGGTCGAGAAACCGGCCGTCGGAATTGGAGGGTCTGTAGACAGTTCCATTGGGGAGGTTGATCGTCAGCGCCGTGTCCGCGAACATCGTATTGGCCGTGATGCTGTCGGCGATCGCCGCCGCGTACACGATCGGCTTGAACGCCGATCCCGGCTGCCGCTTCCCGTCCACGGCGCGATTGAATTGCGATTCTGTGTAGTCGCGCCCACCCACCAGCGCGCGGACATCTCCAGATGTCGGATCGAGCGCGACCACTACTCCCTGCAGGTAATCGGTCGTTGCGGTCTGTTTGGGTGTCGACGTCTTGGCGATGTACTTCGGGTGTGCGTAGTCCGGCTGTGATTCGATTGCCGCCGTCTCCTCCCGCAACGCAGCCGTCGCCGCGTTTTGGAGGATAGGATCGAGGCTTGTGTAGATGCGGTATCCGCCCTGGCTGACTGGAATTCCCGCGCGTTGCGCCTGCACTCGCACTACATCCACAAACCAGGGCGAGTACGCCGAGTATCCGCCATTGGACGTGGTCACGAGCCGCGTGGACTTCGCTACTGCTGCCTGATCGCGCGTGATGTACCCCTGATCGGCCAGCAGAGAGAGCACGACGTTTCGGCGCTGCTGCACGCGATCCGGATATCTGAGCGGGTCGTACAGCGCGGGCCCCTTGGGCATTGCGGCCAGCGCAGCGGCCTCGGGCAGGGAGAGCTTCGAGGCGCTCTTTCCGAAATAGTGACGGGCCGCGCTCTCTACACCGTACCAGCCGTGCCCGAACGGAATCTGATTCAGGTACGCTTCGAGTATCTGATCCTTGTTATAGTGCTTCTCCATCTCACGCGCCGCGTTCTGCTCGGCGATCTTTCTGCCGAGGCTTCTGTCGGTGCGGTCGATGAGGGTGGGATGCATGTTGCCGACGAGCTGCTGCGTGATCGTGCTCGCTCCGCGGCGCTCGCCGAAGATGTTGTCCTTGAGCGCGCCGGCGATGCCAACGACGTCGACACCGTCGTGCTGATAGAACCGGTGGTCCTCCACTGCGACGAATGCGTGCGGGAGATACTTCGGGAGCGAGCCTATCGGTACGCTGGTGCGGATTTCCTTTCCGATCTCGCCGATGAGCGTCCCGTCGCGCGCCAAAACCAGCGACGCCTGTGGCATCGGAACTATCGTCCAGGCCTCGGTATCGGCGGGTTTGGGCTGCTGCGCCCCCGATAGCGCCGGCGCGAAGAGAAACGCGGCCAGCACCAGCGCGCGCAGCGGTTGATTGTACCTCTGCGCTATGGCAACTTCAGATGGATGGATCGATCTATTCATCTCGTCGTAGTTCAGTTCAAGCCGCGAAAGGGCGACTATGCTGCAAACCTCGCCCGTCTGGCCGGTATTTTCTCGCAGATAGACTCCCTTGAGCCGCGTCCCGATGTGGCGGTCTTCGCCGAGACTGCGCTCACAGGATACTTCCTCGAAGGTGGCGTGCGCGATGTCGCTCTTACCGCCGGCGCATTCGCCCGGGACCTCCAGGCTCAATACACCAACGCAGGTACTACACCGCGGCCTCTCGATGTGTGCATTGGGTTCTACGAGCTGTGGAACAACGCCTTCTATAATAGTGCGCTCTATGTGACCCTGGGAGGCGACAAGCCCGTCATCAAGCACGTGCATCGCAAGCTCTTCCTTCCTACGTACAGCCTGTTTGACGAGGAAAGGTTTGTCGACCGCGGATTCGAGGTGCGCGCGTTCGATACGGAATGGGGACGTGCCGCGATGCTCATCTGCGAGGATGCGTGGCACAGCCTCACCGGAACGGTCGCGGCACTTGACGGCGCGACAATGCTGTTCGTCGTTTCCGCATCTCCGGCCCGAGGAATCTGGCCGCGGGAGGACGAAGGTCCGGTTCCCGCCAACCTCAAGCGGTGGGAGCGCCTCGCCCGCGACATCGCCGAGGAGCATGGCGTGTTCGTGGCGCTGGTGAATCTGGTTGGAACCGAGGGAGGAAAGACTTTTTCCGGCGGCTCCATTGTCTGCGGACCACACGGCGACGTCCGGGCACAGGCTCCGCTATGGGATGAGTCGCTGCTGACGATCTCTCTCGATCCACAGGATCTCACGCGGGCGCGGACAGACCTGCCGCTGCTCACCGACCTGCAGACGATGATGCCCCATCTGATGCGCACGGTCGACCGCATTCAGTCCGGTGAGCGCATCGCCTTGAGCTACGACGACGAGCCGGCAGAAGGCGGGCCGCTGACCCCGTCAAGTCGGACCAAGGTGGCTGGGTCGAAGCGTCCGGCAAAGCATTCGAAGAAGGAGACCGCAGCCGACGCGAGCCGCAATGGCACAGATTCCATCCCGGTGACGCGTATTCCCGATTCTCCCGGAGGTCCGCCGCCGCTTGCGATCGATCCGGGGCTGACCGCGGGATGGCTGGTCTCGTTCCTCAAGGAGGAATTCGAGCGCCGCGATTTCGGGAAGGCGGTCGTTGGAGTCTCCGGCGGAGTGGATTCCGCGGTCACGACCTTTTTGGCGACCAAGGCACTCGGCCCCGAGAACGTGATCGCCGTGCGCATGCCGTATCGCACATCGAATCCGGAATCCCTGGCCCACGCGCAGCTCGTAATCGATGCGCTCGGAGTCCAGTCACGCACTATCGACATTTCTCCCGCGGTCGATGGTTACCTCGCCAGCGAGCCCGACGCCGATCCAGGGCGACGGGGCAACGTGATGGCGCGCGAGCGGATGATCGTCCTGTTCGATCAATCGGCGAAATTCAAGGCGCTCCCCGTCGGGACTGGAAACAAGACCGAGAGACTCCTCGGCTATTTCACATGGCACGCCGATGATTCGCCACCAATCAACCCCCTCGGCGATCTGTTCAAAACGCAGGTGTGGGAGCTGGCGAAGTTTCTTGGGGTGCCAGACGTGATCGTACAGAAGCCGGCCTCGGCTGATTTGATCGAGGGACAGACGGACGAGGGTGATTTCGGACTCAGCTACTCCGAGGCGGACATGATTCTTAGCTGGCTGGTTAGCGGCTACAGCCCGGCGTCACTGGTAGCGCGGGGCGTGGATCCCGATAAAGTCGAGCTGGTTCGCAAACGTCTCGCGGGCACGCACTGGAAGAGAAAGCTTCCGACCGTCGCTATTCTCAGTCCGACTGGTATTGGAGAGTCCTACCTGCGGCCGGTGGATTACTGAGCCTGGCAGGACCCGCCGCTGAGCGCGACTGTCGGCGGTAATCTGAACTCGCACGTCGACATGATTTTGTAGTGAGTATTGTATTCCTTTTCGGCGGCGGCTACGGCATCGAGCTTCTGGTAGAGCGCCGTTGAATCAGTGGTGCGCGAGCAGTACACCAGATAGTATCGCGGACCACCGCACGCCCTCGATCCGACGGGGGCCGTGCGGCATTCGGAAGCCGATGTGCATCCCTCTGTGTTGACGAGTGCTTTCGCCTTGTCCTCCAGCGCGACTACCTGAGCCCAGTCGGCTTTCTGGTCTCCGGTGAACACGATCTTGCCGCCGTCACCACCTGGATTGGAAGGCGCGCCCGGCGTCGCCGGGGTGCAGGCGGCGACAACCATCACCACCGCGAAGAGCTGAATCGATCTGGTAATCATGGGGCCTCCTCTTGTTGGAGCCAACGGTTTGGCAGGAAGCTGGCCAACGGATGGGAGGTGACCGACGGTCGGCGACGACTGGCTCTCATCGGCAAGCCTCGTAGCCCCCCAGGCGCGTTACCTGCTATTTTTGGAGGACAAAGGCTCAACAGCCCGCCGGAGAATAATGGCCACCAGAACGCTTCCTGATCGCAAACCGTCCGCAGATTCCCCCAGCGCGCGCCTGTCGGCGGAGCAGCTGGTCGCTGCCTACCGCAACATGCTGATCTCGCGGAAGCTGGATGACAAGGAAGTCCAGCTAAAGCGTCAGAACAAGATTTTCTTCCAGATCTCGGGCGCGGGGCACGAGGCCGTTCTGACCGCTGCCGGGATGATCCTCAAGCCCGCTTACGACTGGTTCTATACGTATTATCGCGACCGGGCGCTCTGCCTTTCCCTCGGTGTAACGCCTGCCGAGATGCTCTATGAGGCGGTGGGCGCCGCGGCGGATCCGGCTTCCGGCGGGCGGCAGATGCCAAGCCATTGGGGACACAAGGCGTACAACATCGTTTCGGCTTCGTCTCCGACGGGGACCCAATTCCTGCAGGGAGTTGGCTCCGCCGAAGCGTCGCTCCGCGCCAGGCTGCTCAACATCACCGAAGGGTTCCAGAAGGACGAGGTCGTGTTCATCTCGACAGGAGAAGGCACGACGAGCGAGGGCGAGTTCTGGGAGTCGCTAAACACGGCGTCGAATCTGAAGCTGCCCGTCGTGTACCTCGTGGAGGACAACGGTTACGCGATCTCGGTGCCGGTGGAAGTGAATACCGCGGGCGGCAGTGTGTCCAAGCTCGTTCGCTCCTTCCCCAACTTCTTCATCGAGGAGGTCGACGGCTGCGATCTGCTCGCCAGCTACGACACGATGTATCGCGCCGCCGAATACGCGAGACAGCGAAAGGGACCTGCACTCGTCCACGCGAGAGTGATCCGTCCGTATTCGCATTCACTCTCCGACGACGAGACGATGTACCGTCCGGCAGCGGAACGCGAAGCCGATGCCGCCCGCGATCCGGTGACGCAGTTCCCGAAGTGGCTCGTCAGCGAGGGCCACGCGACGGAAGCAGACCTCAAGGAAATAGAGGAGGAAGTCGACATCCTCGTCCTCGCCGCTACCGACGATGCGCTCGCGCAGCCTCAGCCTGGCCCTGAGACGGTTCATTACGGGGTTTATTCACCCGACGTCGATCCGACGAGCGAGCAGTTCGATACGGAGGACGATCCCCAGTTCTCGGGCGAGCCGACGACGATGGTCGACCTGCTGAACGCGTGCATGAAGGACGAGATGCGTCGCGACCAGAAGATTCTCGTCTTTGGCCAGGACGTTGCCGACGTGTCTCGCGAGGAACACCTCGGCAAGGTGAAAGGCAAGGGAGGAGTCTTCAAGGTCACGTGGGGACTTCAGAAAGAGTTCGGTGGGGCGCGCGTCT
>JBDTND010000015.1:0-26576 GCA_039933915.1 Gemmatimonadales bacterium | reverse complement strand
CGGTTTTTCTCAGCCGGATGCGAGCATGTAGCGGGAAAAGTGATTGAGCTGCCAGGTCTCGATCTCGGCCTGACCTTTGGAATTCGAGAAGATGTGAGTCGTCTCGATTTCGAGGGCTCGGGGATTCGTGAGATCAATCTGGTCCTGTGGAAAGTATGCGCCGGCCGCATTGAGTGCGTCGAGCGTTCCGAACACCCGAGTGTTTTTCAGGCTCTGGGTGACGATCACCGGCTTGGCAAACTTGATTCCATGCGGCCGCATGTCGTAGGACACGTAGTTGCCGCCGTCCGACGTGATCGAGATGTAAGTCGGACTCGAAAGCGCGCCGGCGGGGAAAGCGATCGAGAAATCGGAGCTGGGGATGTAAAGCGTACCCCCATCGCTTCCGATAATTCCCGCTACACTGCGAGTGTCGTGGCGCCAGTTCCACTGGATGGCGTCCACGGGAATTCCGTTCGGGTCGGTCTGGAACTCGATCACTTTGAGAAGGGAGCCGACCACTCCGACAACGAGATCGACCAGCCCCGAGAGAAGGCCATCCTGCGCCTGTGTGGGAGCCATCGGGGCGACCGGGGCGGGACCTGTTGGCAATGCCTCCGAGCAGCCCATCGCGGCCACTGTAAAGAGGAGGACGAACGACCGAACGAATCTCGAGCGAATCATGGGATGAACCCGGTTGGCGGTTGGCGGTGCAAAAGCGGAAAAACGAAGAGCAGAGAGGAGCGGGAAGCGGGAAGCGAGTAGCAGGAAGCTGATCAATCAGCCCGACGCGAGCATGTAGCGGGAGAAATGTCGGATGGTCCAGACCTGCGACTTTGGAAGCAGACCGGACAGCACTGAGAAAATCGTCGTCGACGGCTCTATCTCGAGAACCGGGACCTTGCCACTCAGCTTCACGTTGTCGTCGGCGATATATGCGGCATAAAGCTGACTCTTGAGCGCGCGCCCGAAAATCGAAGTGGTTTCGAGCGACTGAGTAACGGTCACATCTTTGAGAAATTGCGTCCCGGATGGCTCCATCTTGTAGGCGACGTATTTCGCGTCGGCCGTCACAGTGATGGTGATCGGGCTCGCGACGGCGCCGGCCGGAAAACTCATGGTCAGGCCCGTTTCGGGAATTGATATCGTCCCACCCGCTGGGCTGATGGTCTTCGAAACCCTGACGACGTTCTTGTATTGCTTGTCCCACCAGATAGCACGGAGTTCCAGTCCCGCGGCGTCCGTCACCGAACCGGCAATCGCCGGCACGCTGAGCGGGCCGCTCGAATGAGACGCAGCGACCTCGGTCGGAGCGGTCAGACCGGTGGAGCCCATGTCGGAGCAGGAGGCGATGAGGAGCGCGCCGAGGAGCGCGCCAATCGAATTGGACAACCTGATGCGAAGCATTCTGACCGTTTGCCAGTGGTTGAAGGTGGACTGGGTTACGGCCCACCCTAAGGCAACGGGTGTGCCTGGGGCTAAGTCATTGTATCTGAACCACTTACGATTTGGGAGGTAACCGAGCTCATCAATAACGGTGCAACGTTTTTTTACACCGGTATCGTTTCGTTACAGCCGAGCTAACTGGCAAACATTTGACTTTGGAGGACAGGATTAACACCGAGATTGCAAAAAGACTGTGGAGCACTTTTGTGTTTTGGGCGTATACAAGTGGACAGGAGGCGTTTTTTCTTTCCGGCCTTCCGCTGGCCGCGCATGGTTCGGGCTGGCGTGAAACCTGTTGCACCTACATCGTGTCATATAGGTACACCCTTTAGCCACAAGTCGCATGTCAATTGGATCGCAGAGAGCACGGCTCATAGTAGCCGCCACTACCGCCTTCGTCGGCGGATTGATCGTCGCATCCGGGATGAACTGGACCAAACTCGGATTCGCGCAAACTCGTCCCGCGGCGGCAATCGTCCAGCCAATTGCCGAAGCAAGCAATGCATTCGTCGCGATCGCCAACAACGTCACGCCGGCGGTCGTCTCGATTGAAGTATTCAGCGCTCCCCGCACCGGAACCACGACGCAGCGCGGACGCCCACCGGCGCAGCAGGCAGTTCCGCCGGGAATGGAGGATTTCTTCCGTCAGTTCGACGTCCCGCAGCAGCCGCGCGCAATGCGCGGGCAGGGCTCCGGCTTCATCGTGACATCGAACGGATACATCCTCACCAACAACCACGTCGTCACAAACTCAGATCGTGAAACGATCGCCGACAGAGTGACCGTGAGAATGCTCGACCACCGCGTCTTCACGGCGAAAGTGATCGGACACGACCGCACGACCGATGTCGCGGTCATCAAGATCGAAGGAAACAATTTCCCGACGGTTCCGCTGGGCAACGATGCCACGTCTCGAACTGGGGAATGGGTTCTGGCGATCGGCAATCCGCTCGGACTCGAGAACACGGTCACCGCGGGTATCATCAGCGCCAAGGGTCGTAGTCTTGGCCCCGAGTTGATGAACCCGGATGGCCGCAATCGTTACGCGATCAGCGATCTGATTCAGACCGATGCGGCTATCAACCCCGGCAACTCGGGTGGACCCCTCGTCAACTCGCGCGGAGAAGTGATCGGGATCAACAGCGCGATCGCCAGCCCGACCGGCTACAACGCCGGCTACGGCTTCGCGATTCCAATCACGCTCGCCAAGCGCGTGATGGACGAGATCGTCAAGAACGGTCGCGTTCGCGTTCCCGCGTTGGGAATTGGCATCGACGATGTCAGCGCCGAGGATGCGGCAGTCGCGGGCGTGAAGGACATTCGTGGCGTGCTCGTTCGCAACTTCCCAAGCGATGATACTCCGGCGAAGAGAGCCGGTCTCCAGCCGGGCGACGTCATCATCACCGCGGACGGCCAGCCGGTCGACCGCGTCAGCACGCTGCAGAGAATCGTGCGCAACCACAATCCTGGCGAGACGATCGAGATCGAGGCGATGCGTTACGGTCAGCGCAAGACTTTCCGTGTAACGCTGATGGAGGCCAAGACCGATCAGGAAGTCGCAAGCGTTTCCGCTCCCGCTCCGACCGCTGCCGGCGGAATGATTCACCCTGCTCTTGGAATCTCGGTTGCGCCGGTGAGCGCGGAGATCGCGGCGCAGGCAAGAGTGTCAATGCCGGTGCGTGGCGTGCTGGTATCGGACGTCGTCGCTGGCGGGCCGGCTGACGACAAGCTGGCCCCGAACGATGTAATCACCGACGTGCTGTTTCCGGCCCCGCGCCGCTCAATCAACACGCCGAGCGATTTGCAGCAGGTATTGGGAAAGCTCAAGAACGGCGATTACGTCAGCCTCAGCGTCTATTCGCTGCAGGACCGTGAGCACGCGCCGAGAATCGTCAATATTCAGATAGGCAAGTAAGAGGGACATGCTCCGATGGAAAGCCCCCGCGGATTTCGCGGGGGCTTTTCTCTTAGCTATCTTTGAGCGGCGAGCGCCGAAGTGGCGGAATTGGTAGACGCGCTGGACTTAGGATCCAGTGGAGCAATCCGTGGGGGTTCGAGTCCCCCCTTTGGCATCTAGTTGACCGATACGCGCCTACAACCCTGCCCGGCGGTCGCGACAGGATCGTCGGCGGCTCCGTGCCCTTCAGTGCCCCTCTGTGCGCTTCGGGTGTAAATTTCCCCGTGCCGAAATAGCCTTAGGATCGGGTGGAGCAATCCGGGGTTCGAGTTCCCCTTTCGCATACCCCCGGCGCTCTTCCTGAACGGAGACAATAATGAAACGAAAAAACGAGATCCCCGATTTCTCGAAGAAGAAAAAAGCTGCTCAGCCCCCTGGCGTGCCTGAGGCGCCGAAGGTGCAGCAGCACGTACCCAATCCTCCGGTACGAAGCGGCAAGCCACCCGCGACTTCGATGAAGTCAGGGCGCCGCGGATCGTAGCGCGGTAGTCAATCAACCAAAAAAAAAGCCGGCCTGCGTGGCCGGCTTTTTCGTTTCGTGTCGAACCGTTAGTCTTTCGCTCCGGCCTGGGCAGAGGGCTTTGCTTCGACCTGCACGGGGCCGCGCGCTTCGATCTGGCGGCCGTCCATCATGTTCGCGCGCAGAACGAGCTCGGTGGTGCGAGCTGTCAGCTGTACATCATCGACGAGATCGCCTCGATTGAAATGGACCGTCAGATCGGCAATGCCGTCGTTGTTGACATCTTTGATCGAGGACTTGAAGTCGTCATTGCCCCTGGTGTCGATGCCGACGTCACCAATGCGCACGCTTCCGAGGTCGATCGCAGAGGCGTCGATGGTGCTGGTTCCGTAAACTGTCACGATGACCTGTCCATTGCCGTTACCCTGGATGTTGATGCGTCCAGGATTCACGGACAGAGCGGTACTGACACGGAGGACCCTGAAGCTCACAACGCTCCGCGCGCTCGTTCCCAGATCCTTGTCGGTTACGGTGAAGCCAACCGAATACGTGCCCGCGGCGAGGAACGACCTGCTCGAGCCGACCGGGGCGCCCTGATCGCTCGTCGATCCGGTACTCGTGCTGCGCTCGCCCCAATCGAACGTGTAGCTCCAGGGGCTGTCGTTGACACCGGCGTCTCCAAACGTCGCCAGCGCGAACACTGTTTCGCCAGACAGCACACTGGGTGTAGCAGTCAATGTCTTCACAATAGGCGCGGCGTTCGAAACCATAACGCTGCTCGACTTGATATCTTCCGCGCCGATTGGATCCTTCACGGTTAGCGAGACCGTGTACGATCCGTTGTCCGCGTACGTGTGGGTCGGCGTCGCGCCGGAGCCAGTCGTACCATCACCGAAATTCCACAGGTACGTCAGCGCATCGCCATCCGGATCCGAAGAGCCGGTGCCGTTGAACGCCAGCGACGCACCCTCCACTCCCGCAGGCGCGACGAACTCGGCTACGGGCGGATGGTCGCCGCTCTCGACCAGCAGCTCGATGTTGTCGGGAAGCTTGTCGAGTAGATCGTAGCCGGTTTCGGCCTCGATCTGGTCCACCTTCACCTGATACATCTGCCACGGATTGTTACGGATGCCGACTGAAGTTGCCGGCACGCCGGGCGTGATCAGATTGGGCATCTCGATCGCGATGACCTCGAGATCGCTTGGTGATGTCACGTTCGCGAGGCCTGCGCCCGCGGGAAGAATGACAGCGACCTTCCACGTGTAGTCGGGGATCGCGACCTTCCCTTCATTCTTGAGAGTTCCTGGCGTGGATGAAAAGCGTCCGCCTGCAATTACGTAAATCTCCTTCTTCGATTCCCCGACTCCCCGCGCGCGGTCGTTGAGATAATTCTCAAACTTGGACCACGGCCCCTGATTGTTCTCAGCGCCCTGCGGGAGAATGTTGGTGAGCAGGAACGTCGCGGCATTCTCCTGATCGGTCGTCGTGCGCGATTCGGACTGGACCATGTGCCCGCGATCGTAGCTGCCGTTCCGGTAGTCGAAATCCACGACATGATACGCGTTCGCCGGCAGCGTCTGATCGGCCGAGAAACAATCGCAGCGGGGAGCGTCACCGAACTGCGAGGCGTTGAGGTTCCAGCTCACCCAGTTCGGCCCGCCGCGGCTCGCGTTGTACGACTCGACGAACTGTCTTTTGGTGAGTCGGACATCGTTCGTGGTTCCGCCCGGTGTCGGTGCTCCAAACTCGATGTGATTTCGATACACCGCATCGGTGGCCGCGTCGGCGGGGATCACGGTAAAGGTGGTCGAGCCGAAGACTCCGTTGGGTGCCGTCGCCTTGATCGTGACCGACCCCGGTGCCACACCAGTGATGTATCCGTTCCCGTCCACCGTGGCGACCGAGTTGTCGGAACTGCTCCAGACGAGAGCCGGCGGTGGTGTAATTACGCCATTGTTCTCGTCGCGAACGGTCGGGAATGCGGGCTTAGTGTATCCGACCGGCGCGCTACGCGGAACGTTGACGGAGATCGAGACGGATGCTGCCCCACCTGGCTCGGTTACAAAAGCGGTGGTGGTGTCACTGATGCCGTTCGCCGAAGTGCCGGTGATAAGCGCGTTGCCCTGACCTCCCGGCGTCGTCGCGAGTCCTGGCTTGGTCGGATCGTTGAATGCTACGATCGTCGGATCGGAGCTGGTCCACGTGAACGTCGTCGGGCTCGTGCGGCCGTTCTCATCTCGCCCTTCACCGGTGAACTGCTTTGTTGAGCCGAGAAAGATCGTCGGCTTTTTGGGTGAGATGCTTACCGTGACCACCGGGCCGACGTCGACGCATGGCGTTCCGGTAATCAAGCTGTTCCGGGGCGTCGGCGTGCCTATCGCGAAGTCGCCCGCGTTGTTATCCGTGTCGGTGCAGCCGGAGTCTTTGCGTAACGCAGCGGTCGTGTTGGTGAGGGTTGCAGTGGGGCCGCTGCCCTCGAAGAGCGAAACGCCGGTTCCGTATCCGACCAGGTCGGCAATGTTTGCCAGAGCGGCGCTACTGCAAACCACCGTCGCGCTGCCGCAATTCAGAAGCGTGTTGTTCCTTACGAGCGCCACTTTGCCCGCGCCCGCCGCCATCGCGATCGAGCCCGTCGCATCAGGCGTCGGCAGCGAGACGGTGCCGCCTGTACCGGCAGCTTCCTGGACGAGCAGGTAGCCGCCCGCGGCTATGGTGCCCGCGAGATCCGTCTTTTGTGAGAACACGCCAGCCGACGACGCGTACTGAACCGACCAGCCCGTAACGTCGAGGGGCGAAGTACTGCGGTTGAACACCTCGATGAAGTCGTTCTTGATGGTCGCGCCACTGTTGCCCCCGCCTCCGTAGACCTGGCTCACGACCACTGTGGATGTGGACGCTGCCAGGATTTCGACAGCGCTAATGCTTCCGGGCCCCATCAGTGTCGGACTCAGAGCGCGCTCGGGAGCGCACGAGAGGATTGCAAGCCCCAGGAAAAGCGAACGCACTACGCTTACGGAGGAGAGGCGCATGAAGGTCACAGTTTTTGTGGGTGAACACTGCTCCAGGCAGGGAGACAGTGGTTTCGCGCGTCGGAACTACGCTACGGGGAATTTATCCGAGCGGTGGCTATCCGGAAGCCCCGGAAAATCTCCATTCGGTCACGTTTCGACCGCGACGGTTTTCAAGCCGGCGAGATTCCCGCGTGCATCGAGTCCGGCCACGTAGCAGTCAACTTCGATCTTGCCAATGCGATAGACTTTCAGATCCCGAAGTCGCGTGGAGAGCACGCGCACCAGCTCCTCGTAGCGAGGGCGGATGCGCTGAGCCTCGCCATCGTAGGGATCGCTCGTCGTGGTGTGACGCGCAAAAAAGCTCTCGAGAGAGCGGAGCTCCACGACGGCATCCACGGGCGCTCCCACCAGCCGCGCAAATTCACCAGCACCGGGCGACGCGCGCTTCCCTTTGTATTGAATTGCGAAGAACTCGAACGGGCGGTCGGATTCGCTCGAATAGACCAGGCCCCGGCTCGCCCGCTCCAGTTCTTCGCGCAGCTTTGGGTCGGTATCTCCCGGCGCCGCGCCTTCTCCGCTACTGGGCTTCGAGATTGATCCTCGCCTCGGCAAGGTCCGTCAGCAGATGGTCGGTCTCGCCCTCTTCGTCGAGCGTCCGCTGAAGCAGCTGCGCCTGCTCCTCGTAGCCGAGTTGGCGCGCATACGTTCGGACGGTGCCGTAGCCCGCCATTTCATAGTGCTCGACGTGCTGGGCAGCGGAGATCAAACCCGCGTCCAGAACGTCCTGATCGGGCTTCTCCTTGATCAGCTCACTCCCTTCCTCGATGAGTCCTTCCATACCCACACACTTCTTTCCGCGCGGGCTCACACCCAGCACTTTGCAAATCATCTCGAGCCGCCTGGCGTGTTCGCCGGTCTGGCGCAGGTGCGTCTTGAATGCGGCTTTGAGCTCCGGGTGCTTTGTGGCCTTTATCATTTTCGGCAGCGCCTTCACGATCTGCTTCTCGGCACTGTAGAGATCCTTGAGTTCTTCAATGTAGAGATCCTTCAGGGTATCGAGTTCCATCGGCGGTCTCCGGACAGAGTGTCAGTTTTTTAGCGGCAGTACCTGCTAGCAAAAGCAATAGCGGTGCCGCACGCGCCTTTTGTTTAGGCCCCTTTCGGGAGGCTAAGCGTAAAGACTGAACCCTTGCCGATTTCGCTTTCGACGCTGATATCGCCGCCCATTTGGCGGGCCATGTCCCGGCTGATCGCGAGACCGAGACCCACACCGTCCGAGGCACGCGTCGGTCCTGACTGGACCTGAACGAAGGGATCGAAAATCCGCTCCAGCTGCTCCGCCCGGATCCCTATTCCGGTGTCGGTAACCCGCACCAGCACCCGTCCATCCATAGACTCGGCTCTGAGTCCGACTGCTCCGCCTTCGGGCGTGAATTTCAGGGCGTTCGAAAGAAGGTTCACAATGATCTGCTGAAACCGATCGCGATCTCCTCGTACCAATGCGGCCTCGTCATTCCGCTCATATCCGAAAGAGACTCGCTTCGCATCGGCCTGCGGCTTCACCAGCTCCTCGGCTGCCAGGAGCGCCGTCTCGAGCGGAAAGAGTTCCTCCTTTATCTCGAGCTGCCCGGCCTCCAGCTTGGCGAACTGAAGAATGTCGTTGATGATGCCGAGCAGGTGTGCCTGGCTTCGATTGATCCGGTCGAGGTCGGCGACCTGGGCTTCGTTTACCGGTCCTCTGATTCCGAGTTTCAACAGCTCCGTGTAACCTCCAATGGCATTGAGCGGAGTGCGCAGCTCGTGCGACATCGTAGCGAGAAACTCGGATTTCGCCTGGTTCGCTTTCTCGCTCTCCCTGAGTAACCGTTCCTGTTCCGCCTCCAGCCTTTTTCGGTCGGTCAGGTCGCGCACGTAGGCGGTGAAGAACGCCGGACCCGGAAGTGGAACGCGCACAATGGCGAGCTCGACGGGAAAAACCGAGCCGTCCGATCGCATCGCGCCAATCTCAATACGGCGTCCGAGGACGTGTGCTTCGCCAGTGGCCAGGTATCGCGCCATCCCGCGGAGATGCGCCTCCCTGTGCGCCGGGGGAATGATGAGATCCACCATCTGCCGGCCGATCACCTCTTCTTTCGAGTAGCCGAAGGTTGTTACGGCAGCGGGATTGAACTCGGTGATTATGCCGAGGTGATTGCTGGTGATAATGCAATCGAGCGCGGTGTCGAGAATTGAGGCTTTGCGCACTTCACTGTCGTGCTCCGCGACCAAAGCGCGGGAGCGATCCAGGAATTCCCCAAGCTGGTATCCCACTCCTTCGGCCGCATCGAGAAGGGTGGGATCGGGTGGAAGCACGTCCTCGCCGAAGAATTCCATCACTCCGAAGAATGTTTCGGAGGTGTGCACCGGAAACGCGAATGCCGAGTGCAAGCCGTCCCGGCTGGCGGCCTCGCGTCGGGGATACGCGTCGGACGCGGTGAGGTCGCTTTCCCAAAAAGGCTGCCGTCGCGCCCAGGTGCGCCCGGGAACCCCGTCCCCTTCCTTGAAGACGGTGCGCCGCGTCATCGCGTCGAATTCGTCGGCGGGCCGATCTGCCCGAGTCCATGTTTGCGCCGGCCGCAGAAACGCCTCGATGCGATCAATCTCCCAATATGCCGCGTAGGGCCAGCGAAGTGCCGTTCCGACCGCGGACAGCGTTGCGGCGATGGTGTCAGAAGGAGACTGAGATCTGGCGATGACGCGACTGACGATATGCTGAACGCTCAGGCCGCGCTGCAACTCACGTCGGGCAGTGAGGTCCGTCACCGCAATCAACAATTCGGGGTTGGCGATTTTACCAGCGTCGGCTAGTCCGGCGGTGACGGTTACCCAGAGGGGGGTCCCGTCGCGCCTGCGGTACATCTCCTCGAGGTGCACGGACAGAGTCTCGCCTCGGCGAACCTTGGCCAGTTCATCACCTTCGGCGTCAAAGTCGTCATGGTGCGTGGTATCCCGACGTGCGAGCGAGAGCAACTCCTCACGCGAATAGCCTAGCAGCTCGCAAAGCCGCTCATTGGCGTCGAGCCAGTGATCGTCAGGTGAGAGGACGCCCAAGCCTATCCGGGCCTTTCCAATCGCGGTAGCGAGCTGTGTTATAAGAGAGTCCCGGGAGTCGGAGTCATCCTTGGCATTGGCAGGATTTCAGCCAGATCGAAACGAGGTGTGGGCTTTGCGCCGCTGTTATATTCCGGACATGAAGATAGAGTTCACGCCGCGTGCATCCGAGGGGGTCGAGCGCCACATCCAGGTATCGGTGCCCGCTGAGGCTGTCAAGGACGCTGAGGAGAAAGCGGCCCGCAGGTATGCCTCGACCGTGAGGCTTCCCGGGTTCAGACCCGGCAAGGCACCGGCGACTGTAGTTCGCAAAAAGTTCGGAGAGGCTATCCGGCAGGAAGCTCTGGAGACGCTTGTCCGCGAAGCGTACCAGGAATTCATCGAAAAAGAGAGCATAAAGGTCGCGGCTCAGCCGCACATCCACGATCTCAAATTCGAGGAAGGCAAGCCGCTCACGTTCGAACTGCACCTCGAGGTGCGCCCAACCATCGAGCTCGCCCGGACCAACGGATTCCGCGTCCAGCGGCCGGCGGCTACGATCACCGACGAGCAGCTCAACCAGCAGCTCGAGCAGATTCGCGACGAGAAAGCCACCTGGACACCCGTCGCCGAAAAGCCGATGCCGGGAGACATGGTGAATGTCCAGCTGGCCACCGCCGCGCCCGGCGCCGAGGCGAGCGAGGGTAAGAGCTATCCCCTCGTGCTGGGAGCGGGTCAGGCGATTCCGGGCATCGAAGAGCTGATCATGGAAGCAGCGCCAGGCGAAACCGTCGAGAGACCGGTGAAATGGCCTGATGACTTTCCAGACGAAGCGCAAAGAGGCCAGACCAAGACGGTTCGGATAACCATCAATGAAGTGAAGCGCAAGTCGGCGCCGCCGCTGGACGACGCCCTCGCGCGCGAGGTCGGCGACTTCGAGTCTCTCGACGCGCTGAGGCAGACGGTCCGATCTGACATGGAGCGCCACGCCGAGCATGAGATCGATGCGAACGTGCGACAGCAGCTGATCGACCAGATCATCTCCGCGAACGCCTTTGACGTTCCGAAGAGCTGGGTCCAGCAGTTCGTCCAGAACTACGCGGAAGCCTATCAGGTTCCCGAGGGCGAGCGTGAAAAGTTTGCCGGGGAATTCCGCTCAATGGCCGAGCGTCAGATCAGACGCGATCTGGTGATCGAGACGATCGCAGAGAAGGAAGGACTGGCCGCGACGGAAAAGGACCTGGACGACCGGATTGCCGAGCAAGCCGAGAAGAAGGGCGCTAACCCCGGCCAGATCTACGCCCAGCTCGAGAAAAGCGGGCGCCTGAAGGAAATGGAGCGCAGCATCACCGAGGACAAGGTTTTCAAGTGGCTGCTTGACCAAAACGATGTATCGACTAATGCCTAACCGAGACGAAGAAGAGCCCATGCCGACGATCTACACCCCGTACGTCATCGAACGCTCGAGCCGCGGCGAGCGCACCTACGATGTTTTCTCCCGGCTTCTCATGGACCGGATCATCTTTCTCGGCACGCCGATCAACGACGACGTGGCGAACATCGTGATCGCGCAGCTCCTCTTCCTCGAGTCGGACAATCCCGAGCGGGACATCCACATCTACATCAATTCGCCGGGCGGCAGCGTCTCGGCTGGACTGGCGATCTACGACACGATGCAGTTCCTCAAGTCGCCCGTTAACACCAACTGCATGGGCCTCGCCGCGAGCATGGGAGCGTTCCTTCTCTCAGCCGGACGTCCCGGAAAGAGATCGGCGCTGCCGCACGCGCGCATCATGATCCACCAGCCGTCGCAGGGCGGTGGCGGCGGAACGGCATCGGACATCGAGATCCAGGCGAGGGAGATCCTCCACCTGCGGTCGCAAATGAACAAGCTCATGGCAAAGCACACCGGCCAGCCGGTGGAGCGGATCGAGCGGGACACCGACCGGGACCGGTTCATGTCGGCCGACGAAGCAAAGGAATACGGCCTCATCGACAACGTGATTTCCTACCGCGGCGAGATGGAAGAAGCACTCAAAGCCAGCGGAGAGGCTCTCAAACAGGCTTAACTCACCCACTGTTACTTGTGAAATTCTTCACGAGTCTGCTAACGGATTCATTGCTTGACCGTTTCAGAGCCCGCTGTTAGGTATCTTAAGTCAGGCGGCACCTTCGCCGGCGGTCCCCTTTCTCCCGTTGATCAATGTCTCAAGAGAAACACCTTCGCTGCTCGTTCTGCGGAAAATCGAAAGACTCCGTCCGGAAGTTCATTTCCGGACCGTCGGTTTACATCTGCAACGAGTGCATTGCTCTTTGCAATGAGATTCTGGCGGAGGATGAGGAACGGGAGGTAGCTGAGGCTATAACGCAGGTTCCCTCGCCTCAGGAAATAAAGGACGTTCTGGACCAGTACGTGATCGGGCAGGAGCAGGCGAAGAAGGCACTTGCAGTCTCCGTTTACAATCATTACAAACGGATCAACTCCACGTCACTGAAGGACGACGACGTCGAGCTCGACAAATCCAACATTCTGCTGATCGGACCCACCGGCGTAGGCAAGACTCTTCTCGCCCGGACGCTGGCCAGGATCCTGGACGTCCCCTTCACGATCGCTGACGCGACCACGCTCACTGAAGCCGGCTACGTCGGCGAGGACGTGGAGAACATTCTCGTGAGGCTGCTCCAGGCCGGTGATTTCAATGTCGCCGAATGCGAGCGCGGCATTGTCTATATCGACGAAATCGACAAAATCGCGCGGAAGTCGGAGAACCCCAGCATCACACGCGACGTGTCGGGCGAGGGCGTGCAGCAGGCACTTCTCAAGATCATCGAGGGAACCGTTGCCTCCGTTCCGCCGCAGGGCGGACGCAAGCATCCCCAGCAGGAGTATATCCAGCTCAACACGAAGGACATTCTCTTCATTTGCGGAGGCGCCTTTGACGGACTCGAGAAGATCATCGAGTCGCGCACCGGACGCCGTCAGATCGGGTTCAACGGTGCTGCCATCCGTGACAAGAAGCTGGCGCAGACCAAGATGTTCAGCGAAGTCGAGCCGGACGATCTGCTCCGGTATGGTTTGATTCCCGAGCTCGTCGGCCGTCTGCCGGTCACGGTAGCGCTCGAAGGTCTGGATGAAGAAGCGCTTGTCCGGATCCTCAAGGAGCCGAAGAACGCTCTCACCAAGCAGTACGCGAAACTGTTCGGCCTCGAGGATGTAAAGATCACGTTCGACGAGGGGGCGCTGGTAGCAATTGCCACCAAAGCGCTCAAGCGTGGCACCGGTGCCCGCGGCCTCCGCGCCATCCTCGAAGAGGTTCTCATGGAAGTGATGTTCGACCTTCCGGGCAGAGAGGATGTGGTCGAGGTCAAGGTGACCGAATCGTGCATCACCAACGGCACGCAGCCGCTGCTCGAGATCTCGCCGATCAGACGCAAAAAGGAAGCTTAAGCACCACCCTTGCCACAGACTTTTCAGCGCGATAACGAAAGCATCCCGACGTCGGACCGCATACCGGTCCTTCCGCTTCGGGATGTTGTCATTTTCCCCTATGTAGTCATCCCGCTTCTGGTGGGCCGTCCCGCTTCGCTGGCCGCGATCGACGCGGCGCTGGCGGAAGACAAAATCATCCTGCTGGTGGCGCAGCGCGACGGCGAGAAGCAGGAGCCCGCCGCCGCCGATCTTCACCGCACGGGTGTCATCGGACGGGTGGTTCAGGTCTCCAAGCTTCCGACGGGCACGACGCGCGTTCTCGTCGAGGGAATCGCGCGGGCGCGAGTTACGCGCTACATCCCGGCCGGCCCTGTTCTTCGCGCAGCTGCGGCGCCCCTGCCCTTCGAGGGACCAGGCCCCGAGGAAGTTGCGGAGACCGAGGCCCTGAGCCGTCGCGTCCTCAATTCGTTCGAAGAATATGTAAGCCTCCACCGTCGCATCCCCGCCGAAATCGTCTCGATCATCCAGAGCACGGACTCGGCTGAGCGTCAGGCATTTGGAGTTGCAGCCCACGTCGCGGTGCGGTTCGAGCTGCGGCAATCGCTGCTAGAGGCAGACAGTCTCCGGGGTCTGCTCGAGATGCTGGGGGAATTGCTGTCCGGTGAGATCGACCTGCTGCGTCTCGAGCGCAAGATCGACGACGATGTTCGCGGCGCGATGTTCCAGAACCAGCGCGAGTTCTATCTCCAGGAACAGCTGCGGGTAATCCACCGCGAGCTGGGCGAAGAAGACAACGATGATTTCGCCGAGCTCGAGGCGCAGATCCGGAAGAAAACGCTGCCATCTGTCGTCGAAGAAAGAACGCTCCGCGAGCTGCGAAAGCTGCGCCGGATGCCGCCGATGTCTCCGGAGTTCACGGTCGCGCGAAATTTCGTCGACTGGATCCTGTCGATCCCATGGACGGAGCGCTCCGACGAAGTGCTCGACGTTCCGCACGCGAGAGCGATTCTGGACGCGGATCACTACGGCCTCGACGAGGTCAAGGACAGAATCCTCGATTTCATCGCTGTGCTGTCTCTCGTCGGACGTCTGGACGGACAGATCCTGTGCCTCGTCGGCCCTCCTGGCGTCGGCAAGACATCGCTGGGCCGGTCGATAGCGCGTGCGCTCGGCAGGAAGTTCGTGCGCATGGCACTGGGCGGCGTGCGGGACGAGGCCGAGATTCGCGGACATCGCCGAACCTACATCGGCTCGATGCCGGGCCGGATCATCCAGGCGATGCGGCGCGCGGAAGTCGTGAACCCGGTGATTCTCCTCGACGAAGTCGACAAACTCGGACAAGACTTCCGTGGCGACCCGGCGGCGGCTCTCCTCGAGGTCCTCGATCCGGAGCAGAACACGAGCTTCAACGACAACTACCTCGAGGTCGACTACGACCTCTCTCAGGTACTGTTCATCACCACCGCGAACTCGTTGTCGGGAATTCCCGAGGCGCTGCGCGACCGCATGGAGATCCTTCGCATCGCGGGGTATCTCGATCACGAGAAGCTCGCCATCGCCAGGCAGTACCTGGTGCCGAGGCAGATCGAAGCAAACGGCCTGAAGCGCGACGAAGTCGCTCTGGAGCCAGACGTGCTGATGGCGATAATGCGCGGTTACACGCGCGAGGCCGGCGTGCGCGAGCTGGAGCGCCGCATCGCGCGCGTAGCCCGGAAGCTTGCCCGCAAGCGCGCCGAAGTGGCGACCGGCGCCGGGGACGGCAAGCAGACCGTCGCCGTCAAAGATCTCAACGAGCTGCTCGGAGCGCCGCCGTTCGATCCCGACGATGCGTCACTGGAGGACAAGGTCGGAGTCGCCTCGGGGCTTGCCTATACATCGGCGGGCGGCGAGGTCCTGGAGATCGAAGTGAGCGTCGTCAAAGGCCGCGGCAAAGTTCAGCTCACTGGAACGCTTGGCGACGTCATGAAGGAATCTGCCAGCGCTGCTCTCTCGTATGCGCGCGCCCGCGCGCGCGCGCTGGGGATCGAGTCCGAGTTCTACCGCACGAGGGACATCCACATCCACATGCCGGCGGGAGCGACTCCGAAGGATGGCCCTTCAGCCGGAATAGCGATCGCAACGGCGGTCATCAGTGCGCTCACCGGCGTTCCGGTGCGCGGAGATGTCGCGATGACCGGGGAGATCACGCTTCGCGGCCGCGTGCTGCCGATCGGAGGTCTGAAGGAGAAGTCGGTCGCGGCTCACCGGAACAAGGTGTCGGATGTCATCATCCCGCACGGCAACGCGCGAGACGTCGAGGAGCTCCCCGAAGAAGTTCGGACCACTGTCCGATTCCATCCGGTGAAGACGATGGACGAGGTGCTGGCGATAGCACTCCGGCCGCAGCCGGCGGCGACGGCCGGCTCCGGCGAAGCACTCTACGATTCAGTAACCCACTAGATGTCGAAGGACCCGGGCGCATCCACCGAAAGGCTGGTCATCCGGAACGTGGAGTTTCTTGGGGGAATGGCCGAAAGGCATGGCTGGCGGCCTGACTCTTCTCTGCCCGAAGTGGCGTTCGCCGGGCGTTCGAACGTCGGCAAATCTTCCCTTCTCAACTCTCTCGTCCGTCGGAAATCGTTCGCGCGTGTCAGCCGGACGCCGGGCCGCACACGTGAGATCAATTTCTTCCGGATCAACAACGGCTTCGTCCTCGTGGACCTTCCAGGGTACGGGTACGCCCGCATCTCCAAGGAGAGGAAATCCGAGTGGAAACCACTCATCGAGAGCTACCTGAAACGGACGACGCAGCTGCGGGGTATGGTCTTGCTGCTGGACATTCGCCGGGAGCCGAGCGATGATGACCGGGCAATGCTGGACTTTTTGGCCGAGGTGGGGGTGCCGACGATAGTGGCGCTGACCAAGACGGACAAGCTGAGCAAGGTAGCCGCACGCGACAGAGTCGCGGCGATCACGCGCGGTCTGTTGCTCGAGAGCGAGCAGGTAATTCCGTTCAGCGCCCATTCTGGTGAAGGCCGAGTCGAGCTGCTGGAGGCTATCACAGACCTGCTTGAAGCAGCTCCGGGGGCGCCCACAGAGTGAGCCTCCGCCGGACACTGTGCGCAGCCGCGTCGGTCGTGGTAGTCACCGGATGTGCCGGCGGAGCTCCAACGGCTGCCGGGCAGTCCGGCGGTCTCGCGCCAATCTCCGAGGACACTACCGGGCGGGGCAGCGTACCGGTGGGATTCGGAACGCTTCGTCAGGACGATGTCGCTATCAGGCTGGAGCTCCAGGGTTTGATCGTGCGCGCAATACCGCTTGACGAAAATCTCATCCGGCTGCTCACGCCCGACTCGTACCGTGCGCTGCGCGAGCTGCAGGAGAGCAACAAGCAGGCGATTTCGGCGGTTACGCGACGCACCGGCGGAAGGGCGCCGGATCTCTGGTACGTCTCGTTCTACGGTGTCCAGCCGGATGTCCACTTCAGCCCGATGGAGCTCGTCATCACCAGCAGCGGTCGCGATTTTCGGGCGCTCGAGGTGCTGCCGCTAAGCTCCGGATTCGGAGAACAGCGACTGAGACAGCGTGAAACGCAGAGCGCGATCTATCTCTTCGATGAATCGGTCGATCTCGATCAGCCGCTGACCGTCACTTTCCAGAATGTGCGCGACGACAGCTGGGAGCAGATCCTGACGCGGATCGAGCGGGAGAGGGCGCTCGTTCGCGCGCGCGCCTCGCATCCCACACAGTAGCTGGTTTTTCCGGGGCGCAAAGGACACCTTTCCAGACATGGCGATCTATCCGCTCCGCAAGCTCCCCGCGCTACCGTGTACTGGAATTGCAACGCCGTGGCTCGAGAAAATCGGTGCCGAGCTGAAGTCAGGCGGCGACCGGGCACTACTGTGCCGCCGAACGCTGTGCGAGATCGCGTATCCTCAGTTCGCGTCGAACTGGGAGACGGCGGTCGAAGATGCCAAGCTGCCGATGGCGACACGCCTGGCCCTCGCATCGCTCGATCCGCGCAATGTAACGCTCGAGCCCGAGTACTACGCCGAATGTGATGACGCGCGGTTTCAGAAGGTGAAGCCGCTGCTCTGGCTCTGGTATTCGTTCGACCGGACGCCGCTGGGCGGGCAGAACGTCGAGCTCGGAGTTCAGCTGAGACGACTTCTTGCGCCGCACATCTTCAAGCGGTGCGGCGAGAATTTCAAAGCGTTTCAGTTTGTCGAGTTCTCGTTCGGCTACAACCTGGAGGTCGGCGACAACGTCGTCGTCCACCGTTACGTGCTGCTCGATGATCGCGGCGGCATCTCGCTCGGCAACAACGTTTCGATCAGCGATTTCGCCAACATCTACAGTCACACTCACAGCATCGTCGACCAGCGCGACGTTACGGATGCGATGACGCGGCTCGATGACGGAGTCAGGATCACGTACCACGCGACGGTGCTCGCGGGGGTTCACGTTGCCGAGCAGGCGATGGTTGGGGCGATGGCGGTCGCGACAAAGGATGTGCGGCCATACCACGTTTATGTCGGGATTCCGGCGAAGAGCGTTCGGGTCAAGCCAAACGCACCGGTTGGGCAGGAGAATCTCACGACTGTCCGGCCGCGGTAGCTAACGGCAAGGTCAACGGACGACTACCCGCTACCCGCTGATCGCCCTTTCCGATCTCAAATGATTCGGAGCGCATCCTCGGCCGGCCCTGCGTCACCCTTGGCCAACAGATGCCGCACGTCTCTAAGCCCGCGCGCCGCTCTCGGCCATGTGAATCGATCGCACGCCTCGTCGACGCTCAGCCATTCGTATCGCTGGTGCTCCTCTCCGAGAGTTACCTCCGAATCATCTCCGACGAACGCGGCAAAGACGATCGACATCTGAATGGTTTGGATGGTGTGCAGATAGAAGCTGTTCACGGTGACGTTGTAAAGCGCTTTGACATCGAGTCCCGTTTCTTCGCGCAGCTCGCGGACGGCCGCGTGCTCCGGGCGCTCTCCCGCGTCGATCTTCCCATATACGAGCTCCCACGACCCGGGTCTTGACGCTTCTGGTGAACGCTGGAGCACAAGCACCCGCCAGTCACCGCCGTTGTGGCGGATGACATACAGTTCCACGACACCTGGTACGATCTTCGTCTCGCCTTTCTTCACGCGTCTCTCGTAAATGATGGGCTTAGCTAGATCATAGCCTGTGCCGGACTCGCGCGTATCGGAACGCGCGCCTTCGGGCTCCAGGACGCGCAAGAGCTCCTGCGCGCTCGTGTTGCCCGAGACGAGCTGGGCACAACCGCACGCCCAGAGCGACCGCGTTCCGGAATTGCGCGCCGCGGAAAGCAGGCGCTCCGGCGGATCGTTCGCTGCAATCGCGCGCTCCAGCTCAGGCGTCGTCACGAGGACCTCAGTGACCGCCACGCGTCCCGAGTAGCCGGACATCGAACACTCGACGCAGCCGGCGGGCACATAGATCATCGAGTCTTCGGGGATCGAGCCGACGAGCCGCCTCGGCACACCGGCGTTCGCGACCATCTTGCAGGTGCTGCACAATCTTCGAATCAGTCGCTGCGCCACGATGCCTTTGAGAGCGCCGGCGAGTTTTCCCGAATCGACGCCCAAGTCTGTGAGACGGATGATCGAGCTGCATGCATCATTCGTGTGCAGGGTCGCGAAAACCAGGTGACCCGTGAGCGAAGCCTGAATGGCGATTGCCGCCGTCTCGCGATCCCGTATCTCTCCGATGAGAACGACGTCGGGATCTTGTCTGAGCACGGACCTTAGCGCGGACGCGAATGTGAGACCCGCCTTCTCGTGAATCTGCACCTGCACGATTCCGGGAATGCGATATTCAACGGGGTCTTCCACCGTGATGATGTTCACGCCGCGGTGCTGCAGCAAGCGAAGCGCGGCGTAGAGCGTTGTCGTTTTCCCGGATCCGGTCGGGCCGGTGACCAGAATCAGGCCCTCGCGCACATCAAGCAGCTTCCGCATCCGCGGGCCGTCGACCGGATCCAGACCCAACGACCCGACGGAGCGGAGCGCCGATCGTTGGTCGAGTATCCGAATCACGACCTTTTCTCCATGCGATGCCGGCAACGTAGAGACGCGAAGGTCCACGCGGGAGCCGTTGATGGCAACACGTGCGCGGCCTCCCTGCGGACGGAGCCTGTCGGCAATATCCATTTGCGACATGATCTTTATTCGCGACACCAGTGGGACGCCGACCGCTTTGGGAAGAACCATTGCTTCCTTCAGCATTCCGTCGATGCGATAGCGCACCGCGATCCCGGTCTCGCCCGCCTCCAGATGGATGTCGCTCGCCCCCGCGCCGATTCCTTCGGCGACTATGTGGTCTACGAGCTTGATCACCGGCCGCTCCGCCTGCTTGTCGTCGAGCTCGGGCTCGGCCGCGTCGGCCTCCTCGATGACCGGCTGCAGGCCTCCAGCCCCCGCCCGGTTCAGCAGTTTGCTGACGCGCTCCACCGGCGCGTAAACCTCTTCGATCCGCTCCAGGATTCGGTGCGGAGGTGCCAGGGACATCCGCACCGTGCGGCCGGTCGCGAAAGCGAGAGTTTTTTCGCAATCGAGATCGTAGGGGCTGGCCGTCGCGATATCGAGGACCGAATCCGAGAGCGCGAGTGGAAGAATCTCGAACCGCCGGGCGAGGCGCTCCGGAACCTTGTCGCGCGCCTGTGAACTCACCAGAAGCCCGGTCGCAATTCCAAAACCGGTACGCATGGACAGGGCGTGGATGATTGCCTCGTCCGTCAGGAGCGCTTCGTCCACCGCCCGCTGCCAATAGCTCGCGCCCGATTTCGACTCGAGAGACTGGAGCGAGTCGGTTGGCAGCAACTCTCTCAGGATTGGCAGGAGCCACCGATCTCTCATCGCGGGATCCGTAGTGCAGGTCACGGCTCAAGGTAGAAGCGTCGATCCTGCGTTTCGTGACCGAATCAGTTCTCGCGGAATCGCACCCTGCGCGGTTGCCAAGGCTCGAGCCCTATGATATCTGTCTTCGATGCAGGAGCGGGGACAAACGCGCGGTAGGGGCCGACTTTTACTCCGGTCCGGCTGGCTGGCGTTGTGTATAGTGGCGGCTCCCGCTGGCGCACAGGAACAGGTTGCGTGTCGATCGAAGCCTGCGTTTGGGCAGGCAGTGAATCGGGGCTGGGAAGCATATCGCAGAGGCGAAATCCCGAGCGCCGAAACCGAATTCAAGCGCGCGCTGGCATTATGCCCCGCCGACGCCGGAGCACTCACCGGCGCGGGATACACCGTCATGCGTCAGGGACGCGTGGCGGAAGCGCGCACGCTATTTCAACGCGCGGTTCTCGCGGATTCGACGTCGTATGACGCGGCTGCCGGAGCCGGCATGGCCGCGTACAGGTCAGGAGATCTCACCGCCGCGCGACGAAGTTTCGAGCGCGCGCTGCGAATCGTTCCCCGTGATTCGACCGCGCTTTCGTACCTGACGATGATCCGGGGACCGATTCGGGACATCGCTCCCACCACGCAACCGCGGCCGGCAAACACCACGATCGTCGCCAGGACAGGACGACGCATATTCGAAGTTCGCGATAACGCGGGACGCTGGTCTCCCATGTGGATCAAGGCGGTCAACCTCGGCGCTGCTCTGCCGGGAAAACACCCTTCCGAGTTTCCGCCCGACGACAGCACCTACGAGCGATGGATCGCGTTCATAGCGGAAATGGGCGCGAACACGATTCGCGTATATACGATTCACCCGCCTCATTTCTATGCCGCGTTGCGAAGCTGGAATCTCGCGCACCCCGGGAAGCCGCTCTGGTTGATTCACGGCGCTTGGACCGAGGTGCCGCCGGGGAAAAAAGAAGAGAAGTACGACGACCCGCGCTGGCTCGGACAGTTTCAGGGAGAGATTCGGCGTGTAGTGTCGCTGCTTCACGGCGACGCAACCATACCGGCCTCACCGGGTCACGCGAGCGGCAGCTATCGCGCGGACGTGGCGCAGTGGACCCTGGGCTACATCATTGGGCGTGAGTGGGAGCCCTACTCCGTCGTGGCGTATAACGCAAACCGGCCAGACCGAACGAGCTATTCCGGTACCTATGTCACGCTGCCGCGGGGGAATGCGCTCGAAGCGTGGCTCGCTGAACAATGCGACTTTCTCCTGACCTTCGAGATGCAGCGATACAATGCGCAGCGCCCCATCGCGTACACGAACTGGCCCACGCTCGACCCGCTGACGCATCCGACGGAAGCCACGAAGGCGCAGGAGCTCGTCCTTTTGCGAAAGCGCGGCGAAAAGTTCGTGGAGCTGCCAAAGGAGTACGACAACGACACGGTCGGACTCGACGCAATGAAGATGCACCCCACCGGTGCGTTCCCGGCCGGCGTCTTCGCGTCATACCACGCTTATCCATACTATCCGGATTTTCTGCTCGTTGATCCCGGATACTCGCAGGCGCGGTCGCCGGACGGTCCGAGCAATTACTTCGGCTACCTCAGCGCGCTCGTCGCGCATCATGGGGAGATGCCCGTCGTCATCAGCGAGTACGGCGTGCCGTCCGCTCGCGGCATTGGCCACTTTCAGCCGCAGGGCTGGAACCACGGCGGCCACTCAGAGACAGAGCAGGCGGTCGTCGACGCAAGGCTTACGCGAGATATCTACGCAGCTGGAGCGGCGGGAGCAGGACTCTTCGCTCTTATCGACGAATGGTTCAAGAAGAGCTGGATCGTCACTGACTTCGAGTTCCCCCCGGATCGAAAACGCCTCTGGCTCAACCCACTCGATGCTGAAGAGAGCTACGGGGTGATCGCGATGCGCGCGGGGACCAAGGCATCGAGAATCACGATAGATGGTGACTCCACGGATTGGCGCGGCCGGCCAGTCCTGTACGCAGCTGCGGGAACACGCTCGGGCATTGCGACGCCGCTCCAGCTGAAATCACTGCGCGTCGCGCAGGATGAAGCGTATTTGTATCTTCGCCTCGATGTCGGCCGCATCGATTGGTCGCAAGCGCGTTACCAGATCGGTATCGATACCTACCAGCCCGCTCTGGGCGACACCCGCCTTCCGCATACCGGATCGAGCGCGCCAGTCGGTCTCGAGTTCGTGCTCGAACTCGGAGGACCCAACGATAGCCAACTGCTCGTGGATCACCCGTACAACCCGTACAAAGGCGTACTCATTCCGGGCAGCAAGCCACCCGCGACCCAGTACGTCTATAACCCTACCTCCCGAACCGTCGCCAACGATAGCGGGGTCTGGGATTCGGTCGTGGTCGTTCCTAATCGCCGGCGCATTGGACGAGACGGCAGGATCTATCCGGCGAAGAGCTACAACCGAAATCGCCTGCTTTTTACGCGGGAGACGACCAACTCTCTCGCTGATTGGTATGCGGACACCACTACGGGCGTCATCGAAGTAAGGCTGCCGTGGGGGATGCTCCAGCTGGTGGATCCTTCGACCAGGAGTGTGCTCACTGGCATTAACACAGCCGGCAACGTTACGAGCGCGAAGACGGACGGGTTTCGGTTCGTCGCCGAAAGTTACGATCCGTCCAAGCCAGCCGAAGGCGGCGATGCGCTGCCGCGCGGCGTTAGCACGTCGAAATTCGCCATGCCCCCTGCCTGGACCTGGGCACCGTGGGAAAGTCCGCATTGGTATTCAGAGGTCAAGCCGGTCTTTACCGCGATGCAACGCGCCTTCGCCGACATTCCCGAGCATCCCTCGGCCCGCTAGCGCCGAGGGGTAGAGCGCCTGGCTAGAAGCCCAGTCGCGCCCTGAGTGAAAATGTGTACCACTTGTACTCGCTACCAGTGCTCTGACCCGGTGCCGCCACGTTCGCATAGCCACCGGATGCGCTGACTTCACGAGCGGGATCGAAGCGATATCCGAACGTCAGCGCGGCGCGCTCGGCGAGTCGGGATCCTGCCTTCGAGCCAAAGAGCTCGATGCTCTGGCTGCCCAGCCCGACATCGGCATCTCCGTTCCACCCGAGATTGCCGCCGACGTGCGCACGTCCGCCTGCCTCAACCAGAGTGTACCGGTGCGGAGCAAAATACCCATCGCCGGCTGATGTGGTGTCGTAGCCGAATTGACGGGCGCCCACCGCAAGGCTCCAGCGTCGATCGTTGCTCCAACGCAGGGTCGAGGAAAATGCGTTGCGTGCGTTTTCGCCGGTTCCGCCGGTCAGTCGGGCGCGGCTCGCCGCGCCTGACAGTGCGAGGTGCGCCGGCAAGGCGATCCGTGCTTCGCCCGCGAGCTCGGAGCTGACAACACCGTTAGCAATAAGGAGCGCCGTCTCGTCGAATGGCGCCCGTGAGCCGCTGAGTCCAACGATTAGCGAGCGTCCAACATTGCCGGAAACGCGCAGGCCGCCACTGCCGATGGTCCGTTGCCTGGACGTTATCGGAACGAAAGTGGACGAGTGGCGCGTGATGCCACCATCCGCGCGGAGCTTCCACGAACTTCCAGCGGGCTGCCAGACGCCGAACAAACTAACCGCGTCTGCACGGGAGTCGATCGCCGAGAAATTCGCGCTGCGTCCGGTGTATCTCCCACCTATTGAACCGTTCCACAAGGCGCGAGCGACATAGTCGAGCATTAGGACTGTAGACCGATTGTTGTCACTGTCGTTGATGCCAACCCCGGTGATCGTCACGCTCGGCCTCAGATCGGCCCGCACCTCGCGCAGAAGTGCCCGCGCATCGCCATAAGTTGGATTGGCGCGCAGAGCCTGCTGGAGCGCCGTCTCAGCGTCGTTCTGGCGGCCCTGCCAGCTCAGAACCTGGGCAAGCCCGGTCAGAGCCTCAGGATCGGCAGGGTCGGTGTCGAGCACCTGTCGCCATGTCCGCTCGCTGCGCTGGAGGTCGCCGCGCCAGCCGATCACTCGAGCCAGTCCCTTTTTCGCGGTCGCGTTGCCGGTTCTGGCGAGCTCGGTGTAGAGCACCTCAGCCTCCTCCATCTGGTTGTTCCAGGCGAGGGCGCGGGCGTAGTCCATGGATGCCTCGCGATCCGAGGGATGGTCACGCGTCCAAACCTTGTAGACAGCGAGAGCTTCTCCCAGTCGTCCGGACCAAGCCAGGGTTTGCGCGCGTGCGAGTGTCGCGTCGCGCGTCCGCTGGTTGCCGGCTATCAGCGAGTCGTACGTGGCGATGGCCGTGGAGTAATGACCGCCCCAGGCGAGCGTTCGCGCCAGTGCAATACGTCCCTCCGCATCACGCGGCTCCTGCGCTATGTAGCGGCGATAGAGGGCTACCGCCTCGTCGAGGCGGTCGTCCCACGAACGCAGGGTCGCGAGGCGAAAGATCGCAATTGACGCGGGAGACGATTCTCTCGCGACTATCCCCTCATATAGCGCCTGGGCCAGCGGATATGCCCCGGCCTCGTACGCGCTGTCCGCGCGGACGAGCACATTCCTTTGTGTTCCCGGCTGTGCAGTGTCGCCGGACCGAGAAACGGAATCGTTACCGACTGCAGTGGTTCTGGTTGCGGTCGCACAGCCCGCCAAAGTGGCGAGCGTCACAAGCGTCAGGAATGTCCGGCGAAGATCGGGGAGTAAAGCCATAGCTGCTGCCTTCAAATTTTTATGATGGACCATCGAGGCGGGGTTCAGTCGGAGTCGGCATTCCCGTCTGTTGAAGGACGACGACCCACCGCGTTCAATAACGGGGTTAACCCGGAGGGCCCGAACGGCGCCCGAGCCGGATGCAATCGCCTACCGGGGCGGTTCGTTCCCGTAATTGGTCCGGATGAGCCGTCGCTGGCCGCCCAGGGGATGTAGTTCACCGAGTTCCGGAGGAATTGGCGAGCAAATAATTCGTCAAAGAATTATTGTGGGAATATCCGGTGCGCGGCATTCAGTGAGGACGTCGGGCACCTAGCGCTCCCCTTTTTCAAGAAGGCCCGCCAATGTTGACAGCTACGCTGGGCGACCGCTCAGGGTCTCGCAAATACTCGGGCGCTGCCAGCGTCGCGCCGCTTCTGATGCTCCTTGCGTTGCTACTGATCTCCGCCTGCGGGGGCGGGGGAACCGGGCCCTCACCAGCCGATATCGCAGCCGGCAAAGACATCTTCCGTTACAACACTTTCGGTGACGAGAAATTCTGGACGGACACGCTGCACATGAACACTGTGGTGCAGACGGTTGATCCGATCACAGCGTTGTCGGTTGGACTCAAGGTGGACGCGGACACACTTCCCGCCGCCGTGCTGCAGGCCATTCAGTCTGGCCAGGTGGATCTCAGGAGTCCGGCCACGACGGTCACGCTCCTCAAGCTCGGGGCGGTCGTGGGCCTCAGGGCGACGGTGGATGCGAACAACAACATTACCCGTCTCGGAACGACGTGCGCTCTCTGTCATTCAACAGTCGACGATCGGATCACCAAGGGCATCGGCTCCCGGCTCGACGGCTGGCCCAACCGGGATCTCAACCCGGGCGCCATCATCGCGCTTTCTCCCGCGCTGACGGCCGCCCAGAAGGCGGTCTACAATTCCTGGGGCCCGGGGAAGTTCGATCCACGGTACAACTTCGATGGCAAGAACAACCCAACTGTGATCCCGCCGGCCTATGGGCTGTCGGGAATCCACTCGGTGACGTTCACCGGCGATGGGCCGGATCCCAAATACTGGAACCGTTACGTAGCGGTCACGCAGATGCACGGACAGGGAAACTTTTCTGAGCCGCGCCTCGGCATCGATGTAAGGCAATCGCCGGATCTGGTCGCTCCCTTGCTCGATCGGTTGCAGGCGTACCAGCTGAGTCTCCAAGCCCCCAAAGCTCCGGCCGGGTCATTCGATGCAGCGGCAGCCGCGCGAGGCAGCGCTCTCTTTGTTGGACAGGCCAAGTGCTCGAGCTGCCACGCTGGAGACATTCTTACCGACGCAAACGCGGGGCTGCACGCGGTGACCGAGATACCGACCGATCCGACATACGCGATGCGGAGCGCCACCAAGATGTGGCGCACCACTCCGCTTCACGGTATCTGGCAACATCCTCCTTACTTCCACGACGGCAGCGCGGCCACTCTTCCAGACGTGGTGGAGCGGTACAACGTCGCGAGGTCGCTGAGCCTCACGGCGCAGCAAAAGGCCGATCTTGTCGAGTACCTGAAATCGCTGTAGTCACGCCTGGTTCTGGAGCGCCCGGCTAGAGGACGCTCCAGAAATCTTTTCCGATGTCGACGGAAAACGTCCATCGTCCGTTGCGCAGGCCGCGCGCTACATCGAGGCGCAGCACATCGAAGACGGTGAGCGCGCCCAGGCCGA
>JBDTND010000014.1:0-27331 GCA_039933915.1 Gemmatimonadales bacterium | reverse complement strand
CTCCGCGTCGTAACTCCGTCCAACTTCCTCGTTGAGCCGTTTGAGCTCCGCGGAGCGGGACTCGGCGAGCGTTCGGGCGCGGTGCAACGCCTCCATCGTCGCGATTATCGTAGCCGCGACAATCACGAACGCGATGATCTCGAGGGCTTCGACGCGATCGACCTTCAGCGATCCGCCGGGGGCCAGAAAATTCAGATCGATCAACAGCAGTGACAGGGTGCACGCCAGAGTAGCGGGGCCGGGCCCACCGTACCACGCCGAAATCGCGACAGCCGGCACGAAGAATAGAAAGCTCGGCGTCGGTCCGTCGCGTTTTAGAATGAGCGTGGCGCCGAGCGCTATCGCGGTCACCAAGAGAGACAGGCCGTATCGCGCGAGACCGAACCGAAAATTTGCCGACGGCTGCTGAGCTACCAATTTCCATCCCGGGAAGGGGATTCGGACCTTTATTCCCGGCGGTCCGCCTAACCTGAATACGCTAGTGCCATGCGCTCCGTTGACCAGGTAGTGAATCAATGGTCGGGTCGGCCGCGATGCTGCGGACTTCAACGTCTCCCGAGGCAAGCCTCTATGATCGATCGCTTGGCCTGACGGGGATTATCGATGGTCTCATAGAACTCATCGAAATATTTGAGGGTCTCCCTCACTCTTCCGCGATCCATGAGCTTACCAATTGGATCGGTGTAGAGCGCGTAGATCTCTGCCTTCTTTTCCTTGAACAGCGCGAAAACCTTCGCGTACGACTCCGCATCAGCGCATAAACCGCGGAACAGCCGCTGCCGCACGTTTGGGATCTTCAGCGAAGAGTCGGGAACCGAGTAGCGCGCGTTCACGGCGCCGGCAAAATCGAAGTCGTAGGCAATCGGCATCACCAGTCCGTCCGCAGTGAAGAGCAGCTCGACATTGTGAAGCCCGCCTACGGAGAAATCCGTGTTGCCGATCATGTACTGGAACACTCCGAACAGCGCGTCCTGGAAAGCATCGAGATCCGCCGGTTGCGCGCCCTTCTGCTCCATCACTCTGCCTCCGAGCCGTGATGCGACGGCGCCGGGCTCCTCCATGACGAACCCGTATCTCTTGGCGCGAATCCGTCCGCTTCCGCTATCTGCGTAGACGAGCCTGAGGAGACGCGCTTTGTGGCTGACAGGCGTGAGCAGCTGATATATCCGGTACAGCTGGTATTCCTGGATGATGTACTGCTCGTACATGTCGTTGTCCTGACAGTAGCTCACGAGCTTCGGCTTATCGAGCTTGTGGAAGATCGTTCCCTTCGATGTCTCCCCCGCGAAGTTGAGACGCAGCGGCGGGAAGTCGCACATCCTCAGGCGCCAGATGCCTCGAGTCCGAGCCTTGATCGGAATAGTGACAGGACTCCCGTCGGGCGCGGTATACGAGATCGTTGCCGGACGCCATGGAGGATTTTCGCGTTTGTCGCCCCGAATCTTCCCCATATTGGTCGTCAGCGTGACCTCGAGCGGCTCCTGTGATTCGAAGAAAGGAGACGCAGCTACGAGCTTCCCGGTTCCTTCCGGTTTCAGCGCTTCCTGGCCGTGCATCGAGCCAAGCGGGATGGCGATCGCTGTAAGCAGCACACCAGGATGGGTGAACGCGAAGCGCAGGTTGCCGTTGGTGCGCGTTTGCGGCGCGCGCGCTTGGCGCGCGCGAGGAGGATCAGCCATCATGGGACTGTCTCCAGGAATGGGGGCGCTCGAATATCGGGGTGGCCGGCGTTTCGCGCCATAGTTGCCGCAACGAATCCAGCGGATATCATTCGGGGTATGCAACCACTCGTCCGCAGCCTACTGCTTGTTCTTTTTGTTTACGCCCACGCCGGCTGCCAATCGGTCGCCGGACGCCCGCTATCCCAAAAACCAGGCGCCCCGTCTGCAGCCTCCTCCGCCCTACCCGCGGAAGCCCTTCCCCCACCTGCCCCTTCGTTGATTGTGCTGATCACCGTCGACCAGATGCGGGCGGATTATCTGGAACGGTTCGGTCCGCAGCTGCACGGCGGTCTCGCTCGCCTCGCGCGCGGTGGCGCCTGGTTCACCAACGCGCACCAGGACCACGCAATAACCGAGACGGCGCCGGGACATGCGACGCTCGGCTCGGGACGCTTCCCCCGCTCCACCGGAATCACGGCAAACCGCGAAGGGGTTGTGGATGCCGCTTCACCACTTGTCGGTTTGCCCGCGGCCGCTGGCGCGTCGCCTTTCCGTTTTCAGGGAACGACGCTCGTGGATTGGCTGCGCGCGAAGGACCCGCGCTCGCGCACACTGTCAGTTTCGATGAAGGACAGAGGAGCAATTCTCCCCGTCGGACGGTCGCGTACCGAAGTCTATTGGTACTATCCGGACGGTCGCTTCACGACCAGCCGCTACTATCGGGATTCATTGCCCGACTGGGTTAATCGATTCAATGCGCGGAGGCTCCCACAACAGGCCGCGGGAAAAAGCTGGACGCTCCTCTTGGCCGACAGCGCGTACAAGGAACCCGACAGTGTCAGTGTGGAACATGGCGGGCGGGATTTTACGTTCCCCCACGCAATGCCGAGCGACAGCACTGCCGCGGCATCCGCGATAGCAGCCACACCATGGATGGACGAGACCACGATCGCACTCGCGCTCGATGGACTGACCGCGCTTTCACTCGGCGAGCCATCGCGCACAGACGTTCTGGCGGTTTCGCTTTCCGGGACCGATATCATCGGCCACACCTACGGACCCGACTCGCGGGAGATGCACGACAACATTCTCCGGCTCGATCGCAACCTCGGAGTTTTCTTTGACTCGTTGTTCAAGCTCCGGGACTCTTCCCGCATCGCGATAGTTCTCACCGCCGACCATGCCGCGGGCACGATTCCCGAGCTGGCCGCAAAGACCGTGAAGCCAACTCCGACGCGCGTCGATGCCTCGGCGCTCGCGAGGCGACTGCACGATATGGTTGCGGCCGCCGGCATCGACACGAATCTCGTCTTCCTCGACTGGCAGACTGTGCTCGCGGACAGGAACGCATTGAAGGGTCGAAGCGCCACACTGGACAGTGTGCTATCCAACTTCGCCGCTCAGGTGCGAAGTCTGCCCGGAATCAGCAGGGTGGATCGCTTCCAGGATCTGTTGCGCGGGGACACGATCAACGACGCTATCACGCGCAGATGGTCGCATCAGTTTCCGCGGCAGAGCAACGTCGAGCTGGTGATCACACAGACACCTTTTACGCTGTTCGGCACTCTACCAGCATCGCACGGATCACCCTACGACTACGACTCTCACGTTCCGCTCGTCTTCTATGGCACGTGGTTTAGGGCCGGGCGGTACCCGGAGTTCGTGCGCACCGTCGACCTGGCGCCGACTCTGGCGGCGATCGCGGGCGTCAAACCGACCGAGCGAATTGACGGTGTCGTTCTGAGGCGGGCGTTGAAGTAAAGTTCAAGGGCGAGCTTTTCGGGGCCCCGCAGACCCTGCTACCGCTGAAAGCGGCTGGTATCTCCGTTGAGGGTGTAGGTGACTACTCCATCGGCCGCGACACCGGCGTATGAGACCGCCGGACTTGCGCCGTTCGCCGGAATCGTGAAAGTGATAGTGCCGCCAGAAACGGCAAACGTGCCGTTTTCCGTATATGTCTGCGTTCGAGTCGGCGTCCCGTCATTGTATGTCGTTCTGCTATTGATCACCTGGGTATACGACAGATCAGATCTGAGTGTCATCGTGCCATTCAGAATTTCGACCGTGAAAAGAGGGTCCTGAGCATACGTCATGGGGACGCTCTTGCCGTTCACCTGCGTTAACGCGTAAGTGCCGACGGCGGCCTGCGCTGGATCGGGCGATGTGCTATCACCGCCACACGCGGCGAGTGCGAGGAGACATCCAGTCAGGACGCGTTTTCTCATCTGATCATTCTCCGTTTGGGCTCCCTGTTCCCTGTGCCGCGATCCATCGACCAATTCGATCCTGCAGCACATCCATCGGAAGTGCTCCTGCGCCGAGCAGCTCGTCGTGGAAGGCGCGAATGTCGAACCGGGGACCAAGTGCCTGGCGCGCCTGCTCGCGGAGTCTCAGGAAGGTCAGCTGCCCTACCTTATAAGCGAGTGCCTGGGCCGGCCACGCGATGTAGCGATCGGTCTCCGACTGGACGTTCGCTTCATTCAGGCTCGAGTGGTCGTGGAAGAACTGGACGACCTGATCGCGCGTCCAGTGCTTGTCGTGGATTCCAGTATCCACCACCAGGCGGATCGCGCGCAGCATCTCGTCGTCAAGCCGCCCATAATCGATGTACGGATTCTGGTAGAATCCGATCTCCTTTCCGAGTCGCTCCGAATAGACCGCCCAGCCCTCGACGTACGCGGTGTATCCGGCCTGCTGGCGGAATGGCGGAAGTGCCGGCAATTCCTGCGCGATCGAGACCTGCATGTGATGGCCCGGCACGCCCTCGTGATACGCGGTCGACTCGTTGTTGATTATCGTCTGATTCGCGTAGTCGTACGTGTTTACGAACACATGACCCGGGCGCGAGCCATCCGGCGTTCCCTGATTGTACGAGGTGGACCCCTCTTTCTCGCGGAATGCCTCCACGGGAAGGATCTCGAGCTTCGCCTTGGGAAGTCTCCCGAACAGCTCGGGGAGCCGAGCCCACATCTGATCGGTGTAGTGCCTGTATTCATCGAGTATCTGCTGCCGCGATTTCGGGTGCAGGCTCGGTATCTTCGGAATCGAATCTCTGAACGCCTTGAGATCGCGGAAGCCCAGCTTCTTTGCGATGGCGAGCTGCTCCTCCTCGATGCGCGCGACCTCACGCAGTCCGAGCTGGTGGATCTCGTCGGGCGTCATGTTCGTCGTGGTCGAACGGCGGACCGCAAATGCGTAGCGCGCGGCACCGTCAGGGAGCGCCCACGTTCCAATGTCGGTGCGGCCACGCGGCGCGTACTCGTCGCGAACGAACGCCGTGAATCTGGCGTAGCTCGGTAGCACGCTGTCGCGCACGGCGGCAAGAATTCCGGCGCGCAGCCGCTGCTGGTCCGCGGCGGAGAACTCCTTCGGAAAATGAGTAGTCGGAATCGCGAAGGGAGTGTCTTCCGGTTTCTGATCCGCGATGTTCCCGGCCTGAGTCACCACCTGCACGAGGAGGATCTTCGGGGGCATCAGTCCTTCCGCCATTCCCTTCCGCATCTGCACGGTCGCTTCGCCGAACACGCGGGGAAACTGCTTCAATCGGGCGATATAGTCGTCGTAGTCCTTGACGGTCGCGAAGGAAAGCGACGTGATCAGCTGCGGCAGCTCGATGTGGAGTCCGTTCATCTGATTGACGGGCATCTCCCACTCTCTGAACTGCTGCGCCTCGACGGACTCACGGAGGTTTCGCACCATCAGGTCGCGATTGAGCTTCTCCTGCTCCGGGAACCCCGTTGCATCGACAGCTTCGAACTCGCGAAGAAAGACTTTCGTCTGCGCCGCGTCGCGATCGATCGCTGCCTGCGAGAAATCGCTCAGCCGGTCGTTGTAGCGCTTGTCACCCAAAATCGACGCGAACTCGGGTGAGTTGCGGAGGGTGTATTCCCACTGCTCGTCGAGCAGCTTGTGCAGCGCGGCGACTCGTACGTCGACGGCTTGTGCGGATGAGGCAGGTGGAGACGCGTTCGGAATGATTTGCGAGGTCATGCAGGCGGCGAGGATCGCGGGCAGAATGCTGAGATACGCCGCGCGGAAGCTACTGGAATTGGCGGTCATGGAATCGAAGGGTTTGGGCGGAAGCCTGATCTCGGTACAACCTAACGGCCGCGCAGCGCGATGGTTGTTCACCGCATTAGCGCGGGAGGCGGGGCGGAACATTTGTTACCTGAGCTCAGGCGCTAATGACTCAAATTCGGGCACGAATCCCGCCCCGGAGCGGTATTAACGGGAGTCCCAGGACCCCGTCTAATCAGCACAGATCCTCCCATCCTACAGGAGTGCATTGTCTATGATGAAGAGTCCTATTCTTTTGACCGCGGCCGGGCTGCTGCTCACGCTTGCCGCATGCGATTCGTCGACTAGCCCGCAATCAGGTATCAGCGCGGGCGACGCCGCCAAATTGGCCGCCGACATGGACGACGCGTCGGCTAGTGCGTTCGGCGGATTCGTCGTTGGTCCTTCGTTCTCAGTAAGTGTACCGGAGGGTTCCTCGAGCAGTGTCTCAGCACCGACCCCCATCAACCGGCAGTTTTCGCTCACAGCGGGATGTCCGAAGGGTGGTCAGGTGACGATAGCTGGAACCACGATTGGCACCGCAGACCGCGCGACGGGGAATGTCGCAATAGAGACCAACGCGACCAGGACTGACGCAGCCTGCGCGTTCGAAGCGAAGGATGCCAGCATCATAACGCTGAACGGCAATCCCAACATCGCATACCACTCGACGTTCAATCTCGTGGCGTGGCGACCGTCAGGTCTGCAGACCCAGACGCACAAGGGGAGCTTCACGTGGACCAGAGGCACCACCGGATCCGGCACCTGCGATGTCGACGTAACCTCGGTGTTTGATCCAGCCGCTCACAGCGTCCACGTGACCGGCACGTTCTGCGGAAGAAACATCGACGTCACGCGCACGCGCGGCGGCTGAACTGCAGAATTGCTATCGAGCGGAATTCATCCCGCTCTAGCTCTCGGATCGGGCTTCACCGTGAACGGCTGGGTGTAAACCTTCCCGTTCACGGTGAGCTTTGCCGTAAAATTCCCCGAGTAACGCCTGTCGAGGGGACCACCCTCGTCGGCGGGCGGAGTGCCGCGGGGTCGCTCGCGCAGAGGGTTCCAGACGACGCGGTGCATCCCCGCAGTGAGGGGTAGCGGCAGGGGTCGCGTCTGCCACAGCGGCGAGACTCTTGGAAGTGCCGGCCGCGCATTCGGCTCAATCGTTACTCTCGTGACCGGGCTCGCATTAGGCGCGTCGCTGGTGAACGTCCAAATGACCGCTCCGTTACCGTCGAGTATCTCGAGCTTTACCGGCCCGCTCGCGCTTCTCTTCAGGTAGTAATCGATTGCCGCCCCGTTCGGTGGATTCTCCGAGCGCGGCTCGTCCTTCTGGAGCGGCGTTCCGTTGTCGGTGCCTTCGATGAAATTGATCGCGTCCGCCGGCTTGAAGAGATACGCGTCATCACGCGTCACCGCATCGCTCAGCTGGCGCAGCGGGCTGATATCGTCAATGATCCAGAAACCACGTCCGTGCGTCGCGACGATGAGATCGTTCCCGTATATCTCGCAGTCCCGCATCGAGGTCACCGGCATGTTGAGCTGGAGCGACTGCCAGTTGTCGCCGTCGTCGAACGAGACGTGAAAACCGCGCTCGGTGCCGGCCACGAGCAATCCGCGGCGCTCACGATCTTCCCTGACCACGTGCACATACACGCCGGCGGGGAGACCTTTCGTGATCAGCTGCCACGTCCGCCCCATATCGCGCGTCCGGTAAATGTAGGGATCGAAATCCTGCAGCTGATGGCGGTCGACGCTCGCGTACGCGGTGCCAGGATCGAAATGCGACGCCTCGATCATCGTCACCCTGCTCCACGGTGCGATCGAGCTGGGAGTGACGTTCTGCCATGTTTGCCCATCGTCGGGCGTGACGTGGATGAGCCCGTCGTCCGTGCCGGCCCAGACGAGAGGAGCGCGCAACGGAGATGGACCGATCGTGTACACGACTCCGCGTTTTCCGTTGCGGTCGGTCGCGGCGGCGGCGGTCGCGTCGAGCGTCGGCGGAATTACGATCTCCGCGCGAGTGAGATCCGGACTGATCTGCTTCCAGGTCTTCGCTCCATCCGTAGTCTTGAACACGAACTGGTTCGCGTAGTAGAGCGAGCGAGGAGCTGCTCTCGAGAAGACGAGCGGTTGAGTCCAGTCGCCCCGCGCGGGCTCGGGAGATTTCGGCGACGTCGTTCCCTCGACGGGGATGTTCGTATCGAGAACCCAGCGCTGTCCATCACCGCCGTAGACGATTCCGGGATTTAGCGGATCACCGGCGGTGTATCCGCTCTCGCCTCCCGGCGCGATCGGCTCCCAGTCGTGCATCGAGACCTCGGCGAATTTTCCGCGCGAGCGGACCGCGATCGCGCCGGAGTCCTGCTGCGCTCCCGTGACCCAGTAGGGGAACCGGTAATCGACCGACAGGTGATAGATCTGCGCGGTGGGTTGGTTGAGCCACGATGTCCATGTGACATCGCGCGGATCTTTTGCGCGCGCGTTGCGCGTGATGATCGCGCCCTGGTCGCTGGCGACGATCATCGTGTTGGGATCGCCTGGGTAGATCCACGCCTGATGATAGTCGTCGCCGCCCGGCGATCCGCGCAACACGTCCCACGTTATGCCACCGTCCCGCGTTCTGTTCACCGCGACGTTCGGAACGTAAACGGTCTCCGCATCAGTAGGATCGACGGCGATTTTCTCGAAGTACCAGCCTCGTCCCCACAGCGCCGGATCGTTCGAGAGGCGGGTCCATGTCGCGCCCGCATCATCGGAGCGGAAGAATCCGCCCTGACCGGGCGGCGGACTCGACGGACTGGCGCCGGCAGGTGACGGCTGTGGCGCGGGCGTCCCGAGCGGAGGTTCCACCTGGGGCGGCGCCTCGGGAAGAAGACAATCGACTATCGCATAGAGGCGATTCGGATTCGTCGGGGCGATTGCGATGCCGGTTCTGCCGATGCCTTCCGCGGGCAATCCGTTGACGAGCCGGGTCCACGTGCTTCCGCCATCCGTCGATTTGAAGATGCCGCCCCCCGGTCCGTTTGTTGGCGCGTAAGTGAACCAGGGCGGGCGCCTCGTATTCCACAGTCCGGCGTAGACGATCCGGGAATTGGAGGGATCGATCGCGACCTCGACCGCGCCCACGTTGTCGTCGCCGAGTACTTTCTCCCAGCTGCGGCCGGCATCGCGGGAGCGGAAGATACCGCGCTCCTTGCTCGCGGCGTAAAGCTTTCCGATCGCCGCGACGAAAACGACGTTCGGATTCTTTGGATCGATCGCAATCTTGCCGATGTGGTGCGTCTCGTCGAGACCGAGGTGCAGCCACGTTTTTCCGCCATCCGTGGATTTGTAAACGCCGTTCCCGTAGCCTACCGAATCACGCAGAGTGGATTCGCCACTTCCGACGTAGATGGTGTCCGGTTGCGAGGGTGCCACGGTGATTGCACCGATTGAAGCGGTCGATTGGCCGTCGAAGATCGGAGTCCACACCCGTCCGCCGTCGATGCTTTTCCAGACGCCCCCGTTGACGGCGCCGAAGTAAAATTCATTCGCTCGGCCGGGTACCCCCGTCGCGGCGGCGACGCGCCCGCCGCGAAACGGACCGATCGTCCGCCAATACAGTCCCGAATAGAGATCCGGTGCCACCGGCGCGGAAAGAATTCCCTGAGCGAGCGCATCCGTCTGCTGCTGGTGGGTCCATGCGGGCCGAAGATAATCGCCGACGCGCGGGGGAAAGATCGAGAGCGCAATTCCGGCGCGGCTCGCGCGACCCACGAAATCGCGTCGCGAAAGAAGTGATTCGTCTGCCATAATGGTCAGGTCTGGTTTCCTTGTTTTGCCGTCTGTAGTGCCCGTCGCAGCTCCTCCGTGAGCTGCTTCGAGAGATCCGCGCGCTGCTGGAGCGCGGCAGGCGTGTTCTGGAAAAGGGCGACCTTCAACGTCCCGCCCTTTCTCACCGCGACCATCGACTGGACAGCGTTAAGCGCGGGATCAATGTCGTCCTTATCCGGCGGAACGAGCCCGGTGTTCGCACGCAGCAGGGTCACATCGGGCGCCATCAGTCGCACCTCGCGCACGATCGACACGTATCGCGGAGTCTGGTGGTGTGAAAATATCTCGGAGAGGTGAGCGCCAATCTCCAGCTGGCCGTTCACCTGGCTTCCGTCGAACCCGACGATGTTGCCATCGGAGGCGAAGAGAAGCGCGAAGTCGCGCGCGTTCCGCTTGTCCCACGTTCGCAGGAGCTGGGTATATAGCTCGCGCGTCTCGCCCTCCCAATCCGGCGCGGTACTGCTTTCAGTGGCCACCGGTCCCCTCTCCCTTGAATTCGTTGAAAAGTCCCTCTATGCGGCGGTCGGGTACCAGCCAGGTCAGTGCCACCAGAACGTAGAGGGCATCAGCGATGAGCTGGTGCACGAACGCGAGGGGAATGGCAACCGCGTAGATAACGACCGAGATCATTCCTTTCGCGTCGTTTCCTACCGCCGCCTCGAGTTTTGAGCTCGAGCCCTGGCTGCGGATTATAGTCCGCTCGAGAATGAAATACGCGACGCCGGCCATGAGCAACACGACCCCGTAGAGCGCGGTCGGAAGCGGTGCGAAGTGGTTCTCGCCCATCCACCCCGTCACGAACGGCATGAGTGACAGCCAGAAAAGAAGGTGAAGGTTCGCCCACAATATCCCGCCGGTGATACGGTCGGTCAGGAGAAGCATGTGGTGGTGATTGTTCCAGTAAATTGCGATGAGGATGAAACTGAGCACATAGGTCAGAAAAACCGGCAGCAGGCCCGATAGTGCTGCGAGGTCGGCGCCGTGCGGAACCTTGAGCTCGAGCACCATAATGGTGATGATGATCGCGATTACGCCATCGCTGAAGGCAGTGAGGCGGTCGGGCTTCATCGTGTCCCGTCCGCCGCGACCAGACCCATGCGTTTATCCATTCCGGAATCTACAAAGGCTCTGGTCTATGAGATATTGTACAGACCCTTCTCTGAAGAGGATCGATCAATGGCCGGTCAGGGATCCGCGGGAAATGTCATCGCCGCAGTTTGCAGCTTCTTCATTCCGGGCCTGGGGCAACTGGTCCAGGGCCGGCTGGGAATGGCCATCCTCCAGTTCGTGCTCGCAATCGTCCTCTGGATCTTTCTGCTCGGCTGGGCGATACACCTCTGGTCGATTGTAGACGCTGCGCTCTATAAGCCGCCCGCGACTCCGGCGTGACTCCGGCGCCGCTCATGGCGTAGTGCGAACTCCTCGTCGGTTCACCCGAACGATTTCACGGCTTGCATCGTCCCAGCGGGAGAAAACGTCCTGATGATCAAGACTTTTGGTTTGACCCATCTCGCCCTGACGGTGAGCGATCTCGAGAGATCGTTCCAGTTTTATCACGACGTGTTCGGGATGCTCGCGGTTTACAGGGAGCAGCATTTCCTGCAGGCTCAGACCCCCGGCGCTCGCGATGTGCTTGTGCTGGAAGAGGGAACGGAGAACATCGGCCAATCGGGGGGAATCAAGCATTTCGGATTCCGCCTGGCGGACGCACGCGATATCGACCGGGCAGCGGCCGCAATCGAGAAAGCTGGCGGGAAGATCATGCATAGGGGCGAGTTCTGCCCGGGCGAGCCATACGTGTTTTTCCGGGATCCGGATGGTTACGAGGTCGAGGTGTGGTTCGAGCTTCCGACGGAGTCCGTACGATGAGACGCGGCCAACCTCAACGCCAGCTGAACGGGGCGGGAGGCGTCGGAAGCGTAGCTGCCAGGCCTGGGTCACTGTGCTCAGGCTTATCGCTTTGGAGTCGCCGAGGTTAGCTTGTGTCAGCGTTTTTCCCAGGATCCTCGTCGCGTGGACTCTCTCAGAATTCGAACCGCGATGTCTGGAGATGCGGCCCCGATCAGCCGCATGCTCAATCAGCTGGAGCATCCGGCCAGCCCGGCCGAGATTCCGGAGCGCATCGAGAAACTGCACGCGCGGCCGGGGACGATAGTTCTCGTAGCGGAGAGCGACGGAGCGGTCGTCGGAGTCGTTACGGTCCACCTTTTCCCGTCGCTTCACTCCCGCGAGCCGGTGGCGTGGCTGACGACCGTGGTCGTCGAGGAAAACTCTCGCGGCAAGGGAGTCGGCTCAGCCCTCGTGCAACGCGCGGAAGAGTGGGCGATTCAGCAGGGCGCCGCCCGCATCACGCTGACCTCGGCGCTACACCGTAAGCGCGCGCATGAGTTTTACAAGGCGCGGAGCTACGAGCACACCGGTGTCCGCCTCAGCAAGGTATTTTCTCAGTCATGACCCCAAAGTCGCGTCCCCAGGAATTCCATGTCATCGAGTTCGCGCACCACGACGAAGCTGCCGCGTTCGTCGCGGCGCTCTCGCGCTATATGAATTCCCCGAAAGGTGTAGTCGCTAAACATGGTGCGGGGACTGTTGAGGTGTGGGCGCGCTCGCCGGTGAAGAGCGAGGCAGTGAAGCTCTTTCTGAGCGATAGTGCGCTCGAGCAAGCGGACGCTGCGTTCTCGCCGGTGCCGGTCGCACGGACGGTGCGCCGCGAAAAGCTTCCTGACGAAAGCTTCCTGATCATCGAAGGCGGGGTGACGCCCGCGTGGGGAGCGGCCGAAGCTTCCGCCCGACTCTCTCCTCCATAAAGAGGTATTCGCAAGATGGCCCGTAATTGCGTGGGGATTCTCTGCATTGCCACCCTGGCGGCCGCGACGGCAACGGCACAGACGCCGCGCGAGTCCCCACTAACTTCCGCACGCGGTTCCCAGTTCGCCGACTCGATACTCCGTCTGATGACGCTCGAGGAAAAACTCGGGCAGCTGAATCAGCTTCCCGGGAGAGGCACGCAGACTGGCCCACGCGTCCCCGAAGGCGGAGAGACCCTCGTGCGCAGCGGAGGCGTCGGCTCGTTCCTCGGAATCTTCGGCGCCGACTACACGCGCGAGCTGCAGCGAATCGCCACTCGCGAATCGCGTCTCAAGATTCCACTCCTTTTCGCCCTCGACGTCATCCACGGATTCCGCACGATCTATCCGGTCCCGCTCGCGGAAGCGGCAAGCTTTGATTCGGCGCGTGTGGAGCTCTCCGCCCGCCAGGCAGCCGTCGAGGCGACAGCACATGGAATAGTCTGGACCTTCGCCCCGATGGTAGACATCGCGCGCGACCCGCGCTGGGGACGCATCGTGGAAGGCGCCGGCGAAGATCCGCACCTTGGCAGCGTCATGGCGGCCGCGCGCGTGCGCGGATTTCAGGGCGGCGACAGGGCGATGAATCTCGGCGCGACGGATGCGATGCTCGCCACCGCGAAGCACTTCGCCGCTTACGGCGCGGGGGAGGGCGGACGCGACTACAACTCGGTCGAGCTCACCGAGCGGACGCTATGGGAAACATTCCTCCCTCCCTACGAAGCCGCCGTCAAGGCCGGTGCCGCAACGGTGATGGCGTCCTTCAACGACATCGGCGGCATTCCCGCGCACTCGAGCGACTGGCTGTTCGGTGACGTGCTGCGCCATCGCTGGGGATTCAAGGGCCTCGTCGTCAGCGACTGGTCGGGCATCAATGAGATGATTGCGCACCGCGTCGCGGCAACCAGAGGGGACGCCGGAATTCTGGCGATTCGCGCCGGCGTCGACGTCGACATGTCCGACGGCATCTACGCTGACAGTCTCGCCGCGGCTGTGCGGGCGAATCGTTTGCCCGTCGCGTTCGTTGATTCCTCTGTCCGCCGATTGCTCCGCATCAAGTACGCGCTGGGCCTGTTCACCGATCCATATCGGTTCAGCGACGTCGCGCGCGAGCGCCGCTACACTCTCGCGCCCGAGCACGTGGCAGCGGCTCGCGACGCCGCGCGCGCCGGCATCGTCCTCCTCAGGAACGCCAACAGAACACTTCCGCTGCGCAAGAATCTTCGCACCATCGCCGTGATCGGCCCACTCGCGGACGACGCACGCTCGGCGATGGGCAACTGGGCGGCGGATGGGCGAGCCACGGAGACCATCAGCGTTCTGGCCGGCATTCGGGCGGCGGTTGGCCCTTCGGCGCGCGTTATTGCCGTGCGCGGCGCACCAGTCGACACCGCCGACACCAGTGGATTCGCTGCCGCTCGCACCGCCGCGTCCGAAGCCGATGCTGTCGTGCTCGTGCTCGGCGAGCGTGAAGACATGAGCGCCGAAGCGGCGAGCCGCTCTTCGATCGAGCTCCCGGGATCGCAGCGCGATCTCGCGCTCGCCGTGATTCAAGCGGCTCGTCGCTCTCCCGGTGGTGAGAGCAAGCCGGTCGTCGCAGTGCTCATGAACGGGCGCCCGCTCGCAGTCCCGGAGCTCGCACTCGAAGCGCCGGCGCTGCTCGAGACATGGTTCCTCGGCAGCCAGCATGGCAACGCCGTCGCGGATGTCTTGTTCGGCGACTACAACCCGGGCGGCAAGCTGCCGGCCACCTTTCCGCGGACGACAGGGCAGATCCCGATCTACTACAATCACCGGAGCACAGGACGGCCTTCGGATTCAACGCAGAAATACACGTCCAAGTACCTGGACCTTCCATCTTCCCCACTGTTTCCGTTCGGATTTGGATTGAGCTACACGACGTTCGCGTACTCGAATCTCCGTCTGTCCGCCGCCAGGATTCGAGCCGCCGATTCGCTCGCCGTATCCGTCGATGTGAGAAACAGCGGGGACCGGGTTGGCGACGAGGTCGTGCAGCTCTACATCCGTGACGATGTGGCGAGTGTCGCCGAGCCGGTGAAATCGCTCAAGGCATTTCGGCGAATCACGCTTCAGCCCGGTGAAACGCGGACCGTCACTTTCAAACTCGGCCCCGATGCGCTTTCTCTGTACGACAGGCAGATGCGCCGCGTGGTCGAGCCGGGAACCTTTACCGTCTTCGCGGGCACGAGCTCGGAGAACGTGCTGACCACGCGGTTCGAGGTCACAGGCAAAACACTGGTGCTGGCCCCGACGACGCCCCGCTTTCGCTAGGTAATCATTTCGTCGAAGGTCAGTGTCCCAGTGCCCGCGCTTCGAGTTTCATCCGCAACTCGTTGAAGCAGGATTTGCATCGCTCGACTGGAACGAGCCTGCTGGACCTGTTTCGCGACGGCTATCGAATGACCGCGCCAAAGAAATTGTTGGAGCGTCTGAAAGAGAAATAGCCGGTTAGAAGTGCGAAGCGAGGCCTTTGGCGCGACGACCTAGGTCAACTCCTCCACTCCGCGCACCGTGACTCGATGCGACACCAGTGGTAGCGGGGTTGGGGTTGCATCACCGATCGCGATCGCCTTTTCCAGGATCGATTTCCCCAGCTCAAGGTCCTCGCTGCTCCGCGCGTGAATGGTCGCGAGCGGCTGATCTTTGAGGATGCGGTGGCCCGGCTTCGCCGAGATGACGAATCCGACGGATGGATCGACTTTCTCTTCCATGTTTCTCCGGCCGCCCCCGAGCGCGATTACTCCGTAACCAATGGCTCGCGGTTCCACGCTTTGCACGACTCCATCGCGCTTCGCCAGGAACTGCGACTGGAACGGCGCCGTCGGCAAGCGCGCGGGCTCGCGCACCACTCGCGCGTCGCCGCCCTGGGCGGAAACGATCTCCTCGAACTTGAGAAGCGCCCTTCCCGATGCGATCGCGTCGCGCATCATCGCGAGCGCCCCTTCCATCGTCGTTGCAACTGTCGCGAGGACGAGCATCTCTGCCCCAAGCGCCATTGTCACATCGATGAGATCGCGCGGGCCGGCGCCCCCCAGAACAGTGATCGCTTCCGCCACTTCCAGCGCGTTTCCGCACGCGTGCCCCAGCGGTCGATCCATTGCCGTGAGAAGCGCGACCACTGAGCAGCCGTGTCGCGCGCCAAGGTCGATCATCGCGTTGGCCAGCTCCAGCTCGTCCTCCAGCTTCGGCAGAAACGATCCTGACCCTCGCTTGACGTCCAGAACGAGCCCGGCGAGGCTCTCCGCGATCTTCTTGCTCATTATGCTCGCCGCGATGAGCGGAATCACTTCCACCGTCGCGGTAGCATCCCGGAGAGCATACAGCTTTCTATCCGCGGGGACGATCTCGGCCGTCTGACTCAGCAGCGCGCAACCGATTCTCGAGATCTGCTTCTCGGCTTCAGCGAGCGTAAGCGCCGTTCGAAATCCCGGAATCGATTCGAGCTTGTCGAGCGTGCCACCTGTGTGCCCCAGTCCTCGCCCCGACATCATGGGCACCGCGACTCCGAGGGAGGCGATCAATGGCGCCAGAATGAGCGAGGTCTTGTCTCCGACACCTCCCGTCGAATGCTTGTCGATCCGCGCCAACGGAAGACGCGAGAGATCGAGCCGGCTTCCGCTCTCCAGCATCGCCTCCATCAGCGCATTCATCTCGCTCCGGTCCAGGCCGCGGAAATAGATGGCCATGAGCAGCGCGGCCATCTGATAGTCGGGGACTCGACCCTCAGCGTAGGCAAGTGTCAGCTCCCTGACTTCCTCCGGCTCGAGCCTGCCACCATCCCGTTTGCGTTCGATTAGACGGGGTACGATCATTTAGTCTCGGCCGGGGTAGCAGTTCTCGTCACCATCACCTCGTAAATCGGAGTTTCCATGCGTGCTCTTCAATACCTATCTGCAGGAATGTTGCTCGCCGCATCGGTCGCGGGCGGCCAGACCGCAGCTGATCACATCGCGCTCGGCGACAAAGAATACGTCGCCATGAGCGCGCCCGCTGCTCTGCAGCACTACGAGGCGGCCATCGCCGTGGATCCCAAGAACTATGATGCGCTCTGGAAGGCGTCGAGATCCGACGTAGACCTGGGATCGTACGAGCCCAACGGAGAGAAGCGCGGGCTGTACTTCAAGCATGCCGAGGATTATGCCCGGCGCGCAGTCGCAGCAAATCCAGGCGACGCAGAGGGCCATTTTAATCTCGCGCGAGCGCTCGGCAAAAACGCGCTGACCCAGGGACCAAAGGCGCGCATCAAATACGCCGGAGAGGTTCGCGAACAGGCTCTCGAGTGCCTCAAGATCAGCCCGAAACACGCCGGCTGTCTCCACGTAATGGGGATGTGGAACGCCGAGGTGATGCGATTGAACGGCTTCACGCGCATGATGGCGAGGAACTTCCTTGGCGGGAAAATCTTCGGAACAGCCAACTGGGGAGAGGCGAGACGGTATATGGAAGCATCAGTCGCGGCGGAGCCGGACCGGATCACTCATCACGTAGATCTCGCCGGCGTCTACCGCGATACAGGCGACAAGGCGAAAGCGCGTGCCGAATACGAAGCTGCGATGAAGCTGCCTAACCGGGATTACAACGACCGCCACTACAAGGCGGAGGCAGACGCCGGAATGCGCGCGGGCTAAGTATCCCGCGCGGCCTTCTCCCGGTGGCCGAACCCGGGAGCAACGGAATCCACTTCGGATTCTTCCGCTTCGCCCCTCCCGGCAGCGGCGAGCTCGAGCTCCTCGGCGAGCTCGTCCCAGATGTCTTCTTCTCCATTGGAGCCCCGGACGCGGCGCGCGATCCGGTGGCGGGTCAGCTCTCCGCTCGCCGGTGCCCAGAGGATAGCTACACTCGCTCCGAGGATGGCGCCGAGGGCAATTCCAGCCGTAAACAGTCCGATATTCGTCCAATCGGGAACGGTTTCGAAGGGAGCGGCCTCGGTCTTGGGCTGAGGAATCGATCCCGGAGGCGGCGCTTTAGGCACCGATGGCGACGATCTGGGCGGGCTTGGAGAATTGAACATGGGGCCTGGCTCAGGGAGATGGTAAGAAATTTGCCCTGAAAGGGCACCCAGCAATAGCCGTGCGAGGATTCTGAATGAGCAGTTCCGGTAAAATGGTGTTGTTGGTGGAAGACAACGAGGATAATCGTATCGTCTACTCCACCATCCTGAAGCACTTTGGTTACGAGGTTACCGAGGCGCTGAATGGTGAGGAGGGGATAGCCAAGGCTCGGTCAGAAAAACCTGATCTGATCCTTATGGACATCTCCATCCCGATTATCGATGGCTGGGAGGCAACCCAGGTGCTCAAGCACGACCCCTCGACGAAGCAGATTCCGATCATTGCCCTGACCGCCCACGCGCTCGCGTCCGACCGCGAGAAAGCGATGGAGGTCGGCTGCGATGGGTATCTCGCGAAGCCCTGCGAGCCAAGGGCCGTAGTCGCGGAAGTGCAACGATTCCTCGGCAAGAATAATGGAGCCTGAGCAGCAGTATCGTATTCTCATCGTAGACGATCACGAGGACAATATCGAGCTCCTCCGCGCGCGTCTCGAGGCGCGGGGGTTCAAGATTGACAGCGCCCATGACGGACAGGAAGCGCTGGACCAGGTCGCGAGGGTAATACCCGACCTCATTCTGCTCGATGTGATGATGCCGAGGATGGACGGAATGGAAGTGGTTCGCCGGCTGAAGGCGAACAAGGATCTCCCATTCATTCCGGTTCTCATGCAGACGGCACTCGATTCGACCGAGAACAAGGTCGAAGGCCTGGACGCGGGCGCCGACGGCTACATCACCAAGCCAATCAACTTTGCCGAGCTGGAAGCCAGGGTTAATTCACTTCTCCGAATCAAGAAGCTCCAGGCGGAAAGGGATGAGGCGTACGCGAAACTGAAAATCGCGAACGATACATTGCTGCGGATCTCCCTCACCGACATGCTCACCGAGGTCGACAACAGGCGGTGTCTGGAGGAGCGGCTGCACGAGATGTGGGAGCACTCGATCCGCCTGCACGAGCCCATCTCGCTCGTGATGTGCGACATCGACAAGTTCAAGATGGTAAACGACAACTACGGGCACCAGGCCGGCGACTCGGTGCTGCGGGAGTTTGCGCAGCTCCTCAAGGGAGAGGCCCGAACCATCGACCGCGTGGGACGCTACGGTGGCGAGGAATTTCTGCTGATTCTCCCCGGAACGGTCCTCGATGCGGCAGTAACGTTCGCCGAGCGGCTGCGCGTCAAGGTGGAGCATCATACTTTTACATATACCGGCGGGACACTCTGCCGGACTATGAGCTGCGGCGTGGCGGCATCGCCTCACCCGCGGGTGAAGGACCAGGAAGCGCTCTTGAAGGCGGCAGACGAGGCTCTCTACGTGGCGAAGGAGACGGGACGCAATCGCGTCGTCCGCTTCGATGGCTCCGAATTCAACGCACATACGCAAGGCAACGGAAACACCACCCCGGATGGCAAAGAGCCCGTCAAGCAAGCACAAGCCGGAAGCACAGGAACTGAAGCCGGAACCGGCGCGCCCGCGCGCGCCAAAGCATCCCCCGCAACCGGACCAGCGATCACAGCTTAGCCGCGCCGCCGAGCTGCGGGCTCTCCTCACGCGCGCGTCCCACGAGTACTACGCCCTCGACCGTCCGACCCTTACGGACGCGGAGTACGACAAGCTCTTTCGCGAACTCCAGGATCTGGAGAGACGTTTCCCGGAGTGCACCGCCCCGGACTCGCCTACTCTCAGGATCGGCGCCGCGCCCCAGAGCCAGCTCGCCAAGCACGAGCACATCCAGCCAATGCTCTCGCTCGCCAACGCATTCGACGACGACGAGCTGCGCGCGTGGGAGGAGCGCCTGCGCAAAATCGCGGGCGAAGATGTCGCCAGGTCGGGATATACGGCCGAGCTGAAGATCGACGGAATCGCGGTAGCGCTCACCTATGAGAATCAGGTATTCGTCAAAGGTGCGACGCGCGGCAACGGCACGATTGGCGAGGATGTCACCGTGAATCTTCGCACGGTGCGCGACGTGCCGCTGCGACTCCGGGAGAGCGCCCCAAAAGGACGCATCGAGATCCGGGGAGAGGTGTATTTCCCATTCGATCGCTTCGAGAAGATGAACGAAGAGCGGGCCCGCGACGGAGAGGCACTCTTCGCGAATCCGCGCAACACAGCCGCAGGGAGTCTGCGACAGCTCGATCCGGCGATCACGGCATCCCGCCCCCTCAGATTCTTCGGTTATTCGATAGCCGTGCCGGATGGACAGGACCTGCCCTTCACGACGCAAACCGAGCTGCTCGATGCTCTGGCCGACTGGGGAGTTCCCGTCGCGCCCCACAGGAAGCGCGCGAAGACGCTGCCTGAAGTGGAGAAGTGGGCGCACGAGCTCGAGCACAAGATCCGCGGCGCGCTGAATTTCGCGATCGATGGCGGGGTGGTAAAAGTCGATTCACTGCGCCTGCAGGACGAGCTCGGCGTCATCGGGGGACGCGAGCCGCGCTGGGCGATCGCCCGCAAGTTCGCGCCGGACATCGCCGAGACGACGCTCGAGGACATCAGGGTGAACGTCGGCCGGACAGGCGCGATCAATCCCTACGCGGTTCTGACTCCGGTCGAGATCGGAGGAGTCGTCGTCAGGCTCGCGACGCTCCACAATGAAGACATGATCAGTACAAAAGAGCTGCGCGTTGGAGATCGCGTCCAGCTCAAGCGAGCGGGCGACGTGATACCTCAGATAATCGCGCGAATTCCCGACCCGGCCGTGCAGGACAAGAAACCTGTGTGGACCATGCCCGAGGTTTGTCCGTCGTGCGGGACCGCGCTTACGCGCGAGGAGGATGAGGCCGCAGTCTACTGTACGAACATCGCGTGCCCGGGCCGCCAGCTCGAGGGTCTCGTGCATTTCACCTCGCGCGGGGCGATGGACATCCGCGGCCTCTCCTACGCGCGCATTCAGCAGCTGATCGAGGAGCAACTCGTCCGCGATCCCAGTGATATCTACGAGCTCACACATGAGAATTTGCTCGGTCTCGAGGGTTATGCCGAAAAGGGAACCGACTCGCTCATCGCGGCAATCCAGGCGTCCAAGTCGCAGCCCCTGCAGCGACTGCTTTCGGCTCTTGGCATCCGGCACGTTGGATCAATCGCGGCCCAGCTGCTGGCGCAGCACTTCGGCACGCTCGACGCGCTCATAGCGGCGTCGGCCGACGATATTCTGAACGTCAGGGGAATCGGTGCGACGATCGCCAACGGAGTCGTGGATTATTTCTCGGATCCAGCGGGCCGCGCGCTCGTCGAGAAGCTGAGGTCGCAGGGCGTCAACTTTACCGAGCCGCGCGCCGTCGTTGCGGGTGGGCCGCTGAGCGGCAATACCGCGGTGATCACCGGCACTCTGCCGACGTTGAGCAGGTCGAAAGCGACTGCCATCATTGAGGCCGCTGGGGGACGCGTCACCGGATCGGTCTCCAAGTCCACCGATTTTCTCGTCGCCGGCGAAGAAGCCGGAAGCAAGCTGGACAAGGCTAAATCTCTCGGAGTCGAGATCATCGACGAGGCCGAGCTCTTGCGTCGGGTCGGTTCGGCAGCAACATCTCCTCCGTGAAATCGTCCTAATCCAATGGCAACCTCCCAAGCACCCGAGCTCATTGGGCTGGCGCAGCGTACGCTGCGCGAGCTTCGCCTTCGCGTCGCGGGCGCGAGCGGCGGCGGCCCCGATGCTCTTCGTGAAGCCGGTTTCGCCGGGGCGGGCTCGCTCTTCGATGCGTTCGAGCAGTGGCTGGGCGACCGCAGGTCGAATCAGGCGGAAGATCTTCCAATCGACGAGTTCTCATCGCGGGCGGCGGAATTCTTTCAGGCCGCGGGTTGGGGACGCGTGACATTCCGCTCACTGCATGATGCGCTGGCGGTGATCGACATCGAAGGATGCTGGGAGTCGCAGCTCCACGGCGAGGGCGAGCGCGGATGTCACCTCACCACCGGCACTCTCGCCGGTTTCCTCGGCTGCCTTGCCGATTACCCGGTCGCGGTGATGGAGATCGAGTGCAGCGTGGGTCCCAACGGACGGTGCCGGTTTCTCGCTGGCAACGCGGACATGCTCGAGCATGCCTTCGAGCGGGTCTCGCGTGGAGAATCGTGGGATACTATCGGGGCTGGCGAGTTCTAATGTCCGTCGCAGGATTGGAAGAACCTAAGAAGGACTTTTTCACTGAAGACTACCTGCCGAGTGCCGTCGGCGGGCCGGCTGTTGGCAGCGGGCGTTTTTTCGGCGTCTTTCCTGACGAATCAGAATCAGAAGTCACCAATCGTTTCAATAAGCCGTAAAGCATTTTCCGAACAGTTATCGTCTGGCTCAGCAACGCGACGAAATCAGTTTCAGCGATTACCTTCGTGTCGCGTGCGACGATCAAGTGATGCTCGAGCTCAGAGTTCGAGCCCAGAGCGTAGCCGAGGAAGCGGCTAAAATCTTTCTCGCTGTTCTGTCTCCTTCCTTCAGCGATGTTCGCGGGAATCGACATCGCGGCCCTGAACATCTGACTGCGCAGGGAGGAGTATCGCGACCCGCGCATTCGTGCGCTCACACGATCGACATTGAGCGAAAGCGCGTGCGCCTTGTGCCAGACCTGGAGCTTCTTGAAATCCGACATCCTGCACAATCAGCCTGGAAACCGAGGAGCCCAGCATCATTTTCTTTCCGCGATAGCCCGTAGCCAACCGCCGGCCCGCCGACCGCTCTTAGCAGGTAGTCTTCAGTTGCCGTTCAATCGGCCTGCCTAAGGGCGTCAGCATAGATAGGATTCGGCCTCAACTCCCCGTCAACGAGTATCTCCCGATCCCAAGGCAAGACGATCGTACTCTCCGTCGCGATCGCGTGAAAATCGGGAGCGTACGCCCCGGTCCGAATCGAAACCGCGGTTCGAACCTCAGACGCCCCCGCCTCCTGTATGGCGGAGACCGCGAGTCGCATCGTATCGCCCGAATCGCACGTCTCGTCGACGATGAGCACGCGCTTGCCACGGACTTCTCCCGGCGCGGAGCCGAATACCTGCGGAGCTTCACGCGCGCGCGATGATTTGTATTTGCGGCTGACGATGAGAGAGTGAAACTCGCGCCCGAGAATTGCCGCTATGACCGCGCCGGGAATCACACCAGCGGTGGCGATTCCAACGACCACTTCGGGATCGTAGACTCGAGCCACCTTTAGGGCCAGGCCGCGCGACAGCTCGCCGAAGAACGGCCATTCGATTTCGAGCACGCCTTTGGCGGCGTCGACGGTGTGTTTTCGCGGTGACATTACACTCCCAAGCCGTTCGGGGAAAAGCAGTTAGGTTAAGCTAGCCCTCTCACATCATAGTCGGTAGATTCGACCAAATGTCATTCTGGGATCGCCTCACGGGCGGAAAACCGAAACCCGCGCCGGAGAACCTCGACTACCTCAATGAGGCGTTGGCGCTGGAGCGCCAGGGCGATTTCGACGCCGCGCTGACATCCTACCGGCTCGCGCTACGGCAGAGACCCAACAACCATAAGGTCCTGCAGAACATGGCAATCGCCTACTCGAAGCTCGGTCTGCTCGACGAGGCGGTTCGCTGTTATCGTCGCGCTCTCGCCATCCAGCCCGCACTTTCGGGAGCGCACTACGGTCTGGCTTTCCTTCTGCTCCGGCGCGGCGATGTGAGCGACGCGGCATTTCACCTCGAGGCATTTCTGATGGATCCTCCGCGAAGCCCCGAAGCGGAGCGGTGGGTGAAGCACGCGCAGAAAACGCTCGATGAGATGAAAAGCTCCGGACCTCCACCGCAAAGCGACCAGCTGAAAGCGAGCGAGTATCCCGGGAATTCAGAATAGATGGGAGCGGTCCTCGCTGTCGTAAGCCAGAAGGGAGGAGTTGGCAAAACTACCACCGCAGTAAATCTCGCCGCCGCATTCGCGCGTCGCGGCATGAAGACGCTGCTCATTGACGTCGATCCGCAGGGATCCGTGCGCTACGGCTCTGGCCTCGCTCGCGGACACGAGACGGCTGGCTTCGCCGACTACCTCAATGGCGACAAGAGCCTGCGCGAGGTCATCCTGCCGACAGCCCTCCCCTGGCTGCGCGTGATTCTCGCCGGTTCCGTCGCGGATGAGGCGGACCACGCAGTCTATTCCCAGCTCGTGCGCGAGACGAATGTGCTCCAGGACCTGCTGCAAATGGCCGAGCAGCGGTGCCAGGTCGTGGTCGTCGATACGCCGCCCGGGCTTGGCTCCATCACGCGCAAAGTCCTCGGCGCGAGCGAGCACGTGATCGTACCGCTTCAGTGCGAGCCGCTGGCTCTGCAGACGACGCCCCAGATTCTTCGCATGATTCAGGACATCGTCTCGACCAACGAGCGTCTGACGCTCGACGGAATCCTTCTCACCATGTACGAGGAGAACAATCCGGCCAGCGACAGGGTAGTTGACTACGTGAAGAAATATCTTCCCGGCAACATAGTGTTCGATGTGGTCATTCCCCGCACCCCCGCTACTGCCGACGCATTCGCGGCGGGCCAGCCGGTCGTCGTGCGCAGTCCCGCCGACCCAGCTGCCCAGGCCTACGTGAACCTCGCTACGATTCTCGCCGACAGGCTGGCATGAACAAGCCGGTGGCGATACTGGTGTCCTTTTTCGGCGCGATCGCCCTTGCCGCGTTCGGCTGCACGGACATCAGCGGCAGCTCGACGTCGGTTCTTTCGCTGCAGTTCGACACTCTGAGTGCCCCCTCGGTCGTCGTCGGCGATACGCTGCGAGACACGACCGGCGCTGTGATCATCCCCGTTGTTCACGCGTTCAACTTCAAGGGCGCGGAAATCATTCCGGCACCGATCTACTTCGTGTCGCCTGACTCCGGCGTCACGGTGGACAGCGCGACCGGGATTGTTGTTGGAGACAGCCTGAGATCGACGCCGGCCCGGATCATCGCCACGGTCGGCACTCTCCAGGCGATACAGCTGGTGAATGTGACGCTGAGGCCCGACCGCATCGCTGCTGTGAACGCGCGAGACAGCCTGGTCTACTCGCTCCTGGATACCACGCTGAATGTCTCACCGGCCCTTTCGGTGAAGCTTACACACGGGGCACTGGACGACAGCGTGGTCAAGTCGTACATCGTGACCTTCGCGATAGTCTCGCAAAGCGACCCGCGGCTCGGCGAGATCGTTAATGACGCTGGGAAACCAGCTGTTGTCGATACCACCGATGCGACAGGTGTAGCGGGAAGGAAGATTCGTGTGCATCCTCTGTTCCTCAGCTCGGCCACGTCGGTCGATTCGATCGTGATAAATGCTACGGCGAAGTACCGGGGAGCGCCGGTCACCGGCAGCCCTGTGCGGCTCGTGCTCCTGCTGAAACCGCCCAACTAGACCACGTCTTCTGGAGGCTGTGATGGCGCTGATGGAAGCCAGAGGTGGACCGCGACCCGCTCCCGGGACGCTGAACCAGCTCTTTTTCGATGCAGTCTCGAAATACAACCGTCCGGACGCCCTTCAGGCAAAAAGTGGCGGCGCGTACAAACCCATCTCGCACGCCGAAGTCGCCAGCCGCGTGCGGCATGCCGCCCGCGGACTTGCATCGCTCGGTGTAAGACGAGGAGATCGCGTCGCGATCCTCTCCGAGAACCGGCCCGAATGGGCGATTGCTGACTTCGCCTGCCTCACTGCCGGCTTAACCGATGTTCCCATCTATCCGACTCTGCCCGCGGATCAGATCGCGTATATGCTGAAGGATTCGGGCGCGGTTGCGATATTCGTGTCCAACAAGGAACAGGCGGGGAAGATCAGGGAGATCCGTGCGCTGCTCCCCGCGCTCAAGACGATGATCGGCTTCGACGAGAGTCCCGGCCTCACCAACATGTCCATCGCCGAGCTGGAGAGGCGTGGGACCGAGGGGGAAACGAAGGAGTCGACCGCGACGTACCGCGAAGACGCCATGATGATCAAGCCGGACGATCTCGCGACGATCATCTACACGTCGGGCACTACGGGCGAGCCAAAGGGCGTGATGCTCACGCACGACAACATCTACTCGAACGTCGAGGCTTCGCGAAAGGCGATCCCTTTCGAGGGACGGGACGTCGGGCTGAGCTTCCTCCCCCTCTCCCACATCTTCGAGCGGATGGCCGGCCACTACCTGATGTTCGCGACCGGCACTTCCATCGCGTACGCTGAATCGATCGACACAGTGCCGATCAACATGCAGGAGGTCAAGCCAACCCTCGTGTTGTCGGTACCGCGGTTGTACGAGAAGATGTATGCTCGGGTTCTGGAGACAGCTCTCACCGGCGGATTCCTCAAGAAGAAGATTTTCTTCTGGGCTCGCGGCGTCGCCGAGCGTTGGGCGGATGAGAGGCTGGCCGGTAAAGAGCCGGGCGGAGTCCTGGCGCAACAATACGCAATCGCGCAGAAGCTCGTTTTTTCGAAGCTCAAGACGCGGACCGGTGGACGACTTCGCTACTTCGTCTCCGGCGGCGCCCCGCTCTCGCCGGACATCAACAAGTTCTTCTTCGCGGCTGGTCTCGAGATCCTCGAAGGTTACGGACTCACTGAGACCTCTCCTGTGATCGCGGTGAACACGCCGGAAAACTTTCGCATTGGCACCGTCGGCAAGCCGATTAACGGCATTGAAGTGAGGATCGCCGCGGACGGCGAGATCCTAACCCGCGGCCCCCACGTGATGAAGGGCTATTACAACAAGCCGGAGGCCACCCGCGAAGTGATCGATCCCGATGGCTGGTTCCACACCGGCGACATCGGCGAGCTGCGGGATGGTTTCCTGGCCATCACCGACCGCAAGAAGGACATCATCGTCACCGCCGGCGGCAAGAACATCGCGCCGCAACCGCTCGAGAACAAAGTCAAGACCAACAAGTACGTCGCCCAGGCCGTCATGCTCGGCGACAAGCGCAAGTTTCCGTCGATGCTGGTCGTGCCGAATTTCGACAATCTCGAGAAGTGGGCGATGAAGCGGAACATCATCTGGACGGATCGCGCGCAGCTGCTGCGGATGCCGACCATCCAGGCGAAGATGGAAAAGGAAGTGGCCAAGGAGCTGGAGGGCGCCGCGCACTTCGAGGTGCCGAAGAAGATCGGGCTACTGGAACACGATTTCTCGATCGAGCGCGGAGAGCTGACACCCACGCAAAAGGTGAAGCGCCGGGCGATCGACAAGCACTACAAGGCGCTGATCGATTCGCTCTACGATGAGGCGGAGCGCTCCGGGATCACCGACCAGCACGCGATAACTTGATTACAGCGGGCGCCTTCTCCGCCACCCAGTAGTCGGCGTCGCGGGCAAGAACCGCCAGCTCTTTCGGCGGCTCGATAGATGTGGGGCCGACGATTCGTCCGCCCGCGCGCACCGCTTTCACCGCGGACGCAACGACCGCCGGTGGGAACGTGTCGTCGAGCGCGACACCGAGCACGGAACCTGGCGCGACTGGAATCTCAGACCCGACGAGAATCAATCCCACCGTCTCGGACTCTTCGACCGCCGGCGCGGCGTTGAGCGCCAGCACTCTCAACTCCGCCATCACGCTCAGCTCCTGAGCCGCCTCAGCCCAGCTGCCACCGAGTATCACGGTCGCTCCGGGCTCAGTAGCGTTGAGAAAAGCGCCCGCTCGTGTGACGAGCTGCTCCCGCTCCCGGCTCGATGCCGGACGGCTGATGGCGCGCGGCGTCGGCGCAGTATCGCCGCTGAAATCGGCAATCCCGCGACTGATCTTGTACTGAGCCGAGCAACTGGGGCAGCCGAGCGAGGCCTCCAGAACGAATCGGTTCGAGACGTCGCTGAAGGAAGCAACGAGCCACGTATCCTCGTGCCGGTTCGTGCAGCGTAGCAGGTCAAGGAGCTCTATGAACATTCATCAAATACTATTGCGGGATCGGAGAACTACAACTGAACGCGGCGGGAGGCGTCAGCGGCATAGGTGC
>JBDTND010000013.1:0-27351 GCA_039933915.1 Gemmatimonadales bacterium | reverse complement strand
ACCCGACCGAAGCGGGCTATCTCGCGATGGCACCACTGGCGGAAAAAGCAATCCAAAAGGCGCTGCGCAAGCATCGCTAGTTGAACCGCGTGGCTCTCCAGAGAGCAATTCCAGCCGCGGCCAACATCCCGAGGGTCGCGATCACGAGAGCAAGCGCCCAGCCAGAGTGAATCGCGATCTGCGGCGCCCGCGCCATGAGCGCGAAGCCTACGATCACAGCGGTAGCGACGCTCGCGATGAGCCAGTCGATCCAGGTCCGCGCGCTTCTGGTGACTCCCGCGCCTTCGCCCGCGATCCGCGCCCGGGTGTACTCGGGGTCGACGCCGTAGCGCTTGCCCTCGCTGGCCGCCGCCTCTTGCCAATGCGCGTGCTCTTTCCGGCTTACTGACGATAGCGCAATGACGCCGGCTCCAATCGCCATCACGATCGAGCCGCCGATGACTTGTGCCAGCACTGACTGTGACGCTGCTCTCAGCTCACCGAAAACCAGTACTCCCCACAGCAGACCCCAGAGCTGATTCGTATTCGAGAGCGGAATGCCGCGCGTGATCCCCGCGTACTTGACGGCGTACTGCTGAAAAAGATCACCGACGACCCATACGAATCCACCCGCGAGAAGCCAGAACAGCACGTGACGCGCCCCTGAAAGCTGGGTCCAGAGTGCGTTCGCGCCCCCCGAATATGTGAGCGCGAGCAGCGTCATCATTCCGAGCTCTCCGACGGTGAAGAAAGTTATGAATGACAATGGGCTCATCCCCGTGAGATACGCCTTGCGATAGGGGATGTACATCGTCCCCCACAGAACGCCGGCCGAAAGCGCGGCGACGACGCCTCGCACCGCATCGCGGGACGGGACCTGCGCTGCTGAGGCGACCGCAAGTGCAGTGGCCCCCGCGAACATCAGGAGCGCACCGCCGAGGACGCCGAGCCAGCGCCGCCAGTCGGCGCCGCGCAGCTCCTTGAAGAACACGACGCCCCAGAAGATTCCGAGCAGGCTATTGCTGTTCCAGAGCGGGAACGCGATGCTGAGTCCGACATCGCGCACGGCGAAAATCGCCAGCGTATTGGCCACCGACCACAGGCATCCGGCCAGCACCGCCCAGACGATGAGATGTGGAGCCTGCCGCAGATCTGCCGCGATGTACGACGTTCCCTGGATTAGCGCGGGCAAGGTCCACCGCGCGAGAAACACTCCGATCACCATACTGAGCGAGATCACGACCGGTGACAGGCCGAGTGTTACCAGCTTCGTCGGCGCTTCGGCGGCACCGAGCCAGGCACCGGCCGTCAGTCCGCAAAGCATTCCGACGGATTGCAGCGTGCGGAGCCGATGCGGATCCAGCGCGCCTGGTGCGCGGAGGCCGGAGTCTTCCGTGCGGACTGCGCTCAAGAGATCCAGCGCAGCACGAGAAGCCCAGCGGCGAGCACCGCAACAGGCACCCAGAACTGCACGTCTCGCAGGACGAGACCCAACCAGCTACCCGAGCCTTCTTCGCGATTGTCCTGCATTAAGCTCCATGGGCGGACGGCGGGCAATACTGTTAGGACTGGCGGCATCGCGCAAGAGCGGCATCATTGAAGTCTGACTTTTAGCGGGAGTTTCATGACCAAGAAGGAGGATTGGCGGGCGATAGTCGCCTCTTCGCTCGACTGGGAGCAGGCTCACTCGTCGCTGGACAACGTGCTGAAGGGATTCCCGGGCGAGCTGCGTGGGAAGAAACCGAGCGGATTGCCGCATTCCGCGTGGGAGATTCTCGAGCACATCCGGATCACGCAGCGCGATTTGCTGGACTTCCTGCAGAATCCCGACTACAAGGAAACGCTGGAGTGGCCCGGGGATTACTGGCCGGCTACCTCGGCGCCCGCCAGTGAGAAGGCCTGGAACGAGAGCGTCTCCGCGTGGCGCAAGGATCGGATGGCCATCGAGAGGTTCACGACCGCCAGCGATGTAGATCTCACGAGCAAGATTCCTCACGGGACGGGCCAGACATATCTGCGGACAATTCTCGTCGCGATGGATCACGCGTCATATCACCTCGCGCAGATCGTAACCATGCGGCAGCTGCTCGGCGCCTGGCCTCCGCCCAAACCGAAGTAGCATGCGGTGGCGGACGAAAGCGGGGCAGGGAGAGGCGACCCGGCCCGCTCCTGAGCTTGTCGTCCTTTCCCGACACGGTGCGGAAGACTACGAGCCGATCGGCAGGGAGATCTGCATCTCGATCTCGGATCCGGAGGCCGAGCCGGCCAGGATCTCGGGCAAGTTCGCCTCGGTGCTTCGGCTCTACTTCACGGACTGCACGGAACGCGGCGACCCATCGGATATTCTCTTCGCGGCCGAGCACGCCATCACGATCAGGCAGTTCATTGACGGTTGGCCGAGTGCTGAGCGGGTAGTGTTGCATTGCAACATGGGGGTGAGCCGGTCGCCGGCAGTCGCTCTCGGTCTGTGCGATCTTCACGGCTGGGCCACCGCGAAGCTCGAGCGAGCGCACCCCGGGTGGAACCGGCTCGTACGTTCAGTGATGAGGGAGACGGCCGCGAGCAGGAAGCCCAAGGGACCGAATTGAATGCGCATTACCCGAATCGGATTCGTCCACTTCTCATGCTACGGGAGCAGCAGTGGTTACTCGCGCGCGCGGGACATTCGACGTGACTGTCAAACCTCTGCCCGCGGACGCCGGGCCGGGAGTCGAGTCACTTGGCCGATTATCGATCGAGAAGAAGTTTAGCGGCGACATCGAGGGCACCAGCAAAGGTCAAATGTTGACCGGTGGCACTGCGATCAAGAATTCCGCCGCATACGTCGCGATTGAGCAGGTGAGTGGATCACTCAAGGGCCGCAAGGGAACGTTTATTCTTCAGCACACCGGAGTCATGAACCGCGGAGAGGGATCGCTTGTCATAACGGTGGTGCCTGATTCCGGAACCGGTTCTCTCGAGGGGCTGACCGGCACCATGGTGATCAAGGTCGACGGTGGGAATCACTCGTACGAGATGGAGTACTCGCTCGGCAACACCTGAAGCATCCGGGGCGAACGAAGGTACGGAAATCCATCTGTTGCGGAAGGGTTCGAGGAACCGTCACTCCGTCGTCACTTGGGAGCCAGCCCGCGCCGCGGGACGCCCGGCGGTTGGCTCCGCTCCCGACGCCAACCATTTGAAACCTGGCGGCGTCAAAACCGTATGGCGGGGATGAGGAGGACCATTCCTCCCTGCAGCTGATCACCCACACGCCCCTTCTTTCCAAGAGCTGGCCCCATGAAGCGCATCTTGTTCGCCCTACTCGCTCTCGCTGTAAACCTCGCGGCGGTGTCACTCCCCGCTCAAAATCCCGGAGCGCCGCCGTCGGCGGCACAGCAGCCTCAGGCAATCGGAGAAGTTCGGGGTACAATCGTCGCCGCGGACAGCAGCGGCCCCGTTCCCCGGCCCGCGGTCGCGCTGCGCAACAAGTCCGACTCGAAGCTCGTCACCGGTACCATGGGCGCTGACGACGGCACCTTCAAAATTCAGGGACTCCGTCCGGGGACCTACTATCTCCGCGTTTCCGGGATTGGGTTCACGCCGCTGAACACACCGGAATTCACCATCGCTCCGGACGCGCCAGTGGCAAGCGTGGGCCCCATCAAGCTGGCGCGTATTTCCGTGACGCTGCAGAGCGTGCAGGTCACGGGTACGGCGCCGACGGTGGTCATCGAGCCGGATCGCAACACCTACAAGGCGAAGGACATCGCGCCAGCCGCCTCGAACGCGAGTGACGTGCTTCAGGCGACTCCATCCGTCGAAGTCGACGGTGACGGCAAAGTCAGTCTCCGCGGCAACGAGAATGTCGCAGTTCAGATCAACGGGCGCCCGACGCCGATCAAAGGCACGCAGCTCGCGGCGTACCTCAAGCAGATTCCGGCGAACATCGTCGAGCGCATTGAAGTCGTTCCCAACCCTTCGGCCAAGTACGATCCCGAAGGAATGGCTGGCATCATCAACATTGTCCTCAAGGCCAACACGGATCTGGGCCTGAGCGGCGGACTGAATACTGGTTTCGCCACTCCGAGCCGCTTCAACACTGGAACCAATCTCGGCTACCAGCAGGGCAAGGTGACGCTCTTCGGGACCTACGGATTCAATGCGGACGACCGCGCCATCGTCGGACTCAACGACCGCCTGCGTTTTGATGCGAGCGGCTCGCCACTGTTCTACACCAACCAGGACATCGATGGCCGGAACAACAACGCGGGTCACAATTTCACGGGCAATATCGATTACAAGCTCACGGAAAAGGACGTCATCTCGAATTCGCTGAATCTCAATCGCCGGCACTCGAACGACGGCGCCCTTGCCGGCTACGAAGAGCTCGATGCGAACCAGGCGTTCCTCGCCCGTTACGTGATGGACCGCAATACCAAGTCGCGTGGACTCGTGGTCGACAATTCTCTTTCCTGGAAGCGCACGATCGTACCGCGGAAGCACGAGCTTTCGACCGAAGTCCGCTTCAACCGGACGCGCGACGAAGACAACATGCTGCTCTGGCGTGAGCCGCAGAATCAGGACGGCAGCAGCTCCGGGCAGGCGATTCAGGGCGAACAGGATGTAAGCAGCGCTCTTACGCGCCAGCTGACGGCACAGGTCGATTACACCCGGCCCCTCACGGCGAAGACGAAGCTCGAGTCAGGCCTGAAGGAAACGGATCGTTGGCTCGACCGCGATTTCCTGGTGTTCAAGGATGACCTGGGTGCCGGCAACTGGGCGCCGAGCAGTCTGAGCAACACCTTCACGTTCAACGATCGCGTGCACGCAGGCTATGGCGTTCTGAGCCAGAGCGTGGGGAAGTTCGATCTGCAGGCGGGACTGCGCGCTGAGTGGGCGAGCCGGAACTTCGATCTCGCCAACGCGCAGAGCTATCCGTACAACTACCATAGCCTGTTCCCGAGCGGCGTCATCATGTACAAACCGAGCGAGCAGAGCCAGATCAAGGCAAGCTATTCGCGTCGCATTCGGAGACCGGGGACGCAGGAGCTCAATCCGTTCCCCGTGTTCTTCGACCAGCAGAACGTGTTCATCGGGAATCCGCAGCTGAATCCCGAGTATACCGACGCGTACGAGCTCGGCCTGAGCAAGTCAGGGCAGTTCGGCTCGCTGCAGCTCTCGCCATTCTACCGCCACACCAAGGACGTCATCCGGGTCAACATCAACACCGCCGACACGGTCGACAACCGCGAAGTGACATCGGTGAGCTTCGAGAATCTCGCGACGGCAAATTCGTGGGGTACGGATCTCAACGGATCGCTGAGACTCGGCCCGAAGTTCAACGGCTTCGGCGGCTTCAACATCTTCAAGCTGGTGACCGACGGCGGCTCTCAGTCGGCGCTGTCGTCAAATGCAGTGACCTGGTCGTACCGCCTCAACGCAACGACGCAGCTGAGTCCGAGCGTGATACTGCAGGCGAACTACTGGTATCGCGCTCCGGTGAAAATCGAAAAAGGCCAGTTCTCCGCCATGCAGATGACCAATATCACGCTGCGGAAGAAGATCGACGGCGACAACATGAGCGTGGCCGTTCGCTTTGCGGATCCGTTCAATACTCTGAAGTTCCGGATCAAGGCTGGCGACGACAATCTGGAGCAGATCACGGCGCGCCGGTTCGGCGTAAGGGCGACTTACGTGACGTTCCAGTGGAATTACGGAAAGGCTCCGAAGGTTCGCCTCCCGCAGCAGGAACAAGCGCCGGCGCCAGTCTTCCCGTAGCGATACTGCGCCGGGCTTCTAGAAATCGCCGAGGGTCAAACCCTCGGCGATTTTTTGTTGCAGTCGTGTGATGAACGGCCTGGCTTCCGCCTCGCTGTACCCCGCGGCGCGGAACGCGTCGACCCACTGGCCTGGCGTGATCCGAGACAGGAGATCCGAGGTCCATCGCACGTCAGATGGAGCGATGCTTCGCAGCAGCTGTGGCTCGAGCCACGCACCCTTGAACGCGAAGTGAACGCGGTTTCCGTCGACGTAATCGATGAAGGGCTCCTCCTGGAATCCCCTGGCGTCACTCTTCGTCCCACCAACTGGCCAGACGGTTCTTCCGAGTGATGCCCCAAGGTCTTTCACCATGTATTGCTCGCGCGGGTCCGCCGCCTTTTCCTTGAGCCGATAGAGCGCGTTCTGCTGCGATTTGATGTCCCAGTTGTTGACCATCACGTTGAAAACGAACAGCCCAGCCAGCTCGCGCGTCTCGAGAAACGGGCTTTTCCGCCACGACCACTCCTCGATCTTCTTGGAATCATCCAGTCGAAAGCGACCAGCTGACTGTGGGCTCCTCTTTCCATCTCTCACGAGCGTCCAGCGCGGCAGATAATAAACGCTCGGCTGGTGGTATCCGATCGCCCAGAGCAGCCGTGATACGGCGACTTCGGGACGCGCTTCCGCGCCGAGCTTGACGCTCCACTCCCGGCCCTTCGAGTCCTTGACGTCGTATCCGGGTTGCGTCCCGACCGCTTTCTCTTCCTTGAACTCGTAAAGCTCGTCTGGATCGGGAGCGTTCTTCGACCCACCGACGCCGAGAAACAGGTCGCGTTGCGCGAGATCGGTGGGCGGAATCCAGAGCTGCGCCAGTCTCACGGGATCGACGGTCGGGCGCTCGTTGAGCGAGCACGAGACCGCGATCATCGACAGCAGGATGCCGATTGATGCGCGCAGCATCTGCGACGCGGCGAAAGGTGCGCCCATGTTCACGGCGTGAGCTGTCCCATTGTGAAGAACACTCTGGTTCCCTCGCCGCTTCCAAGCCCGACATCGAGTCTCGCCCAGGTCTCCCAACCCTTCATGATGCTGAGGCTGAATCCGGCGTCGCGGCGGAGATCAGTGAAGTCCAGATCCTTGCGGACGAACGCCACCTTTCCCGCGTCGGCGAACAACGTCGCGTCCACCGGACCCCAGATCGGTATGCGATACTCGCCCTGAAGGAGAAGCAGATTTCGATCTCTGAACCGAAGGTCGCGGTAACCGCGGAGCGTCGCATCAGTTCCGTCCGATCCAATCCGGTCGTCGTGAACACTTCGTATCGAGGATCTTCCCCCGAGCGTGGGCAGCATGGCGAACGGAATCTCTTCGCCACGACCGGGCGTCAACATCGCTGACCAGCCGCTCAATGTCAGGCGATGGAGACGACCGAACCCGGTGAAAACCTGCTGCGCTTCGACGTCGAGTCGCGTGAAGTTGAAGAGATCAGCATTCTGCTGGTCATAGATCGCGTACGTGACGCGAGACCTGGTGCCTTGGTAAAACGTGTCACCCGGAGAAGCGGGAATGTAAATGTCGACGGCACCCTGATAGCGCCCGAACACCGGGTGAAAAAACAGGGCAGGCGTTTCGGCAGGAGGGAATCGCTGCTCGACCGTTGGCGATCTTTTCCCCGATCTGGCTGAAGGCCAGATTTCTTCGACGCGTCCGGCCAGGGCCAGCCAGGGGGTGACGCGGAATTTCCCGTGAGCCCCGATCACCGGATCGCGATAAGAGAAGCTCGTCCGGTTGAACAGGTTGCTGTTGGGACCGGACCCGAAAAAATCGAGCTGCGTCATCTCACGCACCCGTCCAAAGGCCTCGAGCTGGGCGCGGCGATTCTTGTATCCGGCAATCGCTTCCGCCAGCCAGTAATCGTTCCAGGTGTAGAGAGCCTTCGCACTCGCATTCCACGGTCCTTTGCCGGGCGAGCTGTAGCTCAGTCCGGCACCCAGACCGCCACCGGGTGCGATTCCCCTGATGACAGGGTGCAGCGGCGGATCGAAAATGGAATGAAGCCGGATGACTGCGCGCTCCAGCTTCGCGAACAACTCGGTGTTCGGCGTGACGGGCTGATCGGACTCGCGTTCCTGAGCCTCGGCGATCGCGGATGCCAGCGCGAGCATGGCGATGAGTCGGGCCGGACGCGCCAGCCCCATTCGTCGTGACGTTATGAGCGTCGAGCCCACGTCGCACTCACGGCAGTCGAACCCACGTGACACTCACGCCCAACTGCATCCCCGAGGAGCCGCGAAATACTCTTTGCAGTCCGACCTGAACGTCGAGGCCTCGAAATCCAAGCTGCTGAATACCGAGACCGCCGCCGAGGAAAAAGCTCCGCGCCGCCGGCTTGCCCTGGCCGGAGCACTCGACGTCCCAGACCAGGCCCGGCGTGATGAAGCTTACGAAACGGAATCGCTCTCCCGTCGCAACCGAGAGCGGCACGCCTGTGTCGAAGGTGCACGCATTTACATCGGGGGTGACTCTGGGGGCGTATCCGATACCCATTTCGGTCCCGACTGTAGTGGTGGCATCGCCATCCCCCCACAGCCCCGCGATCGTCGGCCCCGCAGTCAGGATATTGAACCGCGCGCGCGCGCCATAAATACTGTGGCCCCCGCAATCCGTGATTGTGCTCTGGCAATGCTGCCGCCATTGATAACCACCGGTGAGTCCAAAAATCGATCCGCCGCGCATCTGAAGATCGACGCCACCGGCAACCGCGAGCAGATCCTCGAGCCCGCGGTCCCGGCGCTGTCCCGCCTGCAGACGTAATCCCCAGTAGTTGTAGTCGCGGCTAGCGGGCATTGGCAGCGCCATCGGTGGGAGCGCTCCAATTGGAGTCGCCTCAAAAGCGAACAGGGGAGGTGGCTCCGTTGCCTGTCCTCGCGCGACCTCGGTCGCCGCGAGAATACCGACGATCCACAGCGATCTCGCCGCTACGCGAGCCGCGGCCGGAATTGAACTGGTGCGCGAGTTCATCAGCGGAGCTCCAGCCAGCGGGTATAGGCGAGGCCACCAGTGCGGCCCGCCGGATAGCGAAAGACGCGGAGCAGGACGCCCTTGCCCCTCATGACGTCTATGCGCATGAAGCCCGCGTGATGCTGGCTGGCGTAATAGCTCTCGCGGAGCCGGACGGCGCACTCCGTTTTCGATTCAGAGCCGGCACCGCTGACGAGGACATAGTCCACGTTGAGACCGCCCCGCAGGACCTGAAGGTTGTGATCATGACCCGCGATGAAGGCGAGCGGCGGGCGTCCCGCGAACGCGCTGCGCAGTGAATCACGCATGGTCTTGTTTCCGGACGACATGATGTCCTGACTCTGTCCGCCGAATCGGCGGAATGGCCCTGTAATGCCGCAGTAGCCGCCGTGCATTCCACCGGTCATCAGTGGATGGTGCGCGGCGACGAAAACCACGCGACCCTTGCCGGACGGACGCACTTGCTCTCGCAACGCCCCGGTCACCTGGGCGGTTGTGCTCGCCGCGCAGTTTGAGAGGCTGTCGCGCACGATGAAAGCATGCAGCCACCATTGCGTGTCGAGGGCAATGATTCGGACGCGCCCTATGTCGAGCGGAACAGGTCCCGGACAACCGTTGCTGGGAACCAGCCGGATATCCCGGCCGCCCGCCAGCGACGCGATCATCCGCTCCTGGAGGCGCATCGAGTAAAGCCCGAACTCCGTCGCGTTCGACCAGTCGTGGTTCCCGGGGATGAAGATTCCGCGAACACCGGGTGGAATCGCCCTCACCTCGGCCTCGAGTCGACGCCGCGCATCCGCCCATTCAGCAGCGCCCTCCGCCGGAATCCCCGCCGGATATACGTTGTCGCCGAGGTAGACGATGATGTTCCGCCAGGGAGCGACCGAGGCCTGAGCCGCAAGAGAATCGAGCGGGGAACCAACTTGCCGCGGATCCTGCTCGCCCGCGTCGCCGACGAAAAAGATGGTCGTCTCGATTTCTGACGCCGGGATTTCCTGCAGGGACACGCGATGCCGGCAACCAGCTACAAGAGCCAGCAACAGCACACATAGTCTTTTGTCGATCATTGGACGCTGGGGGACGCACAGTCCGCGCCACAGCCGAAGTGCTCCGGGCGGAAAGTCCAGTCGGGGCGGCGGCACGGTGCATGCCCCTATTCCGTTCCAGCCTATTAATTCAGGGGGACGAGATGGCAGACGAGAAGAATAGGGAACCGTTGATTCCGCGCTCGACAGACGAGGAAAATCCACCGCTCGATGCGGCGTCCGCGGAATCGCTGCGGAAACAGGCCGACAAGGTCGAGGACCCCGACGACGTGAACATCGTCGATCCACTTCATGGGGGAAATCCGCCCCACACGACCACGGGCAAATTCACCGCGCCAAAGTTCGGCTCGGCGGGGAGCGGGGGAGCAGAATTCGAACCGGGACCGGAGAGAGACTAGCCGGCATTCCGTCGAGGGCCGTGCCTCTGGACGCAACCCGCACATTGCCATACATTTAGCTATGGCAACCACGACTCGGCCATCGAGCAAGCCCGCCTCTCCGGCAAAAGCCGGAAGCGGGCTTTCGCGTATCAAGGGCTCAGCGCCCGCCGAACAGGGACTTCCGAGGGTAAGAACTGACCTGGTTCTTACGTTCGACGATGTCCTCTTGAGCCCCCGACATTCCCTGGTCCATCCCAAGGATGTGAACACCGCTTCGCTGTTTACGAGGGGAATTCCGCTCAACGTGCCCTTCGCATCGGCCGCGATGGACACGGTGACCGAATCCGACATGGCGATGGCGATGGCAAGGGCGGGAGGCATCGGCGTCATTCACAAGAACATGTCGATCGACCGGCAGGCAGCCGAAGTCGACCGCGTGAAGCGATCCGAGAGCGGGATGATCCTCAATCCGATTACGCTCTCGCCGGAAGGAACTCTCCGCGAAGCAGTGGCGCTGATGAGGCGCTTCAAGATCTCCGGCGTTCCGATCGTCAACCGCGACGGGCAGCTCGTCGGAATCATTACCAACCGCGATTTGCAGTTCGAGCGCAACCTGGACCGGCCGCTGCGCGAGGCGATGACGTCGAAGAATCTCGTCACCGCTCCGGTCGGCACCACGCTCGATGAGGCCGAGGCGATACTGGGCAAGCATAGAATCGAGAAGCTGCCGGTGGTGGACGAAAAGGGCGTTCTTCGCGGTCTCATCACCGTGAAGGACATCCACAAGCGGCGCGACTTCCCGAATGCGAACAAGGATCAGCACGGCCGCCTCCGCGTGGCTGCGGCGATTGGCGCCGCGAACTATCGCGATCGCGCCCGCGCACTCGTCGACGCCGGCGTCGATGTCCTGATCGTCGACACCGCGCACGGCCACTCGGAAGGAGTGCTCGAGGCGACTTCCGTGGTCCGCGAGATGTTCCCGGACGTCCAGCTCGTCGCCGGCAACATCGCGACCCGGGAGGGCGCGCGGGCACTCGTAGAGCGAGGCGTCGATGCCGTGAAGGTCGGCGTCGGACCGGGATCCATTTGCACGACGCGCATCGTCACGGGCGTCGGAGTTCCACAGCTCACGGCGATCTTCGATGCCGTCGAAGGCGCGGGCGACGTTCCGGTGATAGCCGACGGCGGAATCAAATACTCCGGAGACATCGTGAAAGCGCTTGCCGCGGGCGCGTCGAGCGTGATGATGGGCTCGATGCTGGCCGGCACAGAGGAGAGCCCCGGCGAGTCACTTCTCCTCGAGGGACGCCGCTTCAAGATGATTCGGGGAATGGGAAGTCTGGGCGCAATGCAGGATGGAAGCGCGGACAGGTACTTCCAGGAAGGTGAGATGTCCGCCAAGAAGCTCGTCCCCGAGGGAATCGAAGGACGAGTTCCCTATAAGGGCCCCGTCAGCGACGTGCTGTTCCAGATGGTGGGCGGGCTCCGCAGCGGAATGGGCTACACCGGCTGCGCGAACATCGACGAGCTCCGCACCGAGTCGGAGTTCGTGCGCATCACCGCCGCAGGTTTGCGGGAATCGCACCCGCACGACGTTACGATTACGCGAGAGGCGCCCAACTACTCGCTGTAGCGTTCCTTGACATTGCTTCGGGCGGCGTCACAACTTTTGACGGCTCGGCTGTGTCGAATTGGTTTCAGAGTCCGGCGTCACACTACCCACGCTTTCGGAGTCTTCTAATGGGCTTATGGACGAAGAAGAGCATCACGGTCCTGCAGGCTGAGGCCTCGGGCGAATCCACAGAGCACACGCTCCGGCGCGCGCTCGGTGCTCTCAACCTCACAACCTTGGGCATCGGTGCGATCATCGGCGCCGGGATCTTCGTGCTGACGGGAACTGCCGCCGCGCAATACGCCGGACCGGCAATCGTCCTCTCATTCATTGTATCCGGATTGGGATGCCTTTTCGCGGGCCTGTGCTACGCCGAGTTCGCGAGCATGATTCCGATCGCCGGCAGCGCGTACACCTACGGCTATGCTACTCTGGGCGAGTTTGTCGCCTGGATCATCGGGTGGGATTTGATACTCGAGTATCTGTTCGGCGCCTCCACGGTGGCGGTCGGATGGTCGGGATACTTCACGGCATTCATGGAGCAGATTGGCATTCACATGCCGGCTGCGTTTACTAACGCTCCACTCGCGTACCATGAGATCGCCAAGATCGACCCGGTGACGAACGCGGTCCTGGCCCCGGCCGGCTTCTCGCAGACCGGCGCGATACTCAACCTTCCTGCGATGGTGCTGATCGCGCTCATGACGACGCTCCTGGTCATCGGCATCAAGGAATCGGCGCGCTTCAACAACTTCATCGTTATCCTCAAGATCACGATCGTTCTCCTCGTGATCGGGTTCGGCTTCATGTACGTGAACCAGGCCAACTGGCATCCGTTCATTCCGCCGAATACGGGCGAGTACGGGCATTACGGCTGGAGCGGAATCGTCCGCGGCGCGGCGGTCGTCTTCTTCGCCTACATAGGATTCGACGCGGTGTCTACAGCGGCTCAGGAGGCGAAGAATCCGCAGCGAGACATGCCGATAGGAATTCTTGGCTCACTCGCGGTCTGCACAGTTCTGTACATCCTGATGTCTCTCGTGATGACCGGTCTCGCCCACTACACCGTCCTCGATGTTCCTCACCCGGTGTTCGTCGCTATCGAGGCGGCCGGACCGGCGCTCGCCTGGCTCGGCTCGATCATCAACATCGGAGCGATCGCGGGACTGGCGTCGGTGGTGCTCGTGATGCTCATGGGCCAGCCGCGCATCTTCTACTCGATGGCGCGCGACGGACTCCTCCCGCCGGTTTTCGGGAAGGTTCACCCGCGCTTCAAGACGCCATACGTCACTACGATTCTCACCGGCACCATAGCCGGTATCGTGGCCGGACTCTTTCCGATTGGACTGCTGGGTGAGCTGGTGTCGATCGGAACACTGCTCGCGTTCGTCATCGTCTGCGCGGGCATCATCGTCCTGCGCTACAAGTCGCCAAATCTTGCCCGGCCGTTCCGTACTCCGTTCGTCCCGGTGGTTCCGATTCTCGGAATCCTCATTTGCGGTTACATGATGTCCAGTCTGCCGCGGGCGACGTGGGAGCGGCTCATAGTCTGGATGATCATCGGGCTCGCGATCTACTTCCTCTACAGTAGATCTCATTCGAAGCTGGCCCGCGCGGAAGGCAGTGATTGACCTCCTAAGCGTTCCCCAGCAACGACGGGAATCGATCGAGCGTCTCGCGCAGGAGCTCCGCGCGGGGCGCTCTGTCGCAATATCCACTCACATAAATGCCGATGGCGACGGGTGCGGATCCGCGACCGCACTCTCGCGCCTGCTCGGCCAGATGGGACTCAGCTCGCGCATCGTCAACCCGACGCCGTGGCCGGAGATGTACAAGTTTCTCCTCGGCGACGACGTGCGCGATGCGAGCGACCAAGGCGCCAAGGCGCTCAAGGAATCGGATGTCCTCATTGTTCTCGACATCTCCGACGTCAAGCGACTCGGCGTGCTCGCCGAGGCCGTTAGAAAGCTCACGATTCCGAAGCTGGTGATCGATCACCATCTCCCGAGCGACGAGCCGCCGAGCAAGCTGATGCTGGCCGATACCGCCGCCTGCGCGACGGGTGAGCTGATCTACGACTTCGCAACCGTGCTGGACCTCGAGATCACGCCCGATGTAGGCCGCGCGCTGTACGTGGCGCTGCTCACCGATACAGGCGGATTTCGATTCAGCAATACGACCGCGCGTTGCCTGAGCATCGCCGGCCAGCTGATCGCCTCGGGAGTCGAGCCCGAGGAGATGTACGGGCGGCTCTACGCATCGATGCCGGTGGGGCGGCTCCATCTTCTGCGCGATGCCCTCGCGACGCTGGAAGTCGATCCCGAGTACGGCATCTCGTGGATCTCCGTCGCCGCCGGAGCGGCCGAGCAGTACGGACTGAGGTCCGAGGATCTGGAGGGAATCGCGGAGCACCCGCGTTCGATTGGAGGCACGAGGCTCGCGATCTTTTTCCGCGACCTTGGGCATGACAAGGTGAAGGTGTCGTTCCGAAGCAGCGGCACGGTGGATGTGAACAAGTTCGCGAAGCTGTTTGGCGGCGGCGGCCACGCGCGCGCATCCGGCGCGCTCATCGAGGGATCGCTGGACTACGTGAGGCACGCAGTGGTACAGGCGGCGAGGGAGTTCCTTTCCGCCGAGGATAAAAAGGTCGTCGCGTGAGACTCGGAGTTTTGCTGGTGGTGCTGGTTTTCCTCCGCGTGACGCCAGCGACGGCTCAATTGAACCCGGAAGAAACTGTACGCGCCTTCTTCAAAGCAGAAAGCGATGGCCGTTGGCTCAACGCTGCGCGAATGCTGGATCTTAACCGCTTCGAACCTATCCGGCAGTCCGCGGTGAAGAACCTGACGAGACAATCAGTCCGGCGAATGACAGCCGAAGAACTGATGAAGTTGGATCCTGACATGCCGCGCGCAGTGGCGGAGTATCAGGTCAAGAAAATGGACGAGGGAATTCGTGACTACGATCTGCTGTCGCGCGAGTTTGCGCGGGTCTCGTCGGCAGATAGCCTGCGAGCACTCTCAACTGAGGAGGCCGCCGCGCGTTGGCTGGAGGCGAAGGGATGGCAGTGGCGGAACGAGCTCGCTGGCCGCGAAGCAAAGCGACACTCGGGACTAGCCTGTCCCGATGTTCCAGATTCACTCCAGAAAAAGGTGGATTCACTCAAGAAGACGTTCGCGGCCCAGGCGATGCCAGTTGTCGATGTGCTGGGGGCTACTTCAGCTTCTGGTCTCCTGAGATATGTCGTCGTGGGCTTCCGATATAAGGGTGGCCGTGTGGCTGCCGTAGACGAAGCTGACTCGTGGCTTGGGATGTCTCCCAGAGTGATGACGCTCCGAAGTGTTGACGGAACCTGGAAAGTCATTCCGACCGAGGATATGCCGCAATCGGACGGATTGGGCGACACGGTATTTACGTTCGGCTGCGACGTAAAACTGAAAGGCGATTCCGCGCGCAAGAAATAGCGCCTCGGTCGGCGACTTGTAGTGGCGTTTTCCGCGGCCGAACCGTGGCGACTGACATGCTTCCCGCCTAACTTGCGATCATGAGTGTTCTCCGCCGCAAAAAATCCCGCCCCCAGGCCGACATCGAGGCGCACATCCGGCACGAGCTGGCCGAGATTCTCCCGATTCTGAGAATCGAAGAGTGCGCGATCGAGCTGGATGCGTTCGATGCCGCTACTGGCACGGCAGTTCTTCACGTCAAGGGCGGGTGCAGGGACTGCGAGGCATCGGCAGTCACCTTCATGCGGGGCATCGAGACCCAGCTCAAGCTCAGGGTGGCCGAACTCAAGCTCGTTATTGCCAACGTAGATTCGCCCGCATGACCGCCAATCTCCAGGAACGGGTAACGGATGCCCTCTCCCGCATCCGCAACAACCGCGTCGGCACGAACGTGCTCGATGCGGAAATGGTTCGTGATATCGCGACCACGACCGACGGAAAGGTGAGGCTCAGTCTCTTTCTCACTGCTGACGATGATGCGACCGTTGTCCGCGACGTGAGGCAGGCGCTCCAGCAGGTGCCAGGCGTCACGGACGTACGGGTGGACGTGAAAGACGCATCACAGCCCGCGAGGCCCGCGGGGCCGGCGCCATACAGAGCCGCGCCGGCAACGCCTTCGGCGTCGAGCGCCGCGCCTCCGAAGGCCACAGCTTCGCGCAGTCTGCCAGTGATGGGTCAGGAGCCAAAGTCCCAGCGGGCGGCCGTCCCCGCGCCGACGCCGGTCTCCTACCCAAACCTTGGTCACGTCATCGCGATCTCGAGCGGGAAGGGAGGAGTCGGAAAGTCCACCGTCGCATCGAACCTCGCGATCGCGCTCGCAAAGCAGGGAGCGCGAGTCGGGCTCATGGACGCGGACATCTATGGCCCCAACATCCCGCGGATGATGGGCGTCAATGCTCCGCCGCCCGTGGAAAACGAGAAGATCATTCCGCTCCAGGCACATGGCGTCAAAATCATGAGCCTCGGCTTCATGATCGAGAGAGACCAGCCGGCGATCTGGCGCGGACCGATCATCATGAAGATCATCACGCAGTTCCTGCGCGACGTGCAGTGGGGCCAGCTCGACTACTTTCTGGTCGACATGCCGCCCGGTACCGGCGACGCGCAGCTCTCGCTCGTGCAGGCCACCAAGGTTGACGGCGCAATTATCGTCACCACTCCGCAGGAAGTCGCGGCGGGAGATGCACTTCGCGGTGCCAAAATGTTTCAGCGCGTCGCCGTCCCCGTACTGGGCGTCGTCGAAAACATGAGCTACTTCATCTGCCCGAACTGCAACGACAAGCACCGCATCTTCGGCAGCGGCGGCGGAAAGCGCCTCGCCGACGAGCTCGAGGTCCCGCTGCTCGCGGAGATCCCCTTCTTTGGTGGTGTGCTGGAAGGTGCGGACCGCGGTGAGCCGATCGTCGTCAGCGAGCCAACACAGCCTGCCGCTCAGGCTCTGTTCGAGCTTGCGGGAAAGCTTGCGGGATTAGTCTCGATTGGTGATACGGCCCGCGTCTAACGCGGCCGCTAGACTGCTACAGCGTTCTTCTTTGCTCTCGTGCGCCACCAGGAGAGGATCACGGCGCCGAATCCGGTGGCGACAGCCACAAGGGTCACCGAGAACGCGAGCATGCGGAGAATCGCACCGATAATCGGGAACCATGTGAACGCCGCGGCGACGATCCACAAAGCGCTGAAAGCGAGAATCCCTGTGTAGAGATACTGGAGCTCCTGGCCGGCGGGAGTCTCAGCGCCTTGCTTTCCAGCGATGGCGATTCCCACAACATGTGCGACCGCAAGGAAGCCAAGGATCGCGATGCCCGACACGGCTATGAGGAAGGCCCCAACGCCGATCGGAACGAAGAAAATTCCAATGATCGTGATCGCCATCGCGACGACCAGCGCGATCAGAGCCGGAATCGATGCAAGTCCGCCAAGCACTCCGGTCAGCAGCGAGCGGCCCGTTTCATTCGTGACGACCTCGACCGCGAGCTTGAAGTAGTCCTTCATGTAGAAGAGCACAAACGTTCCGACGAGGAGCAGAACGAGGAGCCACACGATTGCGGCGACCAGAGATCCAACGGTCGTTCGCGGTCGGCCGCCAAAGCTGACGGTCGATCTGTTGTGGGTGGCGCCGACATCCTTGATCACGCCGAGGATCGAGCCACCCTCGTTGCGGACGTGCCCGCCGAGCGCGACGGCGCCTCCGCGAACCCTTCCGCTCTCATGCACGATCACGTCGCCCAGGACCGCGGTAGCGGCACCGTCAACGTTGCCATAAACGTCGAGGTTTCCCCTGACGACCATCACCGATCCGGAAGTCGTCGTTCCGGCGGGAATAACGAGATCGCCCGTCGTCACTTGCGCGTACTTCCTGAATCCATGGAAGCTGACATTTCCGGCCTGCTGAGCATGCGCATCCTGCACGGCCGTTGCCGCAACGACACAACAGAGGCCGATCAGGATCGATTTCATTAAGCTGCCTTGCGCTTGGCGATTTGAGCCGCGGTGCGGATCGCGCCGTAACCACCGACCAATCCGACTACGAGAGTCATGTAGAGGAGAACCGCCTCGAGAGCGCCCGCCTGGAGGTAAGCGGCCGCGGACGGACCAAGGACGAACGCGCCGATCTCTGTCCCGACTGCGGCGATCGCGAAGGCGTATTGGGCCGCGGCGGCGCTGAGGATCGCTGTGAAGACGTCGATCTCGATGAACATGAAGGCGGCCGCGGCGACCAGGGCGACGCCAACGGTAGCCCTTGCTGTCGCGCGCATGACGCCGACACGGCGGCGGGGGACGACCGCCTGCTGACCACCCTGGTGCAGCCCCAGATGCCTGGAGGCTACCACAGGAGCCACTTCCCGAGCGGGCTGCAGACGGTCTATTCCGGCGATTACCCGATCGGCAAAATTCCGAGACGGCGACAGGTAGGGCAGTCGCTGCAGCTCGGCGGCAATGGGGACGAATTCCTCGTCGAAATCATGCTCGATCATGGGTTCCTCACGAAGAGACTTACGGGATGGCTACGGGAGAAGTTTCAGCCTTTTTTCGGTCTTTTTTTGCCTCTGAAAAGGGGACCCAAACGGTCACCGCAGGTCCCCCAAATACTCCCTCAATTCCTGCCTCGCCCGGTGGATGTACGTCTTGACCGTGCCGAGAGGGAGTTTGACGATTTCTGCGATTTCGTCGTACGAATAGTCCTCGACGTGACGCAGGATAATGCATGCTCTGTACTCGGGGCGCAGTCTGGCGATCGCTTTTTCGATCGACGCGCCAAGCTCTTTCGACTCGAGCTCCTCGAGGGGAGATTCACCCCCGCTCGTCACCGTGACCGCCGTAGCTCGCGCGCGTTCGGCAGTTATGGCATCGGGTGATCCCTCGATGCTGATGGTGTCGAGCTGGCGGCGGCGCAGGTGGTCGATCGTGATGTTGTTGGCGATCTTGAACAGCCAGCTCGAGAATTTGAACTCGGGCCTGTAGCGGTCGATGTTGTTCAAAACCTTGATGAAGGTTTCCTGCGCGAGGTCCTCAGCGGTCTCCTTGTCGCGCACCATGCGGAAGATGAGCGAGAAAACGGGCCGCTCATAACGCCTGACCAGCTCGCGATAGGCGTCCTCGCGCCCTTCCTGGGCGAAGACGACCACCTGCTGGTCGGATGCGTCGGTGTAGGAGCGTTGGGGCATGGTAGGGAGGCCGAAAGATAGCTTGCCCCGGGCAGCGTTGCCGGGCAACTTTCGGAGGATGCTGGCAACTGACATTGACAGCGCGACCGCCAGTGCTGCCGCTGCCGGTGGTGCCGAGAAACGCGCGTACGTAAAGCAGATCTTCTCCGAGATCGCCCCGCGGTACGATCTCCTCAACCACGTCTTGAGCCTCAACATCGATCGCCGGTGGCGGCGGAAAGCGATCGCCATGCTCGCCGTCGAAGAGGACCAGGCAGGACGCTATCTCGATCTTTGCTCGGGGACGATGGATATCGCGGCGGAGATATCGAGAATTCCGGGATTCCGGGGTCTCGTCATAGGCGCCGATTTCGCCGAGCCGATGCTGAAAGCCGGCGCGGAGAAGATAAAGGGGAGTAAAATCGCGGCCGTGACCGCTGATGCGGTCCAGCTGCCTCTCGCGTCCGGCCAGTTGGCGGGGGCGATCGTTGCCTTCGGCATCAGAAACGTCGCCGGACTGGAGAGCGCGCTGCGCGAGACATTCCGTGTGCTGGCGCCGGGCGGCCGCTTCGTGATACTCGAGTTCTCGACGCCGAGGATCCGTGTATTGCGCGCTCTTTACCAGACGTACTTTCACTACGTGCTGCCGTTGATTGGGCGGGCAATCAGCGGCCACCGTACGGCCTACAAGTATCTTCCCCGCTCGGTCGCGAATTTTCCGGTCGAAGAAGAGCTGGCGAGGAAAATGAAAGATGCCGGATTCACCAAGGTCAGCTGGTCGAGCCTTTCGTTCGGCGTCGCGGCGATCCACGTCGGAGAGCGCCCCATCACTGCAATCGAGAAAAAGTGAGCCTGGATAACATCTCGCAGTTCCTGTCCGCCATCGATCGCGCCGGCGAGCTGACGCGGATCAAAGAGCCGGTGAAAGCGCGCCTCGAGCTGTGTGAGATCGCTGATCGTGTGATGAAGCAGCCCGGCGGCGGAAACGCGCTGTACTTCGAGAAGGTGATGCTCGACAACGGTGGGACCTCCCAGTTTCCGGTCGTGATTAATCTCTTTGGCTCGATGCGGAGGATGTCGCTCGCGCTTGGAGTTAATGACCTGGACGAGATCGGCGAGCGGATTACCGAGATGCTCGATCTCAAAGTGCCCGAGGGGATCGTCGGAAAGCTCGCGATGCTCCCTCGCTTGCTGGAGCTTGGGAAATTCCCGCCGCGGATGCGAAGCGGCAAGCCGGCGAGCCAGGAAGTCGTTCTGAAGGGCGACGACGTGGACCTTTCGAAGCTGCCGATTATGACATGCTGGCCGGAGGATGGCGGACCGTACATCACTCTGCCAATGGTGATCTCGAAGGATCCCAAGCGGGGCATTCGCAACGTGGGCATGTATCGCGTCCAGGTGCTGGGCCCGCGCACTCTCGCAATGCACTGGCAGCGACACAAGGTCGGCGCCGCTCACTGGCGCGAGATGGCGGAGCGCGGGGAGAAGATGCCGGTTGTCATAGCGATCGGCGCGGATCCGGCTTCCGTCTACTCAGCGTCGGCGCCGCTTCCGCCGACGATCGACGAATTTCTGTTCGCTGGGTTTCTGCGGAAATCGCCAGTGGGCCTCGCGAAGGCGGTGACGTGCGACCTCGAGGTTCCGGCCGAGGCCGAGTTCGTGATCGAGGGATACATCGATCCATCGGAGCCGCTGGTTGTCGAGGGCCCGTTCGGAGATCACACCGGTTTCTATTCCGAAGCCGATCTGTATCCGCAGGTGCACGTGACGGCGCTCACGATGCGGAAGAATCCGGTTTACGCGTCGACGATCGTCGGGCGCCCGCCGATGGAGGATTTCTATCTCGGACACGCCACGGAGCGGATCTTCCTGCCGCTGCTCAAGCTCACGATTCCGGAGATCGTGGACTATCACATGCCGGCCGAGGGGATCTTTCACAACCTCGTGTTCGTGTCCATCGACAAGCAGTATCCCGGACAGGCCTACAAGGTGATGAACGCGATGTGGGGGCAGGGTCTCATGTCGCTGGCGAAGGTGATCATCGTGGTGGACAAGGAAGTGAACGTGAGGAACGTGCAGGAGGCGTGGTGGGTGGCGCTCAACCATATAGATCCGGAGCGCGACGTCAGGTTCTCGATGGGCCCGATCGATGTGCTCGATCACTCGAGCAGAGCGTTCACGTACGGGTCGAAGATGGGTATCGATGCAACGCGGAAGTGGCCCGAGGAGGGTTTCACGCGCAACTGGCCGAAGATCATCGAGATGGATAGTGGGACGAAAACGGCTGTCGACGCGATCTGGTCGAAGCTCGGGCTTGGTCCGAATGAAAGAGCGGGAAGGTTCGAGTAGAATGAGCGCCGATAGCTCGCGTCCGACTGTCACCAGAGAAGGCCAGACACTTGGCGGACGAGGCATGCTCTTTCGCCACGCCAACCTCGTGCGCCTGCCGCACACGATCTTCGCGCTGCCGTTCGCTCTCGTCGGAGTCGTTCTCGCCAGTTACGTCGCGCCAATAACGGTCGGCGCCGTAGTCTGGGTCGTGGTCGCTTTCACCACCGCTCGATTCGCGGCGATGGGTTTCAACCGGATCGTCGACCGCGAGATCGATGCACGAAATCCGCGAACTCGCACGCGCGAGATTCCGTCGGGCACGATGAGCGTCCGCGAAGCGGGCATCGCCGTGGTGGTCGCCTCGCTGCTGTTTTTCGTGGCCGCCTGGCAGCTCAATCCGCTCTGCCTCGTGCTCTCGCCGCTGGCGCTCGCCTGGGTTCTGTTCTATAGCTACACGAAGCGGTTCACGCGGTGGTCTCATCTCGTTCTGGGCGTAGGCTTGTCGATAGCACCGGTGGGTGGATATCTCGCCATCACGGGACAGTGGAGCGACCCGTTGTGGATGCTGATCGCGCTTGCGGTAGCGGTGGCCACGTGGGTCGGCGGGTTCGACATCCTGTATGCACTCCAGGACGTGTCGTTCGATCGTGAGAACGGGCTGTACTCGGTTCCATCCACTTTTGGAGAGGCAAATGCGCTGGGGATCGCGCGCGGCCTGCACTTCACAACCGTAGGCGCGCTCGCGATTGCCGGAGTTGGCGCCGGCGCCGGAGCGTTCTATTTCGCTGGAGTCATGGTCGCCGGAATCCTGCTGCTGTACGAGCACTCGCTGGTCAAAGTCGATGACTTCTCGCGCCTCGATGCGGCGTTCTTCACCATGAACGGCGTCATCAGCATCGTGTTCCTCGGCTTCGTCTTCACCGAACGGCTGTTGCGATGACCGGCGCGCCGCCGATCGTCGTGGCGATTACGGGCGCGTCGGGTGCGCCGTATGCCGTGAGATTGCTGCAGCAGCTTGTCGCGGCAGAGAAGCGCGTGTCACTCATCGTGTCCAAATATGGATTGCGCCTGCTCGATACCGAGGCTGGCATTGGCTCCATGGAAGCACTGCGCACCGCCGTTGGTGAGGACGCGTGGAACGCATGCGTCGAGACGTTTTCCAACGATGATCGCGGTGCGGCGCCGGCATCGGGCTCATCGTTAACCGCTGGGATGATCATTTGCCCGTGCTCGATGGGGACGCTGTCAGCGATCAGCGTCGGGGCCTCGCGGTCGCTGATCGAGAGAGCTGCGGATGTCACGCTCAAGGAGAGACGCAAGCTCGTCCTTGTTCCGCGAGAGACTCCGCTCAGTGCGATTCACCTCGGCAACATGCTGCGTCTCACGCGCGCGGGTGCCGTGGTGATGCCCGCGTCTCCGGGCTTCTATCATCGCCCGAAACAAATCTCGGATCTCGTTGATTTCGTGGTCGCGAGAATGCTCGACCAGCTTGGCGTTGAGCAGAAGCTCGTAAAGCGGTGGGAGGGGGAAGAGTAAAACGCTTGTGGTTGGCCGATATACTCCTCGCAGCGGTATCTATTCACACGAACGGCGGACATCGAAAAGGGGTTTTGCGCGCGTTAGGAAGGCTTAGGATGGCCTGGCCTGACATCTGTGCCATCTATCGGCTCTAAAAGCTTGACAATGTCAAGCCCAGCATTATACCTTGGACTGTGCCCGACCTCGATATCCTCGGTAAGGGGATTCCCAGTTGCTTTCGTGAGAGCTACCGTCTCATCTGCGGTGGCGCCGCCGATGATGATGTCCTTGACGGATGTCGGCGTGGTTTGTCGCTGGCCTTGAAGCGTGGCGGCGGAATACCTGGCCTCGGCGCACGGGCAGGGTTGGTTGTCGCGGTCAGCGGCGGCGTAGACGCCCTCGATGCTGTCTCAGGTTCGCGGGCTTTGCTGGTTACCGAAGCAGGATCGCGGCACGCGCACCTAGCGCACAGATCACTCCAGCGCCTCTTGATCCGCGGTGACCTTCCGACTTCGACTGCTGAGGCTGAACGCGTCCTCGCCGAATACCTATGTCGTGAGGTGCTCGACCACCTCCTCTTTTCGAAACTTGGTGTCGAGTTCAGCACGTTGGGCCCGACCAACGAGGAGTTTCAGACGTACAGAACCCGCGTGCTTGATGGTCTTGAGGGACCTATTGCCACTTTCGCTCGGCAGTTGGTTACCGATCCGAGCGGCGCATCTATTCAGGCTCCGCCGCTACGTCGGCGGCCACGACCGTCAACCGCTGCGCTTCTCGCAGAAGTGGTAGGCTGACCTCATGGCAGAGACGAGTACTCACCGAACTCCTCACTTTGAATTCGTGTGTGACGCAACCGGACAGTTACGGCTATCCGGAAATGGTGGGGGAGTGATGGGCGCTGGCAGGTTTTTTATCAATGATCAGTTGATTGGTCAGGCGCTCCTCCGTTCGATACCGTCAGAGCTGGCGGATCTGCTAGATGTCGCCGTAGCGGTTTACCTGGCAGACCGCCTGGCTCGCCGCGCGGGAAATGATGGAAACCAGTACGAGCATCACTGGCAGCGCAGTATGCACGTGACGGTCCCGGTGCGGAATCCTGACCGATGGATTGATCCGTCTGCGAAATCCGCACTCAGTGATGCGCTCATGTTCTTGACCGAGGATGAGTGGACCATCGAATTCACCAAACGACCCCGTGGGCACAATAGGCCCTCGGAAGAGATTGGGTACCTATTCGAACAACCCCTCGATCAACCCGTGCTCGTTGGGCTGTTCAGTGGTGGCCTCGATTCGCTCGCCGGCGTCGTTGATGACATTGCATCACATCCGGAAGGAACCGTGATCTTAGTCTCTGCCAATACGAACAGACGCATCCTTCCTGTCCAGCGGAGTCTTATCGAGGCGCTTCGAGTACAGACCAGACGTCAAATCGAGTGGGCGGTTGTGCAGTTCGGAATGCTGAAACGCAGGAAACACCAGTATGAGGGAGAAGAGCGATCGCAGCGGACTCGAGGATTCGCGTTCGCCGCAGCTGGTGCCATTGTGTCGCTCCTTGTTGGATCTGATCGCCTCCGACTCTATGAGAATGGCGTTGGTGCCATCAACCTCCCCTACACGAACTGGCAGCTTGGTGCGCAAAACACCCGAGCGATGCATCCGAGAGCGATCTCGCTGATCGAAGATCTGATTCGACGGGTGTCCCGGAGTACGCTTTCTTTGGATCTGCCCAACCTGTTTCGCACGAAAGGTGAGCTTTGCACCTCACTCTCGCGGTCGCCGCTTGCGGCGCTAGCAACGGTCACGATCTCCTGCGATGGGTTTCCACAGCGTACGCCCGGAGCTAAGCAATGCGGACTCTGCTCATCATGCCTGCTTCGGCGGCAAGCACTCAACGCATCCCAGATGCCAGATCGAGAAGGCGGAATGTTCGGCTATCGGTACGACGCGTTTGATACTGCCGCCGTAGTATCCAGCGACAAGATGTTTCCGCTCGACGCGATGCTCGATCAGGCGAGGCGGATGCGGCGTGCTCTGGGACCCGATGACTCGTGGCCAGGGCTCCTGGGCGAGTTTCCAGCTTTGTTAGAGCTAACTACTGCGCTCTCAAGCGAGGGCCAACGTGCGCGCGTGGCCCGCATGTACGGACGGTATGCGGACGAGACTCTATCCTTCGCTGAGGCAATCTCGAAGGGTGCGCGCCACGCCTCGAATGCGGCAACGTCTTGATGATCACCGATCCCAACAGCATCGACGCGCGCCACCTTGCGAAGTGGCTGCAGCACGCGCGCAAGGCGGCCGGGAAGTCGCAGCAGGAAGCCGCTGATTTTCTCAAAGTCGCACGCACCACTGTCACGGCTATGGAGAAGGGCGAGCGTCGTGTTCAGCCCTCGGAGCTCGTGCGGTTGGGACAACTCTACGGTCGCGCTCTGTCAGAGCTGCTGCGGGCGGGCGAGCCAGACGAGTCATTCGCTGTGCAGCTCCGCGCGGCGATCGCGCCGCATGAGGATGTGACCGCGGAACTCCAGCCTGTTGCGGCGGAATTTCAGCAGCTTTGTGAAGACTATGTCGAGATCGAGCGTCTCACCGGGAGTGAACCAATACGTCGCTACCCACATGAGCGCGCTATTCCACGAGGGGAGGTTGAGCGCGCCGCAGAGGACCTTGCGGTAGAGGAGCGTCAACGCCTTGGAGTTGGAGATGGACCGATCGCTAATCTTCGCGATATCCTCGAGCAGGATGTTGGGATTCGGATCTTTTTCTTGCCGATGCCATCACGCGTGGACGCAATGTTCGCGTACTCCGAGAGACTTGGTGCGTGTATAGCCGTAAACGCGAAGCATCCGGACGAGAGACGGCGTAACTCGATCGCACATGAGTATGGCCACTTTCTTACCTCACGCCGCCAGTCTGAGATCCACCTCGCTAACTATTTCTCGCGGATTCCAGCGTCTGAGCGATTCGCCAACGCTTTCGCGCGATCGTTCCTCATGCCGGGTCCCGGGCTGAGTCGGCGGTTCAACGAGATCAAACGTGCGCGGGCCGCTGCCTCCAACACCGCGGGCGGCGTTACCGTCGCTGACCTTCTGACGCTTGCTCACTATTTCTTTGTGTCGTTCGAGGCACTCACGCGGCGTCTCGAGGAGTTGCGGTTGGTTACCAGTGGCACCATGGATCGCTTGCGTCAGTCGCGATTCGCAGTGCGTGAAGCGCGTGCGATTGTTGGGCTTCCAGAGAGGCCTGACAGTTCCTCCATGCTCCCGGTGCGATACGTCTACCTTGCCTTGCAGGCTTACAGAGATGGAATCCTGAGTGAGGGTCGTTTAGCGCGCTTCCTCCGAGTGGACCGTGTCATGGCGAGAAGCCTCGCGCTCGATTCGGGGGGGAAGGCGGACGCTGCCACCATCGCAGGAGCGCGCATCGATCGTGTCTGAACCCTTGTACCTTGATTGCTGCGTTGTCCTGAATATCTACTCAACGCGTCGTTTTGAAGAGATTTTGGATGCAAACCGCGGAGGGATTGCGTCTTCATTCATCGTCGCCGACCGTGTCACACGGGAGGCGATGCACGTTCACAATCGTGAGGGTGTTGAGCGTGAGACGGTTGATCTCCAACCGTCGCTGGATAACGGGCTCTTGACGGTAGAACGCCTCGAATCTGACGCGGAGACGGCCACGTTTGTAATGCTTGCCGCGGTTCTCGACGACGGTGAGGCGGAAACCAGTGCACTCGCATTCCACCGAGCGGGGGCTATTGCCACGGATGACCTCGCCGCGATCAGAACCGTTGGAACGCTCAGGCCCCCATTGCACATAGTTAGGACCTCGCAACTATTGAAAGGCTGGGCCGAGAATGGAGGCCCAGCGTCCGCGTCAGTGCGCCAGGCGCTCCACGATATTCGCGATCGTGCCCGCTTTGTTCCAAACGTCAGCGACCCTCTTCAGAAGTGGTGGACTGAAGCTGCGGCTTGAACGTGAACGCTTTACTCTCTCACGAGCAAATAGATCATGATAACGCCTACCGTAAATGGCATTACAAAGGATCCATCTCGAGAAAGCGATCTCGCGCGCGCAATTAACGGGTGGCACTCACACGGCATCGTCGCCTGCGTACAGCTCTGAAGCAAGACGAACCATGTCGATGTTGTCTTGACCACAAAGCCCGTGGGGCGGTGCCAATGGCGGCGGCCGAACGCCTAACTCCCGGGAGTAGGGCATCTTCGAGCTCTGGGGGAAGCGTCACCTCCAGGAAAGCCCATTCACTGGCGGCGAACTGAGCAGCTTCCTGAAACAGATCACTTAGCTCGGTCTAGCTGACCTGCTTCGTCCTCTTCATCTCCTTCGGAAATCTCCGGAACCACGACGACAGCAGGAGCAGCTCATCGATCTCGTGGGTCGGAACGTGCGCTGTGACGGGCTCGCTCTGGGAGAAGATGTCCTCGACAAGTTGCGTCATCGTGCGGCGGTCTTTGGACGAATGCGGCTTGGCGACTTCCGCGCGCACAACGCCGCGGCGAATGAGATAAACCTTGTCTTCGCCTTCGTGTCCCGGAACGGTGTACACGAACGAGAGATTCTCGA
>JBDTND010000012.1:0-28278 GCA_039933915.1 Gemmatimonadales bacterium | reverse complement strand
CTCCGCGAATTCCCTGCGCTTTGCGGATCAGCCCGACGATCGCGTATTCGGGCTCAGGCATTTGAGGACGTGCCGGTTCAGGCGCTGGCGGCAGACTCGTCCGACATTTCGCTGACCGGCACCGCGACAACCTTGCGCTCGATGCCGAGCCTCTGCTCGTGGCGACGCTTGAGGACCCCGGCGCGCCGAAGGAGCGACCTGACGGTGTCGGTGGGCTGTGCGCCCTGGCCGAGCCAGTAGTTGGCCCTGGCTTCGTCGATGTTGAGCGAACCCTCTTCCTGACGCGGAGCGTACTGGCCGATGATCTCGATGAACTTCCCGTCGCGCGGACTCTGCGAATCAGCGACGAGAATACGGTAGAACGGCGCATTTTTCCGCCCGACGCGGCGGAGACGAATCTTTACCATCTTTGTACTGCTCCCTTGAATGAGGGTGTGGGCGAGACTCTCTTCTGAGCGTCTCTGAACCGGGCTCCTCGCTTCGCCGGCAGATCCGGCGCGCACCCGGTGGAACTGCCCTGGCGCGGCGAAGCCGGCCAAGGGTCTTTACCCCTTACGCAGCCAGGCTGGTTTGGGGTGCTGCAATGTAATCGGTTGCCGTATCCGATGCCTAGAAGGTTTGTTCGAGTCCCGTTTCGGACAGCTTATCAAACCGCGGACGCTTCGGCTCGGAGATCCGCTCCACGACTACAGCGACTTCGCGCTCGCTGATCTGGCTCCTGCCCTGCGTCGCGAGGGCAATGTCGGCCTGGGAAACGATCCCCACGCAAAGACCGTTGGCGTCCACTATCGGAACGCGACGGACCTGGTGGTCGACCATGACCTGCTCGACGTCGCGCAGATCGTCGTCGGCCTGACAGCAGATGGGGCTCGCCGTCATGAGCTCGCTCACCTTGGTCTCGGCACCCTTCCCCCCCGCCAGCCCGCGGATAGCCAGGTCGCGGTCGGTCACGATCCCGATGATCTTTCGCGTCTCTTCATCCGCAATTGGGATCGAACCACAATCGTTGTCCCGCATGATACGCGCGACGTCCTGCGCCGAATCGTTTGGCGAGCCGGTCTTTGGGCTCAGTGTCATGATCTCGCGTGCTTTCATTACTTCCTCGCTATGGATGATTCCCATCGACTGTGAATGCGAATCGTGTGCCCAAATGATCGTGACAACTGACAACCACTGACACACTAACAACTCAGGACCGGCCAGTCACTACTTGGATCCCCTCAGCCCTGCGACGGACTCTCGGACTACCCTTACCTCATGCCGAACGTACCAGGCATAGATGGCATCCCCATCCTGCCGCCACCGGCCATCTTCTTCATCATCTTCTGCATCTCGCGGAACTGGTCGAGAAGACGGTTCACGTCGCTGATCGGCCGGCCCGAGCCCTTGGCGATCCGGGCTCGGCGCGAGCCGTTGATGATTCCGGGAGTCTTGCGCTCCTCTGGCGTCATCGAGAGCACGATCGCTTCGACGTGCTTCATCCGCTTGGGATCCGCCTTCATCTGCTTGAGAGCCTTGGTGTTCACGCCGGGAATCATCTTGAGCAGTCCCTCGAGCGGGCCCATCTTCTGAATCTGGCGCATGCTGTTCAGGAAGTCATTGAGGTCCATGCCCTCCTTCCGGACCTTTTTCTCCAGACGCTTGGTCTCGGCCTCGTCGAACGAGGCCTGTGCCTTTTCGACGAGCGTCACGATGTCGCCCATCTGCAGAATGCGGCCGGCCATTCTCTCGGGGTGGAATTCCTCGAGAGCATCGGGCTTTTCGCCGACGCCGATGTACTTGATCGGCTTCTTCGTAACGCCGTAAATCGAGAGGGCCGCTCCACCCCTGGCGTCGCCATCCATCTTGGTCAGCACCACGCCGGTGATGTCGAGCACTTTGTCGAACCCCTGCGCGATCTTGACCGCATCCTGTCCCGTCATGCCGTCGGCTACGAGGAGAATCTCCGTGGGCCGCAGCGCTTCTTTCAGTCGCGACAGCTCCTGCATCATCGCATCGTCGATCTGGAGCCGGCCCGCCGTGTCGATGATTACCACGCGGTCGCGCTCGCGCAAAGCCTCGGCGACGCCGGCGCGCGCGATCTTTACCACGTCGTTGGTAGTCCGGTCAGCGTAGACGGGGATCGACAAGTCGCGTCCCAGCGTCTCGAGCTGGTCGATGGCGGCGGGGCGGTATACGTCGGCCGCCACGAGCCTCGTCGAGCGTCCCTCGGCCTTGAGCTTTCGCGCGAGCTTGGCGGCGGTGGTCGTCTTACCGGAGCCCTGGAGCCCGACCATCATCACGACCGATGGCGGAACGGTGCCGAGCCTGAGCCCCTCGCGGCGCTCGCCCAGCATGGCGGTGAGCTCCTCGTGGACGATCTTGACGAGCTGCTGTCCCGGAGAGACCGTACTGAGCGCGTTGACACCCGTCGCTTTCTTCTCGACGCGCTCCAGAAACTCCCGGGTCAGCGCAAAATTGACGTCGGCCTCGAGCAGCACGCGACGGACTTCGCGCAAGCCCTCCTTGATGTCGGCTTCGGTTAGAACACCGCGGCCACGCAGGCGGGCGAACGTGGCTTCGAGCTTTTCGCTCAGATCCTCGAACATAGCCTTTAAACTTAGGCGCCGTTAACTTCTGAAACAACTGACGCCCACGTCGCTACAGAGGGATTGAATGCCGCCTGCCCAGCGCAAAGACGACATACTTCACGCTGAACTACCACCGACGCTGCCCCTCATGGCGCTTCGGTCCACAATCGTCTATCCCCTAGGCACCATCGCGGTGCAGATGGGCGCCCCCGAGAACCTGGCGCTCCTCAAGTCGAATGAGCAGGCCGGGCTCATCGTCGGTCTGGTCGTCGCGAGCGGCGATCACGACGATGTTCTGGACCCCGACCGGTTCGTTGGCAGAGTCGGCGTCGCGGCGCGGGTCCACGAGCGAATCAATCTTCCCGGCGAGACCGTCCAGATCACCCTTCAGGGCTTGCGGCGCCTCATTGTCGAGGGCGTAGTGCAAACCGAGCCGTTCGCGATCGTTCGGGTCAAGCCGGCAAAGGAAATCCTTCCCGATCCGAACGAAGTCGATGATCTGATCTCCCGCATCGTCGCCGGCGCGGAGACCCTCGCCGAGCTGATCGAGCGGATTCCCGATGAAGTGCCGGCGATTCTCAAGATGAACATCTCGGATCCGGGCCGCTTCGCCGATCTGGCCGCGACGAATCTGAACTTCAAGGTCTCGGACAAGGACGAGATTCTTCAGCGCCTCAACATCGGACAGCGCCTGAAATTCCTGCTCGGCCGGGTGGAGCGCGAAGTTGGACGCGCCCGCGTCGCCGAAGACGTGAAGCGCCAAACGGAGATCAAGATCGAGCAGCACCAGCGCGAGTTCTACCTGCGTCAGCAGCTGCGCGCCATTCAGTCAGAGCTCGGCGAGGGTGATCCAGGCGAAAAGGAAGCGATCGAGACTCTGAAAAAACTCGAGGACGCAAATCTTCCCGAGAAAGCGGCGCAGGAGGCCAAGCGCGAGATCGAGCGTATGCGCAACCTCTCGCCGGCGTCGAGCGAATACCAGGTCATCCGCACTTACCTCGATTGGATGCTCGCGCTCCCGTGGAACGTCAAATCGTCGAAAGACGAAGTCATAGAGCTCAAAAAGGTCGAAGAGCTCCTCGACAACCGGCACTATGGGCTCAAGGAGGCGAAGGAGCGCATCACCGAGTATCTGGCGGTGCGGAAGCTCCGGGGAGGAGATCCGCACGGACCGATTCTCTGCTTCGTCGGCCCTCCGGGGACCGGAAAGACGTCGCTTGGCGAAGCGATCGCGACCTCGATCAGCCGCGCGTTCTACCGCATCTCCGTCGGCGGGGTTCGGGACGAAGCCGAGATCCGCGGACACCGCCGCACGTACGTTGGAGCGATGCCGGGACTGATTCTCCAGTCGCTGCGACGCGTCCAGGTGAGAGACGCCGTTCTGATGATCGACGAGATAGACAAGATGACCTCGGGCGGTCCGTCCGGAGATCCGACGGCCGCGATGCTCGAGGTTCTCGATCCCTCGCAGAACTCGAACTTCGTCGATCACTATCTGAATCTTCCGTTCGATCTCTCGAGCATCCTCTTCATCTGCACGGCGAACAATCTCTACGACATTCCGGCCCCGCTCCGCGACCGCATGGAAGTGATCCGCGTGCTCGGCTACACCGTCGAGGAAAAGGTCGAGATTGCGTGGCGCTACATGCTCCCGCGGCTGCTGGAAGAGCACGGCATCAACGACAAGGACATGCAGTTCACCGACGAGGTGCTTGGCTTCATCTCCAACCGCTATTCGCGAGAGGCGGGGCTTCGCAACTTCGAGCGCAACATCGCGGCGCTGATGCGCAAGCGCGCGCGCAAGAAAGCAGATGGTGAAGAAGGCGCGTGGGTGGTGGACAACGCCATGGTTACAGATATCCTTGGAAATCCGACATACACTCTCGAGGACGCCGAGCAGGAGCCGGAGATTGGAGCTGTCACCGGCATGGCATGGACGGCGACCGGTGGCGATCTGATGGTGATCGAAGCTCTCAGAATGCCCGGAACCGGGCGCCTCACCGTCACCGGGCAGCTCGGTGATGTCATGCGCGAATCCGTCGACGCCGCATACTCCTACGTCCGCTCGCGCGCCCACACGCTCGGCGTCGAGGACGTCGAGTTCAAGGAAGTCGATCTGCACGTGCACTTCCCGGCTGGCGCGATTCCGAAAGACGGACCCAGCGCGGGAGCCGCGGTAACGCTGGCGATCGCGAGCGTGCTGAGCCGGCGGCCGGTGCGCCGAGACATCGCGCTCACCGGCGAGATGACGCTGCGTGGCAAGGTCCTCGAGATCGGTGGCGTGAAAGAGAAGGTGATGGCCGCATACCGCGCGGGCTTGAGGCAGGTAATTCTTCCCAAGTCGAACGAAAAAGATCTGCGGGGGATTCCGGACGAGGTCGTCAACAGCATGACCTTTACCTTCGTCGCGACGATGGACGACATCATCCACCTCGCGCTTCTCCCCAAGCCGCCAGGCAACCTCGCTGACGCCGCCGAGCCGCACGGCGATGTTCCCGCCAAAAACGCGGTCGGCGATTCGGGCACTGCGTCGATCAACCGGTCAGAGCCGGCAGGAGCAATCGCGAAGTAGGTGAATCTCGAGAATACCTGGGTCCAGTTCGGCATCCACGTCTTCGTCGGAACATTGGCGGGGGGACTCTCCGACACCGTAGCGGTGTGGATGCTGTTCAACCCCAAGAAGAAGCGCTTCGGATTTCAGGGCGCGATTCCGAAGAATCAGACGCGCCTCGCGAAGAGCCTCGGCCGCACCGTCGGCGAGCGGCTGCTGACGCCCGGGGACCTCCAAACGGAGCTCGCTCGCCCCGAGCTTCTCGCGGCGTTCCAATCGCGCATCGAGGACGTCGTCACGACGATCCTCACGTCGCGCGAGCCACTCATCGACAAAGTCCCCCCGACGGTCATTACGGCGCTCGAGGGAGCGACGACAGCGTACCTGCCTGTCGCCATGACCAAACTCGGTGCATTTCTCGGTCAGCCGACAACGCGCGTCAAGCTGCGCAACGCGCTGCATTCGATGTTCAATCGCTTCGTCGATGACATGCGCTTCCACGAGCGCGTGTTGGCGAAGCTGATGATGACCGAGAAGAAGTTCGACGCCGTACTCGACGCGATCGAGACCGATGGAGTGGAACAGGTCGTTGGATTGCTGGAAGAGCCCGAGGTCAGAGAGGAGATCTCCAGGGCGATCCACGACGCCATTCTCGCCTATCTACAGAAACCGATCTCCGATATCCTGGGCGATGTCGAAGCGAAGAAAGATCCCGAGGCGCCGCGGAGGCTTGCGGCCCAGGCGGCACCCGTGATCTGGGAATGGGTGCACGATCAGCTTCCCGAGCTGATAAAGAAGCTCGACGTGCAGGCGATGGTCGAGCGGAAGGTGATGGCGTTCAGTGTCGAGCGAGTCGAAGAGATCCTGCGCAGCGTAATTCAGAACGAGCTCAATCTGATCATCGTCACGGGCTACGTGCTGGGCGGGCTGATCGGCGTTTGCACCTTTGGACTACAGAAGCTGCTCGGCCTGTAGCGTTTACTCATCGAGCATTAGCTACGCTGAATCGCGGTGCTCAAATCCACAAAACAAACTGCAGAACGAGTGGTGAGCCGTTAGCGGCCGGGCGTTGTAGCCAATAGCCTCACGACATCGGGACGCCACCGCGCGGCCGTCCTGACACAAGCAACTGCATTTGCCTGCACGCCATTGTGTAGCGTCCCGACGTTTGCGGCTAACGGCTATCGAGCGTCCAGCTAAAGGCTCACCACTCGTTCTGTGCAGTTGTAGGCGCTACTCCTTGAGAGTAACCTGGGCCGGGTTGATTATGTTCGGATTAGCCCCCGCTGGAACGTCGACGTAAATAACGACGTGGCGCCCCTGTATTTCCATTGTCGAGACCTGTAGCGTCCTTCCTGCGGCCGAATATTTCTTGACGAGATCCGTCGAGCCGCTACCGGCCTTCGTCGAAAAGCGCGCTTCGACTGCCTGACCGGCGATGTGAAAGAACTCGCCTGCTTCGACTGGGGAGTCCCACACAGTCAGCCACACGATTCCCTGCCCTTGCGGCGTGTTCACGACCGCGTATCGATCTCCGTCCCAGCCCGCGGCGCCGCGCACCGCCTCGTTTTGATCGTTCAGCTGCTGAAACAGGAACAGCCTCGTCTCGAACTCCCCGAGATCGTTGTCGTAGACTCTGGTCGCGTTGCTGAGCGTGCCGAGGGAAACTCTTGTGGGATTGTCCCGCGGTGTCACGAAGAACGCGGCGGGGTGAACTATCTGCTCGGTGGATACCGGCAGGTCGTTGTAGATAACGGACCCCGGCTTGCGTTCCTTATAGTTGCGGTAGAACTCCGCTCCGCTGAGATACGGGAAGATCAGCGTCTCCTGAATCACCTTCGGCGCCGCGGCGAAAATCGGCATCGACGCCTGGTTCTCGCGGATCATCTCTCTGATGCGCTCCCAGCCGCCGGGAAGGTTGATGGCGATGTTGGACCCGCCGAGCATGATGGATATCTGCTCGTACACGGCCTGCCCTTCGAAGACTGCCTGCGCGGCTGAGAGCCGGTCGTTGTCATCGCGGATCTTCTGCACCGAGTCGAGACTGATGTACTGATCCTGGAGCGCGTGCACCAGCTCGTGGGTGATCGTAAGCGTCGCCATGTCCTGCGGAGATCCGTCCACAACGTAGAGCACCTTGGTGTGCGGATCGTAGTACCCGACGATTTGCTCCTCCAGCAGCGCGGTGAGGAACGCCTGAAGGTTCATCGTGTCCGGGATCATGCCAAGCCGTTTGTATGCCGCTTCCTGGCCCGCGATGTCGTGCGCTGCCAGCGAATCAGTGAATTGCTTGGTAACGAACTGGCGGACCTGCTCCTTGGAGCGGGTCTCGAGTTTTGGCGGCGTCTTGAACTTGAGTCCCACCGCGCGCTCGATCATCGGAACCGCTTCCGAGACTTCTTTCGCGTACGGACCTTCGTACTTCGGCTTCTGGCTCTCGCACGCAGTGACAAGGGTGACGAATGCGCCGCAAGCCACCATCAGACTTCGCTTCATCTCAACGCTCATTTACACAAATGGGAGAAAGACAGGAATTGCCGCATCCTTCACAGACCGGAAATTCCAATGTACCACGCTATGATCGCGTCTCCGAAAAGCAATGCGATCAACGCCGCGGGCGCAAGAAAGACGCCGAATGGAAGCTCGCGCCTGCGCCATTCTCCCGGCGCGTCGAGAGAGAGCTCCGTCTGTCCGCCATCGTCAGCGAGTCCGCGCGCGGACAGCGGGTAAACGATCCCGAGGAGAATGATCGGGGCGATTACGGCGGCAAGGAAAATTGTTATCAGAGCGCGCGACGACCCGACAGCGGCCCCCACGACCGCCATCAGCGTCACGTCGCCGAATCCCATCGCCGGACGCTTGAGCCAGACCTCGCCGAGCCATCCAACGATGGAGATCGCGCCCGCGCCTACGCACATGCCGAGGATCGCGTCCCACGGACCGGCGAACGGCGGCCCTTCCCGCATGTACAGGGCGACAAACGACGTCAACAGAACGAAAAACACACCGAAAACGGTGAATCCGTCGGGGATGAGAAAGTGTTTCGCGTCCGTTATCGCGATCCCGAGCATCACGGTCGCGAAAACGGCGACCCGAAATGCCGTGAAGGACATGCCGAACTGGAGATATGCGGCAAGCCAGAGCAATCCGACCAGCAGCTCGACGATCGGGTACTGGATCGAAATACGCTCGTGGCAGCCGCTGCAGCGGCCGCGAAGCATGAGCCAGCTGAGGATTGGAATGTTTTCGCTCGCCGTGATCTGGTGTCCGCATTTCGGGCACCGCGACCTCGGCTTTACGACCGACAGTCCTTCCGGCCACCGCCCAATGCAAACATTGAGAAAGGAGCCGATCGCGGCCCCGACGATGAACGCGTACACGCCTTCCAGAATTTCGACCATCACCGTAGCTCGTAGAGAATTATCCCAGCGGCGACCGCGACATTGAGCGATTCAACGCCCGCGGAAATTGGGAGGGAGACCGTTCGTTGCGCCTTCGCGCGGATCGTATCAGAGAGGCCAGAGCCTTCGTTTCCGACGGCAATCGCCAACCGGGGGGGCGCGCCTACCCTGTCGAGCGCTTTTCCGCTCGCATCCGCTGCCCAGAGGACGATTTGGCTGCGATCCAGGAACATGAGCACGTCATCCTGCGCCGCGTGAAACGCCGAATGTCGGAACTGCGCTCCCATCGAGCTGCGAATCACTTTCGGATTCCATAGATCGACCGTTCCGGGCAAAGCGATCGTCGCCGTGGCCCCCAGCGCCGCCGCCGTGCGCAGGATGGTGCCGACGTTGCCGGGGTCCTGAAGGCCGTCCAGAAGAAGCAGACGGCACATTGCATCGATCTTCAGTGTATCAAGCGAGCGCTCGGGGATTTCACCGATTGCGATGACGCCCTGCGGAGATTCAGTCTCGGCCGCGGAGCGAAAGTCTTTTTCGGACACATCGGCTACTTCGACGCCGGAGTCGTCGAGCGTTTTGCGGAGAGCCTGGCCCCGGGGAGCGGCAGCGAGCTGCGGGGCGACCAGGGCTCCGCGAATGGTCAGCCCCGAGCGCAGGAGCTCTTCGACCGATCGTACGCCTTCGGCTACGAAAAGCGATTGCTTTTCGCGCGCCTTTCTGCGCCCCAGATCGCGGGCAAGAGTAAGTAGCTTCACGCGTCTGGTGCGAGTGGCTCAACTGGAATAGGACTTGCCTCCGCGGGTCTTTTGCAAACTCATAGTCGGAGAATCAATGAAGCGAATTCTCATAGGCATCGCGATGTCCGGGTCGCTGGTCGGGTGCGGCATCTCGCAGCAGCAGGAAGTGCAGATGGGACAGGAATATGCGCAACAGATCAACGCACAACTACCGATCGTCCAGGATCCGGAGCTGAATCGGTATGTAAATATTCTGGGTGACTCGATTGCCAAGCTCACCGGCCGGCGCGATCTCGACTGGCACTTCTTCATCGTCGACGCCAAGGATGTCAACGCTTTTGCGGTGCCAGGGGGGTTCGTGTACGTGAATCGCGGCCTCATCGAGCGGACCGACCAGATGGACGAGCTCGCCGGCGTACTCGGCCACGAAATCGGCCACGTGGTACGGCGCCATACGGTGAAGCAGATGCAGAAAGCGCAAGGCGCCAATATCGGAGTGACGCTCGCGTGCGTCCTGACAGGCGTCTGCAATAGTCAGGCGGCGGGAGCTGCGATCAATATCGCGGGCGGAGCTGTGTTCGCGCGCTTCAGCAGGCAGGACGAAGCGGAAGCAGATCAGGAGGGATTCAACAACGTCGTGCGCGCCGGGATCAGTCCCGTTGGCATGGTGACGATGTTCCGAAAGCTGCTCGAGGAGCGTAAATCGCGCCCCGCTGGAGTGGAAGCGTGGTTCATCACGCACCCGCTCGAGGAAGACCGTATCGCCGCGATTCAGGCGCGTATCAACCAGCTTCCACCTGCAACGCTCGCGCAGCTCGGCCAGGATACACGGAACTACCACGCGTTCAAGGCGAGAATAATGTCGCTGCCGCCTTCGCCGCCGCCGCGTCAACTTCAGTAGTTGACGTGGGCCAACGCTCGCGAAGCCGACGACAGCAAGTTCTCGACTCCGATGCTCCAGTAATGAGTGGTCAGTGAGTCAGTTCTAAGTCGACCGGTGGGTTCCAGTGGCCAGCGAACCACTGACAACCACTGGCACACTGACGACTTACGACTGTTCACTCACAACTTGGATCCGCTCTCCCTTCCTGGTGCCTTCGGCATTTCACTGCACATCTTTTCTTCATGCGTATAGCGCTCACCATTGCAGGCTCCGATTCCGGCGGAGGCGCCGGAATCCAGGCTGACCTCAAGACGTTCCAGCGTTTCGGCGTCTTCGGGACATCCGCTATCACTGCTGTCACAGCGCAGAACACCCGCGGCGTAACGAGGTGGGAAGCCATCTCCCCGGGGCTGGTGCGCGCACAAATCGATGCTGTCGTCGAAGATCTTCCTCCCGCTGCTTTCAAGAGCGGGATGCTCGCCGACGCGGCCGTCGCGTCAGCCGTCGCCCAAGCGATTCGCGATCACGAGCTGCTTAACTACGTCCTCGACCCGGTAATGGTCGCGACTTCCGGCGATATCCTCTTCGGGAGCGGTGGGATCGAGGTGATCCGGCGTGAGCTCGTGCCGCTGGCAGCTCTCGTCACACCCAATCTGCACGAGGCTGCGATTCTAACTGGAGAGGACCTCACGGACGAAGATGCGATGGCTCGCGCGGGCGAAATCCTGGTGAAAGACATGGGCGCGCAGGCGGCGCTGATCAAGGGCGGGCATCTGAACTCGGGCGAACAAGTCGTCGACATACTATACGATGGAGACGTTCGCGTTTTCCGTGCGGGCCGCCTGGAAACTACGAGCACGCATGGGACAGGATGCACTTTGTCCGCGGCCATCACGGCGCAGCTCGCGAAAGGGGAATCGCTGCACGCGGCTGTGGGTCGTTCCATCGACTACGTTCACAACGCCATCGCGACCGCGCCCGGATTAGGCTCCGGACACGGCCCTCTCAATCATCTCGCGCCGGACAGCTGAAGAGCAGCCGAAGCTTCGAGAAATTCTGTCACGAGAGACTCGAACTTCGCGCTCACGCGGTTAGTCGTCTCCAGAACCTCGGCATGACTCAGCGCTGCCCCGGTAACGCCCGCGGCGGCGTTCGTGATGCAGCTGACTCCGGCGACGCGCATCTTGAGCGCTCTCGCCACAATGACTTCCGGAACTGTCGACATTCCGACTGCATCCGCACCGAGAAGCCTCAACATCTTTACCTCACTCGGCGTTTCGTAAGACGGGCCGAGCAGGCCCGCGTACACACCTTCGCGCAGCGCAATGCCGAGCCTCTCCGCCGTCGTGCGCAGGATGCGCCGAAACGCGGGATCATAGGCGTCGGTCATATCAGGAAAGCGCGTGTCGCCCTCCTGCAGCTCTCCCACGAGCGGGTTGGTGCCCATGAGATTCAGGTGATCAGCGATGATCATCAGATCGCCGACCGCCAGCCTCGGCGATATTCCGCCGGCGGCGTTCGACACGAAGAGCTCGCGGGCGCCGAGTGCGTTGAACACGCGCACAGGAAAAGCGGCAAGGGCGGCGGAGTGACCCTCATAGACATGAAACCTTCCGCTCAGCGCAACGACATCGCGCCCGCCGAGTGTGCCGACGATGACGGCCCCTTCGTGTCCGACCACCGTAACGTCAGGGAATCCTGGAATCTCACGGAACGGAATCCGTACCTGATCGCCGATTTTTTTCGCCAGCCCGCCCAGTCCGGATCCCAGAATGATCGCGAGCGCCGGCTGCCGGGAGCCGGACCGCGCGCGGACGGCCTGCGCCGCTTTGGCTGCTGCTTCGGCCGAATATTCCGACTTCATCCTTCCGGCCCGACCAGCTGGTCCATGGTGTCGGCGACTTCTTCTATCAGCATCATCCGCTCCTCCCACGGAAGAAATGCGCTCTCGAACCCATTGAGCGCAATCCCCGCCAGCTCCTCGACGCTGAATCCGAGGTGTTCCGCCGCAAATACGTATTCGTCGGTAAGAGTGGTCGCGCTCATGAGGCGGTTGTCGGTGTTGAGCGTGACATTGAGGCCACGATCGAAATATTCGCGGAACGGATGCGACGCGTAGGAATCAGCGACACGAGTCTGCACGTTGCTCGTGAGACAAACTTCGAGCGCGATGCGCCGGTCGTTGACGTATTGCGTCAGCTCGGGATCCTCGATGAGACGCGTCCCGTGCCCGATGCGGTTAGCGCCGCAGATGTGAACGGCCTGACGCACCGAGTCCGCCCCATCGCCTTCGCCGGCGTGGACGGTGACGGCCAGGTTGTGCTCGCGCGCGTATCTGAAGGCCTCAGCATGGCGCGAGGCGGGATTCCCCTTTTCACCGCCGGCGAGGTCGAACGCCACGACGCCTTCGTCCTTGAATTCAACGGCAAGCTTTGCCATCTCGAGCGAGCTCTCGGGTGGAAACTGGCGCAGCGCGCAGACGATGAACCGTCCCGTGATTCCGAAATCCTTTTCCGCCCGGCGCAATCCGCGGAGCGGCGCCTCGACGGCCTGCACGAGCGTGAGACCCTGTACGACATTCAGAAGGGGCGCGTTTCTCACCTCGATGTACCGCACCCCGTCTTCGGCGGCATCCTCGGCCAGCTCGTAAGTGACACGCTCGAGCGCCTCCTCCGTCTGCAGGACGGAGATGGTCACGTCGAAGCGGCGCAGGTAGTCCTCGAGACTCTGCGCGTCATCGACCCTCATGAACTCCGCGAGCTCTTCGGGCGTTTGCTTCGGCATCTGAACGCGATACTCGCGCGCGAGCTCGAGCAATGTGCGCGGGCGAACGGAGCCATCGAGATGGCAGTGCAGCTCCGCCTTGGGAAGCTGGCGGAGCTTGCTCGAAAAAATCGATAGTGGCATTACGATGGGTTGAAGTCGGAGTCTTCGCCGGCATCCTGCCGAGCGCGAACGATGCGAAAGATGGCGCCGTTGTGCACTGGTGTGTCGTTCGCGGTGACGATGCCGCGGCTGTCGGTGATCAGCCGCTCGCCCCTGCGCACCGCCGCCGCCTGGGCCCCGTCCCACGCCTCGATGGCGTCAAGCGCTGTCCCGGACCGTGCAACGTCGATCGGTTTGGTGTTGATGTAGACGCGAACGGTTTCGCTCATCTAGAGACTGGGGCGATTCGAACTTCTGCCGGCGCCGAGATCGGCGAGGGAAGCGTCTTCAAGTAGTCTATCAGCGCGTCGAGATCTACGATGTCGAGCGGCTTCGCGGACGAAGCACGTCCGCCGGCGTTATAGCCTTCCCCGCCGGTGGCGAGGAAGTCATTCAAGATGACGTTGTATGTCTTTTTGTCCGAGATTGGCGTTCCGTCTGCCATCGTCACCGATACGATTCGTGAGCCTTTCGGCCTGGACGGATCGAATCTGATCGTCATGCCACTGATATGATCGTTGACCGGCGACTTCTCCAGCATGGCCTCGATCAGACCGCTGAGCTGCACGCCGGTCATCGTGAGCGAGTAGAGAATGTTGCCGAACGGCTGGATCTCGAACAGCGATCCATAGGTGGCATCGCCCGCGCGCAGCTCGGTTCGAATGCCGCCGTTGTTCATTATCGCCACATCGCCCTTCGCTGCCCAGCGCTGCGCGTCCGCGATGAGGTTACCGAGCGGATACTGCGGCCCCTGCCGGGGCAGTGTTGTCGGAATGGTGGCAACGTGACGGTTCACGATAGGCGCGACGCTCGCGACCGCGCGTCGGACGACCGAATCGATCGCTGGAACCGGCTGGATCGTGTCGACGCCTATCTCGCGCACCTCGTGACGCACCGGGAGTCTCGAGCGGGTCTCGATCGGAAGATCGAGAACATCTATCGCACGGCCGCTCGACCGGGCCTGCACGATCGGAATCCCTTTGATTTCGGTGTTGATCAGCGTGTGGCTGTGTCCGCTGACGATCGCGTCGACCTTCGTCGTGATCTTTTGCGCCAGGTTGACGATCTCTCCGCTGCAGCTGGTTGCCCCGTCCCTGCCGCAGTTAGCTCCGGCGTGGGCGATCACGACGATGAAATTGGCGCCGCGCTTTCTGAGCGCGGTGCCAATGCTGTCCACGATGGGCGCGGGGTCGTCGAAGCGCAGTCCGACGACGTTGCCCGCGCGCGTGGTGGTCGGAGTCGTGACCGTCGAGATCCCAATGATGCCGATCGTGGCTCGGCCGCGCGTGACGACGGTGTCGTTCCGAATCCACGGGACGTCGCGGCCGTCCGTATAACGAACGTTCGCGCCCAGGATTCCGTACTTAGCCTGCCGCATCCGCGCGCGAAGCGTATCCGTCCCCCAGTCAAACTCATGGTTGCCGAGAGCGGCTGCTGCGTACCCCATCCTATTGTAGTAGTCGACGACCGGCCGGCCGTAGGCGAGGTTCGACGCAGGCGTTCCCTGAAACATGTCGCCCCCATCGAGCAGCAGGGTCTCGCAGCGAGGGACACATTCGATGCGCGCGCGGTCGATCGCCGCGGCGACATACGCAGCGCCGCCTCGCCTCACGCCATTCGCGTCCGGGCGCGGCTCGAGAGCTCCGTGAAAATCGTTCGTCCCGATTATTCTGAGCCAGCGGGTCCCCGACGGGAACGGCGGCCGCGACGTTACGACGGTTGGAGGCACCAGAGGATTCACGACCGCGCCGGATATCTGCGCGCCCGGCCCTCCTCGCACAATCGTCCAGTTCGGTGTGAAGAAGTCCGACTGCCTGACGACGCTACGCGACTTTACTTCGTCGATCACCAGCTGCCTGATTTCCTGCTGCTTGTCGTACACGACCGGCGCTCCACTCAGCATCGCGTAGCCGCCGCCGCCCGTCTGCCGGTAGTTGTTGAGCGCCATCGTGAACGAATCGGTGTCGCGAACAGGCGCGCCCTTGTAATCGAGCCGCGTGATCCTCGATCCAATCGGCCGTGACACGTCGATCACGTAATCGATGCCCGACACGATGTCGAAGTTGTAGCCGGGGATCTGTGGATCTGCCTCGAGCGGTGACGTTGGCGACGCGGGCGTCCGATAATATCTGCTGCTGAACTCGAGGTAGTCGTGCAGCTGCCTTCCGGTGATTCTCACGGCGCGCAGAGTGTTGTCGTACGGATAAAGCTGCGCGACCTGCGCGATCGTGATGGGCCCGGGACCCATCGTCAGATTCGTCGAGAAGGCCGCCGTCGAAGCCAGATCGCTTCCTGCCGCCTTCCGCTCGGTTTCCAGGATCAGATCGATCAGTGGCGTGTCCTTGAGCCGCGCAGAGTCCACGCTCCATCGCTCTGCGGTGGATCCAATGGGCGTCGTCACATAGGCGACGGTCTCGCGATGGACTGCGTCCGTCGCCGCGAGCACAGCCGCGTTCTCCGCGTGGCCGGCAGCCTGGACGAGATCGCTGTGCTTCGCCGTCACGCTCCATTTGCCGTCTGCTCTCGAAACAGTGAGGTGCGCGATGTCGACGCTGGTCGCCCAGTTCTTCGGTTGGACGAGAAGCGTCCGGCCGATCTCCATGCCTCGCACTTCCTTGTGCGAATGTCCGTATATGACGAAATCCACGCCCGGCACATCGCTGGCGATTCGCGCCGCGACATTCTCGCTCGGAACTCCTGTTGTAACCGTGTCGTAGCTCGACGGCTCATTGAGCCCCGAGTGCACGGTCACGAGCACCACGTCGGCTCCGGCTTGGCGAACCTCTCGAACGGCAGCCCTCACCGCCGGGACGATGTCGCCGAAGCGCAGGCGGCCGCGGATATTCTCTGCGTCCCAGACAGCTACACCGGGCGTTGTAGCGCCGACGATCCCGATTTTCACGCCCGCGCGCTCGACGATCGTCCACGGCCGGTAGGCGTGGACGCCCGCCGGATTGATCCGATACGTATTCGCAGACAGAAAAGGGAAGCTCGCCTGGCGGACCGCCGAGTCGAGATACGGCACGCCGTAGTTGTATTCGTGATTTCCGATTGCGGCCGCGTCGTAGCGCATCGCGTTCATTGCCGCGATTATCGGATTCGTTCTATCGCGCGCGACTTTGGCGGCTACATACGCCAACGGATTCCCCTGGAGGAGATCTCCGCCATCAAGGAGTATCACGCGTCCCGGATTCGCAGTCCGCACCGAGTCGACGATAGTTGCCGCCCGGGTCAGCCCTCGCACCGTCTCGACCTGGTTCGCGTAGTAGTCCCAGGCCCTCAAACGCCCGTGAACGTCGGTAGTTGTGGCGACGACGAGATCGACGGAGCCGGTAGAGCGCGGAAGCTGCGCCGGCGGTGCAGCGCACGCCGACGCCAGCAGGGTGAGGGTAACCGCTCGCAATCTCATCTCTCGGAAAGCCCGTTTCGCATGGTGAATTGCAAAGCTAGTGGCGCGGACTCGGGCGAGGGAGTGCACCGTTATCGTAACGTGTTCGTGACAGAGGGCGAGTTGACGCACCGTTGCCGGGGCAGACAACTTCCAGACGTGACTGAACCGAGCGCTGCCAGCGAGCGCGTCCTCGTCGTGGACGATGAACCCGACATCGTTGCGCTTGTAGCATACCACCTGGCGAAATCCGGCTACTCCGTATCGACGGCCACTAACGGAGCAGAGGGCCTCGCGGCGGCCCGGCGTGAAAAGCCGGCGCTGGTGGTTCTCGACCTGATGTTGCCTGGTCTCTCCGGCCTCCAGGTGATGGAGGAGCTTCGGGGCGACTCAGCGACAGCCGGCATCGCCGTGCTGATGCTCACGGCGCGTCGTGAGGAAAGCGACCGCATCAAGGGACTCACGCTCGGGGCCGACGACTACCTGACCAAGCCCTTCAGCCCTCAGGAGCTCGTCCTTCGGGTTGCGGCGATTCTTCGACGCGTCAGAGCCGGGCACGCCGAGACGGGCGAAGTCAAGCAAATAGGACCGCTAAGAATCGATTCCACCACGCACCGCGTAACGGTCGATAGTCGGGAAGTTGATCTCACTCCGACGGAATTCAAGCTGCTTCTGCTTCTCGCCGAGCGGAAAGGACGCGTTCAGCCGAGGAACCTGCTGCTGGAGACTGTCTGGGATGCCGCGCCCGACATCCAGACGCGCACGGTCGACATGCACGTGCAGCGTTTGCGCGCGAAGCTGGGCGAGGCGGGTGACCTGATCGAGACGGTGCGCGGATTCGGCTATCGCATCAAGAACGTCGCTGAACGCTCGTGAAGCTCGCGCATCGACTGCTCCTTCAGTCGCTTGCGATCATCGCAGTGATGGTCATCTCCGTCGTCATCATCATCGACAATCAACTGCACTCGAGCATTAGGGATCAGATCACGCACGATCTGGCAGGTGAAGCGCGCTTTCTCTCCTCACAGTGGAAGCCGGGTGTAGATCCTGATTCGCTGGCCGATGAAGCCGGCGTCGCGACTGGCCATCGGATGACTCTGGTCGATTCCACCGGCCGCGTCATCGGCGATTCCGAATTCGATGGCCCGGCGCTTCAGAACCTCGAAAGTCACAGCAATCGCCCGGAGGTGCTTGCCGCCCGGAAGAACGGCATGGGCTCCGTCCTGCGCATGAGCCCATCAACCGGAGAAGAACAGCTCTACGTCGCTGTGAAAACGCCGCGGGGCATCGCGCGCGTTTCCGTGTCAACGAGAACGATCGAGGAATTGTTTGAGAGAGCCAGTAGGGGGGTCCTCGCAGCTGGTCTCATTTCGTTTTTGCTGGCGGCGATCCTGGCAGCGCTCTTCTCACGCTCCGTCTCTAAGCCGATCATCGATCTGAGAGATGTCGCCCGCTCGCTCGCAGCGGGAGAGCGGAAACGATATCCGGCGCTCGCCGCTCCGGGGGAAGTTGGCGATCTCGCGGACGCAATCCATCGGCTGGCCGAACAACTCGAGGCGCGCCTCTCGGCCCTCGCAGCCGAGCAGTCGATACTTACCGCCCTTGTCGAGACGTTGAACGAGGGAGTCATCGCGATTTCCCCCGCACACGAGGTCGTGCGGATAAACGAGACAGGGCGGCGATTGCTTGCGATCGACAGTGCACTGCCATTCGGCATCGACTTTCTGCCCCGTGAGTCAACGTTGCGGAGTGCGATACTCATGGCCCTCAAGGGCACGCCCACAGAGCCGGAAGAAGTGGTGATCGCCGACAAGACGCTCTCGCTTACCGCACGCCCGCTGGTAAATGGCGGAGCGGTGGTGGCGATGTTCGACCTCACGCCCATTCGGAAACTCGAAGCAGTACGGCGGGACTTCGTGGCCAACGTTTCCCACGAGCTTCGCACCCCGCTCACGATCGTGGGCGGCTTTGCGGAAACGCTTCAGGATTCCGACGTGCCGCCGGACAAGAGAACCGAGTTCGCGCGAGCGATCTTCGCCAACACGCAGCGCATGCAGCGCATCGTCGACGAGCTGCTGGACCTTTCGCGCATCGAGTCCGGACATTGGAAGCCGCGGCCCCAGCCGGTACGGATCGCCGAGCTGGCGGCGGAAGTTCTTGGACGCATCGCCGCGGCGGCGAAAGCGAAGGCCATCACACTGGATATAAGAGTCGAGCCAGGCGGGGGCGCGGAGGTGATTCAGGCCGATCAGACTGCCCTCGAGCAGATTCTCTTCAACCTGACCGAGAATGCTATCCGCCACACAAGTCAGGGCGGCCGGATCACGATCCAGACTACGCGCGAAGCAAACGGGATCGCGCTCTCTGTCAGCGATACCGGCAGTGGGATTCCTTCTGAGCATCTCCCCAGAATCTTCGAACGCTTTTATAGAGCCGACAGCGGCCGCTCACGCGAAGCAGGCGGGACGGGTCTTGGCCTCGCGATCGTGAGACACCTTGTTGAAGCGCATGGAGGTACCGTGTCGGCTGAGAGCGTCGTGGGCGCCGGAACGACGATCAGAATTCTTTTTCCCGAGCTGCCTGGATGAACTAACACAACTGAACAAGTGGTCAGCTGATAGCTGGGACGCTCGACAGCTCACAGCCTACCTGCGTCAGGACTTCACAAGAGGCATTCAGGGCGACGACGCCTTTACCGTCACGCCATTAGCGGAGTCCTGGCATTTGCAGCTATCGGCTGACCAGCATTTAGCTTTTTGCTCACGACTTGTTCTGTTGCAGTCGCATTCGTGACAAATTCGATACATCCCGCGGGGCCACTCGTGACATGGCCAATAGACCTTGAGGCGCGTCAAACTCCCTCTCGGAGTCTCCCAGATTGCCGACACCCGCACCGAGGAACTCGATGAACAACTGCTCGATATTTACGCTCGCCGCTCTGGCTTTCCCGGTTGTCTCGCTCGCGCAGCAGCCGGCGGCAGACACCACCAAACCGGCGCCCGCCGCCGCGGTGTCAGTCTCCATACCGGTTGATTTCTCCGGCGTGATTTACGCCAACTATCAGTACCGCGGAGATGCAGGCGCGGCCAAGTCGGCGAACAAGTTCGATCTCGAGCGTGCGTACCTGACGTTCAGGATGCCGGCCGGCGATCGCGCTAGCATACGCATCACCGCTGACGTTTTTCAGCAGCAGACCGCGCCGAACGATGCGTTCTACCGCGGCTGGGTCGTTCGCGCGAAATACGCGTACCTCCAGTACGACCTCATCAAAAGTCCGAACTGGAACGCCAACATTCGCGGCGGATTGCTCCACAACGTCTTGATCGATCACATCGAATCGTTCTGGCCACGGTGGATCTCGCAGACGGCCGTCGAGCGCGCCGGATTCTTCTCATCGTCGGACGCCGGCGTAGCGACTCTCTGGACTCTGCCCAACAAGTGGGGCGAGTTCTACGCGACGATTGTTAACGGCCCAGGCTACACCTCACGCGAGACGGATCGCTTCAAGGATTACGCGGCGCGGCTTTCAATCACTCCCCTGTCAAAATCAGACAACAGGGTCCTGCGCACATTCGCGCTCACCGGGTGGACTTACCAGGGTGCGATCGCCACCCAGTTTGCAGCCGGCGGACCGGGTCAGATCGGACCCATTGGGAGCTCACTTCCGAGAACGAGATCAGGCGTCTTTATCGGCGTGCGTGATCCCCGCCTCGGCGCCGGCTTCGAGTACGACACCAAAAAGGATGGGGGCATGGCGGGACTCAACACCGTCCTGTCGCCCGCGGTGGAAGTCGACAGCACAGGGCGCTTGATCTCGGGGTTTGCCACCGTGAAGCCGTTTCAGCTAATCAATGACAAGTCCACGTTCCCCCTCGGGTTGATCGGCCGCTGGGATCGCTTGAAGCCCAACACGGCTACATCCGGGTACCTCAACACAGTGATCGCCGGACTAACCTGGGATCTGAATAAGAAGACGGCGCTCTCCCTGGATTATCAGGAGGTGACGCCAAAGTCGGGACTCGTCGGTGCCGCGACCTCGAAAACCTACTTCCTCCACCTCGTCGCGAATTTCTAGCGATACGCTTTGGGCGATATCGGGGGCGCAACTGACGGCGGTTGTGACAATGTCGTTACCTGGCATGTGTCGTGACCTTTCAGGGGCGCTTCTATTTTTCGTCCAACAGTCGCTGTGCCCCTAAAACAAAAAAAGGAGTTTCTTCGAATGAGAGCCCTCAAGATCGCCGCCCTCATGTTATTGGCCGCCGCGTGCGCTAAGAAGGATGACGCCAACACGTCAGCCACGGCGTCGTCAACGGTTTCATCCGGTGGATCGGTTGATCTGACTGGAGCCGGTGCCACGTTTCCTTATCCCATATACTCGAAGTGGTTCTCGATCTACGCGAACCTGAAGGGCGTGAAGATCAACTATCAGTCGATTGGATCGGGCGGCGGAATCAGACAGCTCTCCGAGGGCACGGTCGACTTCGGCGCGACCGACAGTCCCATGAGCGACGAAGAGCTGGCGAAGGCCAAGTCCGGTCCGATCCTGCACATCCCGACGGTGCTCGGCGCCGTGGTGATCACGTACAACGTCCCAGGACTTTCCGCGCCGATCAATCTCACCGCGAAAGCGATCTCCGACATCTTTTCGGGAAAGATCACCAAGTGGAATGACACCCGGATCACGTCGCTCAATCCCGGCGTCACGCTGCCGGCAACCGACATCCTCGTCGTTCACCGCTCGGATGGCAGCGGAACGACTTACATCTTCACCGATTACCTGACCGAGGCCGTGCCTGCCTGGGCCTCGACCGTAGGAAAAGGGAAAGAAGTGAAATGGCCCGTAGGCCTCGGGGCCAAAGGAAATGAAGGTGTCGCTGGCCAGGTGAAGCAGACCCCCGGCGCCGTCGGCTATGTCGAGCTCGCCTACGCGAAGCAGAACAAGCTGGCGACCGCTGCAATCCAGAACAAATCGGGCAAGACGATCGTCGCCTCAGTGGCCGCCGTGACGGCCGCAGCCGCCAACGTCTCCAAGAGCATGCCGGCGAACACCGACTACCGCATCTCGATCGTCGACGCACCGGGCGCAGATTCATATCCGATCTCGTCTTTCACCTGGATTATCGTCTATCAGCACCAGACCGACGCGGGAAAAGGAAAGAAGCTGGTCGACTTTCTGAACTGGGCTCTGACTGATGGTGAGGCCGAGGCGGCGCCGCTCGATTACGCGCCGTTGCCCAGCGACATGGCGGCAAAGATCAGGCAGAAACTCACCACGATCGATGTAACCGCGGCGAAGTGACAGCGATTCCAGCGGCTGTCCTCGAGAAGGATCGCCGCAAGCTCCGGGTCGATTCGTCTTCAATCGGCGACCGGATTTATGGGGTAATCACCGCCGGTTGTGCGTTGATAGTTCCGGTGCTGGTGATCGCGATTGCTATCGCGATATTCGCAGCCGCGTGGCCGGCGTTTGCGAAGCTCGGCCTCTCCATCGTCACCTCCAGCGACTGGGACGTCCAAGGCGGGCATTTCGGTGCCGCCCCGGCGTTGTTCGGGACCCTGGTCTCGTCGGCGGTCGCACTGATCATTGCGACGCCGCTCGCGATCGGCGTCGCAATCTTCCTGTCGGAATTCTCCCCGGTCTGGCTTCGTCAGCCGGTAGGCTTCCTGGTGGATTTACTCGCTGCAATACCAAGCGTGGTTTACGGGCTGTGGGGCATTTTCGTCCTCGTCCCAATGCTGCGGGAAAGCGTGATGCCATTCCTGCGCGACACTTTGCACCTGGGCGCGACGCCGTTCTTTTCGGGGCCAGCTTATGGGCCAAGCATGCTGGCTGCGGGATTGATACTGGCGATAATGGCCCTCCCGTACATCTCGGCGGTGTCTCGCGAGGTGCTGATGGCCGTGCCGCGATCCCAGCGGGAAGCCGCTCTCGCGCTCGGAGCGACGCGTTGGGAGATGATCCGCGATGCGGTCATCCCGTATGCGCGGTCTGGCATCATCGGCGGCATCATGCTCGGGCTCGGCCGCGCTCTCGGGGAGACCATGGCGGTCACGATGGTCATCGGGAACAGACCGGAGATTTCGGCATCGCTTTTTGCGCCGGGCTACACGATGGCGTCGCTCATAGCCAATGAGTTCAGTGAAGCGACGAATGACCTGCACCTCTCGGCATTGATGGCTGTGGGGGCCATTCTCTTTGCCATCACGCTGATTGTAAATGCGATTGCGCGCTGGCTGGTGTGGAGCATGGCGAGGAACCGCGCCAAATGAGAACCGCGCGCGGGCGTCACCTCGTGAGCGGCGCCATGATCGGCCTGACGTACATGGCGGCCATACTGGCGACGCTTCCACTGGTGCTCATACTCTTCCACCTGCTCAAGGCAGGGGCGTCTTCGCTTTCATTTGCATTCTTTACGAGCATGCCGAAACCGGTTGGTGAGACGGGCGGCGGAATGGCGAATGCAATCGTTGGCACGCTTGTGCTCATAGGGATCGCCAGCGTCATCGGGCTTCCGATAGGAATCGGGGCGGGACTGTACCTCGCGGAAAAGCGGATCACGCCTCTCGCCCATGCTGTGCGATTTCTTGCCGACGTCCTCAACGGGCTGCCTTCGATCGTCATGGGCATTTTCGCGTGGGAGGTTCTCGTCCGGCCTGCGGGCCACTTCTCTGCCCTTTCCGGCGGAGTGGCACTCGGTGCGATGATGATCCCTCTCGTCACGCGGACAACCGAAGAAATGCTTCTGGTAGTCCCGAACTCGCTCCGCGAAGCGGCGCTGGCCTTGGGCTATCCGCGGTGGCGGACATCGATATCAGTCATTCTCCGAACCGCCCTGGCTGGTATCGCGACGGGAGCACTCGTAGCCGTGGCCAGAGTCGCCGGTGAGACCGCGCCGCTGCTCTTCACGGCGTTCGGCAATCAGTTCTGGTCGACATCGGTGCGCGAGCCGATCGCCGCTCTCCCAATTCAGATCTTCACCTATGCAATCAGCGCGTATGACGAATGGCACCGGCTGGCGTGGGCGGGGGCCCTGGTGCTGATAAGCATCGTTCTCATCATCAGCATCGCGGCACGATTCGCGACGAGGTCACGGTTTGGTGCTCCAGTCGACTGAAGTGACTCCCGACAAGCCTCCGCGGCGTCCCGCAGCGCCGATTGTTTCGACGGTGCACGTGCGTGCTCCGGAATCGAATGCAGTCGCCGAGCAGATGAAGCCGTGCATTATTGCGCGCGACCTTTCGGCATACTTCGGCAACACTGCCGCGGTAAAGAACGTGTCGATGTCGGTGCCGCAGCGCGCAGTCACCGCGATCATCGGTCCGTCCGGCTGCGGCAAGTCGACGCTCCTTCGTTGCTTCAACCGGTTGCACGAGATCGTGCCTGGCGCGCGTGTCGAGGGAACCGTCGAGATACTCGGCAGCGCGATTTACGGCGAAGGCACGAGTCCGATTGCAGTTCGTCGGCACGTCGGGATGGTCTTCCAGCGTCCAACCCCCTTTCCGACGATGTCGATCCGCGCCAATGTCGCCGCCGGCCTTCGTGTGGACTCAAAGAGCCACAAGGACCGTGGCCCGACCGAGGAGATCGTCGAAGAGGCCCTCCAGCGCGCTGGACTGTGGACAGAGGTGAAGGACCGGCTCAACGAGAGCGCAATGGCGCTCTCCGGTGGACAGCAGCAGCGACTTTGCATTGCCCGCGCGCTGGCGACGAGACCTCGAGTGCTGCTGCTCGACGAGCCAACCGCTTCCCTCGATCCGGCGAGCACTCAGATAGTGGAGGAGCTCGTGTACGATCTGCGCGAGACCGTTACCGTCGTGATCGTGACGCACAACATGCAGCAGGCCGCGCGCGTGTCGGATACCACCGGATTTCTTCTTTCCGGAGAGCTGGTCGAGTTCGCATCCACCAGAGACCTGTTTACGGCGCCCCGGGATCCCCGGACCGAAGCCTACATCACCGGGCGGTTCGGATGACCGCAGTCGCTCCGGTAGTGAAACCTGTTGGAGCCGACACTATCGGCACGATCCAGGCGCGCGACTTCTCGTTCTGGTATGGAAAGAAGCAGGCGCTCAAGAACATCTCGATGGCTGTCCCGGCACGAGCCGTGACCGCGCTCATCGGTCCATCCGGCTGCGGCAAATCGACGTTCCTGCGATCGATCAACCGGCTCAACGATCTCATCCCCGGCATACGGCACGAGGGCGATCTTTGCCTCGACGGTAACAGCATCTTCGATCCATCGCTCGACGTCGTTGCACTTCGGCAGAGAGTGGGAATGGTGTTCCAACGGTGGAATCCGTTTCCAAAATCGATCTATGAGAACGTCGCCTACGGTCCGCGAATCAACGGTATCGCGGACAAGAACTCGCTCGACGAAATAGTCGAGCGCTCGCTCCGGCGCGCGACACTTTGGGACGAAGTAAAGGACAGGCTCCGAACGTCGGCTCTCGGACTCTCGGGCGGTCAACAGCAGCGCGTCTGCATCGCCCGCGCTCTAGCCAACCAGCCCGAGGTGCTCCTTCTCGACGAGCCGGCGAGCGCGCTGGACCCGAGCTCCACTCAGCGGATCGAGGAGCTTGTGTACGAGCTGAAGCGGGATTTGACTATCATCATAGTGACCCACAACCTGCAGCAGGCCGCGAGAGCGTCCGAACACACCGCGTTCTTTTTCATGGGCGAGCTGGTCGAATTCGGGCCAACTGAGCAGATCTTCACCAGCCCGCGCGAAGACCGCACTGACGCATATATCACTGGGAGATTTGGATGACACCTGACGTTGCAGCTGCCGGGTTTCGGCACTTTCACGATCAGCTTGCTTCGCTCAAGGAGACGCTGCTCAACATGTCCGCGAAAGCCGAGGAGCGTACCGACCTCGCGGTGGAAGCGCTGCTGACCCGCGACAAGGAGAAAGCGAACCTCGTGATCGAAGGCGATATCGATCTGAACGGACTGGAGATGGAGGTGGAGCAGGCGGCTGTTGAGCTGCTGGCCCTGCAACAGCCGATGGCACGCGATCTCCGATTCATAGTGGGCGCGATCAAAATCTCGAATGACTTGGAGCGCGTGGGCGACCATGCGGTCAACATCGCCGAATCCGCGCTGCGGCTAGCCGCAAAATCCGAAGTCGCAATCCGGGTTCCGGAAATCGAGGTCATGGCCAAAAGGGCGCGCAAGATGCTCGGAGACTCACTCGACGCATTCATCCGCGCCGATGGCGCCCTGGGAAGGCAGGTATGCAGGGACGACGACGTGGTCGACTCACTGCTCGAGTCAGTGTTCCGCGTTCTGCTCACTCACATGATGGCCGATGCCAAGACCATCACGCCATCGCTCGAGCTGCTACTGGTCGCCCGGAATCTGGAAAGGATCGCCGACCTGGCGACGAACATCGGCGAAGACGCCGTCTACCTGGCGGAGGGAAAGCAGATCAAGCACCACCGCGAGGAAGAGCCGACTCAGCGGAGCCCCGCCGCGGCGAGCGCCCAGTAGCTGGCCGCGGCGACGGCCGCTGACGCGGGGATCGTGATAACCCAGGCGATGACGATCCGCCGCGCGATTCCCCAGCGCACGGCTGAGAAACGATAGGTTGCGCCCGCGCCCATGATCGACCCGGCGATCGTATGCGTGGTGCTCACAGGAATTCCGTAGTGAGTCGCCAGGCTGATCGCGAGTGCGCCCCCGGTCTCCGCCGCGAATCCACTGACCGGACGAAGCCGCGTGATGCGCGAGCCCATCGTGTGAACGATTCGCCAGCCTCCGAAGAGGGTGCCGAGCGAGATCGCTGTGTACGCGCCCATCTTCACCCAGAGCGGGATTCCTTCGTCCGGCACATGCAGGTGGTGGAAGAATCCAGTCTCGACGCGGGTCAGCGGCTCCACCGAGACCAGCAGGCCGACGATGATTCCCATCGTCTTCTGCGCGTCGTTTGCCCCGTGAGCGTGGGATAGGAGCGCCGAGCTGAGAAGCTGCGCGCTACGGAAAAATCGATCGACGCGGGCAGGCGCCATTTTCTGGAAGATCCAGTACACGGCAACCATCAGGAGAAAACCAGCCAGCATTCCCACCAGCGGAGAGATCGCAATGAAGGAGAGCGTCTGGATCCACTTGGTGCCCCAGGTAATCGCGCTCCATCCCGCCTTCGCGACGCCCGCCCCGGCATAGCCCCCGATCAGCGCGTGCGACGAGCTCGAGGGAATGCCGTAGAACCACGTGATCAAATTCCAGGTGATCGCCCCAAGCAGTCCGGCCAGAATCACGTTTGGCGTGACGATGTCCGTCCGAATGATTCCCTTCTGGATCGCCTTCGCCACGAGCTCGCCGGCGGTAAACGCCGCGGTGAAGTTGAAGAACGCGGCCCAGATCACCGCCGCCAGCGGACTCAGGACACGCGTTCCCACGATCGTGGCGATCGAGTTCGCCGAATCGTGAAAGCCGTTGATGAAATCGAATATGAAGGCGACCCCGACGATCGCCGCGACATAGTAGAGCACTACGCGTTCTTCAGCGCGATGCTCTGGAGCACGTTGCCGACATCCTCACACTGGTCGAGCGCGTCCTCGATCTTGTCGTAGAGGTCCTTCCACTTGATTACCTCGAGAGCGTCGCCGCCTTCCCGGAACAGCGCGCCCATCGCCTCGTGATAGACCGCGTCCCCTTCCTCCTCGAGGACCTTGAGCTTCTCGCTGACGGCGTAGACGTGCTTCGCGTTCTTCATGTCGGCCACCCCTTCCTCGACTGTCGTCGCCGCGCGGGCCAGCACTTCCGCCAGCACTACCGCGGCCGGCCGGGTCTGCTGAATTCGAAAGATCGTCGCGCGCCGAGCCGTACCGTCGATGAGATCGATGACGTCGTCCAGTTCCGATGCGAGGGCATGAATATCCTCGCGGTCGAATGGGGTGACAAACGTCCGGTCAATCCGATCGATGATGTCGTGTGTGAGAGCGTCGGCTTGGTGCTCGAGATCCTTGATCTTCGCGACCTTGGCCTCGAGCTCGGCGGGATTCACGAACATCTCGTGGAGGAGCGTTGCCGAGGCGGTCAATCGCTTGGCGAGCCCGGTGAACATGTCGTAGAACTTCTCGTCGCGAGGCAGAATCCTCAAAGTGCAGTCTCCTTAATGGCCATGAAGACTCGCAACGACGTATCGAGTCTTCCGCGATGAATCTATTGAGGACCTGAGGCGCGAGCTACCGACCGGCCCAATTACGCCGCCTGCGAACGCCTGATGACCAGTCTCCGGTTCTCGAACAGCTTCACGAGGACAACCCCCGCGATGAACCCGCCGAGGTGGGCCCAGACCGCGACACCACCAGTGAGATCTGCGCCGTTCTTGAGATCGGGGAGCGCCGCTATTAGCTGCCAGAAGAACCACCATAGCAACACCATCCACGCCGGGATGGGAATAACCTTGAAGAAGATTATGAAGAAGAAGAGCATCCTGACGCGCACCCTCGGATAAAGCACGAGATACGCGCCCAGAATTCCGGAGATTGCCCCCGACGCGCCAACGGTCGGCAGTGGCGACGTGGGCTGCGCGGCTATGTGCGCGAGAGCTGCCGCCACCCCGCAGACGAGATAAAACACGAGGAATCGAAAGTGGCCGAGGCTGTCTTCGATGTTGTTGCCGAAAACCCAGAAGAAGAGCGCGTTGCCAAGAAGGTGGCCCCACCCTCCGTGCAAAAACATCGAGATGATGGGGGTGAACATGTTGACGGGGTCGTTGTCGACCACGCACGCCATCCCCCGCCCCAGCGGCACTGCGGTTCCGACCGCCGCCATGTGGGTGAGCTCGCCCGGCACCATTCCCAGGTTGCACACGC
>JBDTND010000011.1:0-29316 GCA_039933915.1 Gemmatimonadales bacterium | reverse complement strand
CCGTGTTGTTTTTTGCCGGTAGCGTGCAGCCGGCCGCGATCAGCCGGAAGCGTGTCGTCTTCTCTTGTTGTTTTTTGCCGGTAGCATGCAGCCGGCCGCGATCAGCCGGAAGCGTGTAGTCTTCGGTTGTCGTTGTCCTTAAGGCCGAAACGTCCCCGTCCGCGCTTCGTAGTGCCTCTTCTCCCCGCCGAGCAATCGCACAACGAGCGTCCGTACCCCCCGGCCAACCGCTGTCCCCGGATTCTTCTTCCCGCTGACGGCCGGTTTCAACTCGCCGCGCAGCCACCGCTGCACCTCATCGAGATCGCTCAGCGACAGCGTCTCGACCTCCAGAAGAAGATTGTAGTATCCGCGCTGGCCTTTCTTGGGGAGCGATATCGCCACGCGGTACGGCGCCTCCACGGCGTCGTCAGCCTTATCGACAGCGGCGAACTCGCCGAGCGACTCGGGCTTGTTGTTCACGACTCGCACGACCTGGTACTTCTTGCCGAGAACGTCGTACTTGAGAATGACGTCCCACTCGGAGGCTGCTTTGAGATCGTCGAACCACCGGCCCGACGCCCATCGCTCGAGACGGTAGTGCAGTCGCGCGGGGAATCCATTGGCGAGCAGGTCGCGCATGGATGGGTCCGCGAGCAATCCTGAGGACGATACGAGCGGAGCGTCGTCGAGCCACGCGTTCTGCGGCGGCGGCAGCACCTCGAGGCGCACCTTCTGTGCGCTGAGTGGAGCGGAGGCGACCGTCAGGATTCCCGCGAAAACGAGCGAGAGCTTCAGCGCCGCTGACGCTCCACCCCGCCGCAGGTCCCGAGACGCGCTTCTGAGCATCACTAAAATCGCCGGTGCAGCCTGAGGAACACGTTCGCGGGCTCTTTCGGACTCGACACCGACTTTGCCGCGTAAACTCCGATCATTCCCAGGTCGAGGCCGAGTCCCAGGTCGGTTCTGAACGTCCCGAAACGCGGAAGGCTTCGACTCGAGTACCGGAGCGTTCCTGACGGCTGCCCCACCAGCCAGCCGCGTCCCGCATCGGCAAACGCGACCACCGTCGGTCGCACGGTGAATCCGATTCCACGCAGCCGAATCGGACGCGCGTTGAGAAAGTCGAACATCGATGAATGCAGCTCGTTCCGGTATTCGAGCTGCGCGAGCGCAACGCGCTCGCACTGCCCTGGATTGCCAGGCGGCGGAGCGCCCCCGTCGCTGCACTGCGACACATCCACCGTCCCCGGCTCGTATTCCCGGAAATCAACTCCAGGGACAGTCCCGATCCCGCCGACCGAAAATCTCCGCTGCAGCGGCAGGTCATCGCCGTGCAGCCAGCCGCCGAGAACGAGCCTCAGATTGACCAACGTCGTTGGCGAGAGCCGGTTGTAGCGGCGCAGATCGACGAGGGCGCGACCGTACGTCACGTCCGGAGATACCACGCCCCTCGCCAGCGGCGATGTCAATCCGAAATCAGTTATTGTCCCCGAGCCGCGCTCGTACTCGACGCGGATCAGCCAGCCCGTCGACGGATTGTCCACGTCGTTGCGCGTGTCGATGTCTGAGCGCAGTACGCCCGTGTGAAACCGTCCCGCATCCACGAGAGGGTTCGCGCGCCAGGGTTTTCCGTTCCCGAATACCGAGAACACCTTTCGCTCGCTGACCGAGCTCCACCGCTCGTCGCTCCAGTCGAAGGCAAAACTGCTTCGCGCGCTCATGTTGAACGTCGCTGTCGCCTTGGCCCCGTGCCGGCCGAAGTAATCGCGGAAATCACGGTGCCCGAAAAAAGCGGCGAGGCCGGCATCCGGATCGGGCAGCTGCCACGGCTCGACCGGAGCTACGATGTCGTAAGACGAGAACGCCAGGCCGTAACCCCTTCCGCGCCCGACGCGCATATCCGCGGTGATGCGGTGGCCGAGATTCTGATCGTCCCAGTGAAAGGTGTTCGCGCTTCTGATGATGCCGAGCACCGACGCATTCAGGTTGGCGGCGCCGATGCTGTCGTGAAAGACCGGCCCGATGAAGACCGGCAACCCCTCGACGCGGTTGTACGTTTTCCCGGAGCTGAGAATGAGGCCGCTGCTCCTGCTCGTTCTCGCCCACAACCCGAGCCGGCTCGTTGCGGTATCGCTCATTGTGGTGTCGACGCCCTGTGCGCGCGCGAGGCTGGGAGCGATGCACGCGAGCAGCACCAGCACCGATCTGATCGTTCTGGGTGTATTTGTCATGTCCGCGTTATACCCTCGTCGCGTTGATTCCGAGCCGCTTCATACGCCTGTAGAGATTCGGCCTGTCGGTCTGCAGTCGTCGCGCTGCGTCGGCGACATTTCCGCCCGCTTCCGCGAGTGCTCTGGCGATCACTGTTCTCTCGAAACTGTCGAGTTTGTCGGCGAGCGAAGTCGGGCCGCGGGCGATGGTCTCACGCGCCTCACCGACACGTTTCTGGGCGCCGGTCGGCGTGGCAATGGGCCCGTCTTCCTCATCGCGATCGACGATGAGGACGTCTTCCACCTGCTGTCCCTTGATTTCCCCACCTGGGTGCAGAATTGCGAGCCGCTCGACGATGTTGGCGAGCTCTCGGACATTGCCAGGCCACGGATAGTCACGAAGCAGCTGCAATGCGTCGACCCTCCAGCGCGGTTTTGCCTGGCCCGATCGCTGAAGGAATTGCTCGGAGAAATGCTCGACCAGCTCCAGGATGTCGTCGCCCCGCTCGCGGAGGGGAGGAATCGCGAGCGGGATCACCTGCAGTCTGAAGTAGAGATCCTCGCGAAACGTTCCGGCGCGAACGGCGCGCTGCAGATCGTGGTTGGTCGCTGAGATGATGCGCACGTCCGTGCGGATGACTCTGTTGCCGCCGACCCGCTGAATTTCCTTTGCCTCTATTGCGCGGAGCAGCTTTGCCTGCGCATCCGGCCCGAGATCCCCGACTTCATCGAGGAACAACGTTCCCCGATGCGCCAGCTCGAATCGCCCGATGCGCGTCTGCGTCGCGCCGGTGAACGCGCCGCGCTCGTGCCCGAACATCTCGCTTTCCACCAGATCGCGGGGAATCGCGGCGCAGTTGACGCGGACGAACGGCTTGTCGCGGCGCGCGCTCTGTTCGTGGATCGCGCTCGCAACCAGCTCCTTGCCGGTTCCCGATTCTCCGGTGATGAGCACGCGCGCGTCAGTGGGCGCGACCCGCGCGATCAATTGCCTCACCGTGTCCATCGCGCTGCTCTTGCCGACCATCTGGCCGGCAAACCCCAGCTCAGCGCGCAACGCGCGGGCGACGCGGCGAGTCTGCCGCAGCTCGAGCGCGGATGACACGGCGAGGAGAACTCCCTCGGGGGTGAGCGGCTTCTCGAGGAAGTTGAACGCACCCAGCTTCGTCGCCTTCACCGCGTCTGCGAGCCCCGCTCGGCCGCTCATCATGATCACCGGAAGATCGGGAGCGACATCTCGGAGCCGCCCGAGCGTCGCCATTCCGTCGAGCTCGCCGGGCATCATGAGATCGAGGAGCGCGACGTCGGGCTCACCCTCTTTCACCCGCGCGATGGCTTCAGCGCCGCTCGGCGTCTCGGTTACCTCATACCCTTCGCCCGTCAGCAGCGCGCCGACCATGCGCCGAATGTTCGGCTCATCGTCTGCGATGAGAACTATCGGCACTTATGTGCCGATGTCCCGCGAGGGTGCGCTGGATGGAAGCTGCCGCGCGTCCATACCTCGGCCTTCGGACAGCAGCTTCGTCGTGAACCTCTGGCCTTCCGAGATTCGCTCGACCTCGATCGCAACTGAATCTATCGCCCGCTCCATCCTCTCCAGCCGGTCCGTCACCTCGCTGGGAAGACGCGGATTCCTGGACTCGCTATCCATTCTCCGCGAAAACGCCCTGACCAGCGGGATACCGATGGCCAAAACGATCACCGTGGCAAAAAACCCTAGTGGTGCGACTATCTCCGGTCCCATTATTCGGTCCTTACGGCGCTCACGCCGTCAGCGGGTATCGTGAATTGTATCTCCGTGCCTTCGCCGGGAGTGCTCGTCGCGTATACGGTCCCATCGTGCGCCCACACGGCCTGCCGCGCAATCGCCAACCCGAGCCCCGTTCCGCCCGGCTTGTTGGTGACATACGGCTCCCAGATGGTCTCCAGGCTCTCGGGAGCTATCCCCTTGCCGGTGTCGGCGACCGTGATGCGCACTGCGTCGCGACCCCCGAGCTTCGTCGCGCGTGCGGTCACCGTGATGTGACCCTTTTCCCCGGAAGCATCGACGGCGTTCAGCAACACGTTGCTCAACGCGCCGGCAAGCGCTCCGTTGTGGCCGTGCACACGGGGAAGATTTTCGTCGATGTGAAGATCGAGGGCAATGCCCGGGTGTACGCTGCTGCGCGCCGTGTAGCGAACCAGCTCTCCCATGTCAATCTCCGCGGGTGGCCCATCGGGTAACCGGCCGAACTCGGCGAAGCTCTTCGCCATGCGGTCGAGCCGGTCCGATTCCATCGCGATGACAGCGACATCCTCCTGCAGTTCTTCGGGCGCCTGGCCGCGCAGGCGCGCCAGGGCGAACCGGATGGGTGTCAGCGGATTCTTGATCTCGTGTGCCACCCGCCGCGCGCTCTCCCTGAACGCGTGCAGCCGCTCGGCCTCGACTGCCTGGCGCCGGCCATGTTCGAGCTCCGATACCATCTCTCGCATGCTCCGGCGCAGGGTCTCGAACTCGGGAGCGCCGCGCACCCGGCTCGTGGTGACCTCGATCGTCGGTCCGTCATCTCCGTTCATCGCGGTCCTGGAGACGATCGTTGGCTCGGGAGGCGGAGGCAGCGACTCACCGTGACCAATCAGCTCCGTCCACCGCACCAGCTCGTCGAGGGGCCGGCTCAGTTGGCGGCTCAAATGTCCGGCGACGCGGGACGCGGCGCCGGTGAGGATCAGGAGCGCGAGCAGGCCCGCTATCGCGATTACGCGGACAGTGCGTCCCGCCAGGAAGCTGTAACGGCGCGCCTGCTCCACCGAGACTCGGAGCTCGCGCTCATGCGCGTCGATGGCGCGACGCTGCGCTGCCGTCAAAGGCGCCTGTCGCGCCGCCGCGATGGCCTTCTCGCCGCTCGCCGCTACGCTGTCCCATGCCGACCTTCCGGTGACGAAAGGGAGCGCCGTACTGACCGTTCCGCTCCACAATACCGTCAGTAGAAGCGCCGGAATTATGGCGAACAGCGACAGTATCAATACCAGTCGCGTGCGGAAGCGCAGTTGATTCATAGGGGTTTGAGTGTAAATTAAACCCGTACGGCGCGACTTCGAGGATCCGGCGACCGGTCAACTGAGGGTTGACTCGCTCGCATCGACCTGAAGACGCACCGCCTGCGGCGACCGTCGCAGGATCAACAAGGCGTGCGGCCATAGCGGCAAGGTTCGCAGGCACGCAGCCGAAGCATTGGAAATCCCCAAACAAAATGAATTCTCGACCGAACCGGTCCGCGCAATCAACCGCGCACCGCCACGTCGGCCCAGTACATCGCGGGCCGCAGGCTATGGCCCCGGTACACCGCGGGCCTCAGGCAATGTCCCCCGCAGCATTAGCACAGTCCCACCACGCGCCAAACGCCGCACTGCTCATCGACTTCGACAACGTCACGATGGGCATTCGCTCCGAGCTCCAGACGGAGCTGAGGAACCTCCTCTCCTCCGACATCGTCAAAGGCAAAGTCTCGGTGCAGCGCGCGTACGCAGACTGGCGCCGCTACCCCCAATACATCGTTCCGCTCGCGGAATCATCGATCGACATGATCATGGCCACCGCGTACGGCTCGGCCAAGAAGAATGCGACCGACATTCGTCTCGCTGTCGACGCGATGGAGCTGGTGTTCACCCGTCCCGAGATCGGAACTTTCATTCTCCTGTCGGGCGACTCGGACTTTGCGAGCCTGGTGACGAAGCTCAAGGAGTACGGCAAGTACGTCATCGGAGTTGGCATCCGCGAATCGTCGAGCGATCTCCTCGTCATGAACTGCGACGAGTACTACAGCTACAACGCGCTCGCCGGACTCGTCAAGTCGGGCGAAGAAGAAGTCGTCAAGAAGGATCCGTGGGAGCTCGTCACCGAGGCGATCACCCGCATGAAGCGCAACGGCGACGTCATGCGCGCCGATCGCCTCAAGCAGGTTATGCAGCAGATCGACAACTCGTTCGACGAGAAGAATCTCGGGATGTCGAAGTTCTCCCGCTTCGTCACCGAAGCCGCGCAACGCGGACTGCTCAAGCTGACAAAGCTGGAAAACGGTCAGTTCGAAGTTGCTCCGCCGGGCACCGCGGCTACGCTGCCCGCCGGTCAGGAGACGCCCAGCGCGCAGCCGCCGAAGTTATCAGTCGCCGAGGATGGCGAGGCGGTCGAGCGTGGTCCGCGTCGTGGACGCAGAGGCGGCAGAGGACGTGACCGCGACCGCTCTGGACGTACTGCCCGCCCGGCGACTACGGGCGAGCAAGCCACCCCGACCGAGGCTGTGGCCGAGGCTGCGGTGCCCGTCGAGATCACTCGATCGGAGCCGGCAATGCCTGCTGCCGACGAGATTGGAACGAGCGGCCTCCGTCTCAGACGGGACGAAGCGTTCGATCTGGTTCGCAGCGCGGTCAGCACCAATGGTGGCGCGCCAGTTCGTGCGAGTCAGGCCCGAGCCACGGCACGTGAGCTCCTGGGACGCGATAGCGAGAGTCTCAGCGAGCGAAACTTCATCAGGATTCTTCAGGACGCTCACGACGCCGACATCATAGACCTGCGCCGGCGGGGCGGAGACTACGAGGTCGCGCCCGCGGCACCGTCGACCTCGGTCAGCGAGCAGCTCGTTGCGGCAGAGCCGCCGAAGCCGGCTCCGGCCGCTCCATCCGCTCCGACCGGGATGGGCGCGCGGGGCTCCGGCCCGGCGCGACGCGGACGCGGGCGCGGACCAATTGGCGCGCGAGTTGGGATCGTGCCGCCCGATCTTCTCTCGGTTGGTGTTGTTGAAACAATGAGGTCGAGTCCCGAGCCGGTTTTCCCGGAGCCTGTCCCCGATCTTCCGGTCACAGGCGAGGACGAGCTCCCGGACAACGACGTCAAGCCGCGTAGCACCAGAAAACGCGCGCCCGCCGACGAAGCAAAACCCCGCCGCGCCCGCAAAACAGCGGCGGCCAAGGACGACGGCGAAGAGCCGGCTCCGAGGCGCAGCGCTCGAAAGAGCCGCAGCAAAACAGCTAGCGACTAGCGTGAGCAGGCAAAAAATCTCGGGCACGGAAGATTCGGAAACGAGCCTTCTGGGCTCGAGACCACGCTCGCAATTTCAGCGCGGCCGCGTGCTCCCGGCTGGTTTCTACGAGCGCGAGACTGAGATCGTCGCGCGCGAGCTGCTCGGTACCGTCCTCGAGTGCGAGACCGACGACGGCATCGCGAGCGGCATCATCGTGGAAACCGAGGCCTACCTCGGCGAGCACGACCTCGCTTGCCACGCCGCGGCGGGACGCACGGCACGCACCGAGCCACTCTATGGACCGCCCGGCATCGCCTACGTCTACTTCATCTACGGCATGTACTGGTGCGTCAACGCTGTAACGCGTTCGAAGGGATTGCCAAGCGCCGTTCTGGTCCGGGCGCTGGAGCCGCTCGATGGAATCGCGCTGATGCACAAGCGTCGGCCGCTGATAAAGAAAAGCGCGGATCTCGCCAACGGTCCGGGTAAGCTCTGCACCGCCCTCGGCATCACCGGCTCGATGAACGACAGGTCGCTCCAGCGAAAGCCGCTGGTGATTCGCGCCGGCGAATCGCTGCCCGACGAGGAGGTCGAGGTTACGGCCCGCATCGGGATAACCAGGTGCGCCGATTGGCCGCTAAGGTGGATCGTGAGAGGCAACAGGTTCGTCTCTAAAGGGAAGCTCTCAGCGTAACGCGACTTCGAGCCTTCTATAGCTCCGTCGAACGACCGACTCTACGCTTTCGAAGCATTTCAACGTGGGAAGAGAAGCTCCCCGCTTCGAAACTGACCAGGCTTGGAGCTCCGTGCTTCCGTTTTGTGGATCCTGCTGCGCGCCAAAATCCCCGAATCCAAAGCAGTAAAAAAAGACGGCCCCCAATGGGGGCCGTTTATCGTCGGGTGCGCCGATAGCTGCTAATCCCGATCGATGGAAGTGCCGAAGTTGTAGCGGATGCCGAACTCGAAGAACGAGAGGACGCTCGAGAACAGGAAGCTCCGATTGCTCGGGACCAGGGATTCCTGAGCGAAGATCGCCATGCGCTTCGTCTGGATCTGGACGCCCCCCATCCCGACAACAGACCCGCGGCTGCGCGCTTCGTCGACGGCGTCCAGGAACGAGTTGTTGGGGAAGGTGTTGGCGGTATCAACAAAGATTCGCGCATCGCCAAGAACGGCGATCATATACCCCAGCCCGGCGTAAGGAGTGATTCCGCCGAAGTGCTTGGGGAACGCGACGCCCGACAGAGTGATACGGCGAAGATCGTTGACGCGAATGGTACGCTCATTTGTTCTCGATGTGGGATCGAAGACCTGGATGTCCCGCTCGAAGACCGACTGGTTTGCGGAGACGTAGAGTCCGCCCTTTGTCCTGGTGATCATCCAGTCTACGCCGAGATCCACTGCCGACGTGTTGCCCTGACCCGGGGCCGAAAACGTGTTGATACCGGATTTGAATCCCCAGAACCACGAATTGTCGAAGTTCCGGTTTCCTTGCGCGCCCGCGCTCCCGGCGACAACCATCGTGGCTACGAGGGCAACAGCGACTGCTCTGATCTTCTGCATTAAGGCGTCCTCTAGGTTATGCCCAGCTTCGTCCCGACGGTCTTGAAGGCCGCGATGGCCTGGTCCAGATCGTCGCGTGAATGGGCCGCGCTGAGCTGACAACGCACACGCGCCTGCCCTTGGGGAACGACCGGAAAGCCGAATCCCGTCACAAAGACGCCTTCATCCAGCAACATGTCACTCATTTTGATCGCGGTGGCCGTCTCCCCTACGATTATAGGGACGATCGGGGTCTCGCCCGGGAGCGGCTTGAACCCTGCCTCGGTAATCGCCTCACGGAAGTAGCGGGTGTTTTCGCGCAGCTTCGTTACCAGCTCCGGACGGTGCTCGAGCTGCCTGATCGCGCCGAGAGCGCTGGCCGCAACCGTCGGCGGAAGCCCGTTCGAGAAGAGCTGCGGACGCGACCGCTGAGTCAGCATGTCGCAGAGGGACGCAGGTCCGGCGACAAATCCCCCGGCCGCCCCACCGAGTGCCTTCCCCAACGTCGACGTGATGATATCCACCTCTCCGAGCACGTCAAAATGCTCGGCGGTCCCGCGGCCGGTCGCCCCGAGCACCCCCGTTCCGTGCGAATCATCTAGCGCTACGATCGCATCGTAGTCCTCGGCCAGCTGCAGGATCTCGGGTAGCTTGCAGATGCTTCCCTCCATCGAGAACACGCCATCCGTCCAGATGACCCGGCGGCGTGCGCTCTTCGCCCCGTCCAGCTTCGACCTCAGATCATCGAGATCAGAATGCTGATAGACCGCGGTCGTGCACTTGGTGATCGCCTTCGCCAGCCTGATGGAATCGATGATCGACGCGTGGTTGAGCGCATCCGAGACGACGAAGTCGTTCTGCTCGACGATCGTCGCGGTCAGTCCTTCGTTCGCGTTCCAGGCGGAGACGTAGCTGAGGGACGCCTCGGTGCCGACGAGATCGGCGATCGCCTGCTCGAGATCGCGGTGGATAGTGAACGTCCCGCAAATGAAGCGGACGCTGCCGGTGCCGGCGCCATACGTCTTCAAACCCTCCATACCCGCGGCGATTACCGCCGGGTCGTTGCACAAGCCGAGGTAGTTATTGGAGGAGAGGATGATGATCTCGCCGCGCCCCTCCATCTGAACCCGGGCATCCTGGGGCGACGCAAGATAGTTGAGACGTTTGTAGACGCGGTCCTGCTTGAGTTTCTCGATCGCGGCCTTGAGCTCGGAATCGACTTTCTTGTTCAGCGCCACGGCATCCTCACGGCAATGCAAGGTTTCGTCAGGAGATCTCCAGGATGACTTTGCCGGCTTCGCCCGACTTTATCGCGGCGATGGCGGCGTCCGCCTCCGAGAGCGGGAACCGGTGCGTAATGACCGGCGTCGGATCGAACTCGCCGGAGCGGAGGAAACGCGTCATCTGATGCCACGTCTCGTACATCCGCCTTCCGACGACGCCGTAGATGGTGAGCCCCTTGAAGATGACCTCGGTGGCGAGATCGAAGTCCACCTTCTTCGAGGGGATGCCGAGCATCTGCACTCTCCCGCCGACACGCACCAGTGCGAATGCCTGGTGGATCGCGGCCGGCACGCCTGACATCTCGAGCACCACGTCGGCACCGAGCCCCGAGGTAGCGTCCTTGACGATCTTTTCCGCCTGCTCGGGATGAATCGCGTCGTGCGCGCCCATACTCCTGGCGAGCGCGAGCCTCGTGTCGTTCACATCGGTTGCAATGATCCGCGACGCGCCCGCGGCCTTGCAGATTCCGACGGCAAAGATTCCGATCGGGCCGCACCCCGTGATGAGCACAACCGCGCCGGGGATCTCCGCCGTGAGCACGGTGTGGAACGCGTTGCCCATCGGGTCGTGAATTCCCCCGATATCGTACGAGATCGCGTCGTCCAGCTGCCAGACGTTCGTCGCCGGCATCGAGATGTACTCGGCGAAGCACCCATCGCGATCGACGCCGATGATCTTGGTGAAAGGGCAGACGTGAGAGTTGCCGGTTCTACAGAGAAGACAGCGTCCGTCGACGATGTGTCCCTCTGCCGTGACGCGATCGCCTTCCTTGACATCCGTGACGAGGCGCCCCACCTGGACGACGTCACCCGCGAACTCGTGTCCGACGACGAATGGCGGCTTGCACCGTCCTTTGGCCCACGCGTCCCAGTCGTAGATGTGCACGTCGGTGCCGCAGACACCCGCGCGCCTGACTCTGATGAGAACTTCGTCCTCACGGATCCTCGGCTCCTCGACATCCTTCAATTTGAAACCGGGTGCCGCGGATTCCTTTACCAGCGCTTTCACGAGCAACTACTCCGTTGAGAGTTCGGACGACATTTTTTCCGCGCGCGGAAAGTTCAAACCTGCTGATTGCGACCCGCTTTTGGAAGTGATGGCGCGCGCGAGCAATCGTGGCTGAATGGATTGCACGCACATCTCTTGCATTCTATATTCGCGACGAGTTGCGTGAACCCGCTCAGCTCATCGTTGCAAGGTTTTCTTTGGTGATACGCGTGCCAGTCAGGACGCGATGCATGACTCACCATTCCATCATGGCTTTGGTGAGAGCTCACTTCATCGTGGAGAGACAACATGGCAGCAGCGAAGAAGAAGGCGCCGCGGAAAGGAAGCAAAGCGGCCCGCAGTGCATCAGCGCGCAAGGGAGCTCGGACGCGCGCGAGAAAGAAAGCGGCACGGAGCGCATCGGCCCGGAAAGGCGCTCGCAAGCGCCGTTAGCTTTCGAACCGGACAAAAGAAAAGCCGGCGATTTCGCCGGCTTTTCTTTTGTTGGCGCGATCAGCGTGAGTACCGCGCACTCGCCAGGTCCACGATCCGGGCGATCAGCGCCGGGTACTCCAGTCCCATCTTCTGCGCCGCCCGCGCAAATTCGCTCTTCTGCTCAAGGTAGCAGTTCGGGTTGGCCTCGATCACGTAGATCTCCTCGCTCGCGGTGACGCGTAAATCGATGCGAGCGTAGTCGCGCAGACGAAGCGCCTGAAAGGAGTCGATCGCGACTTTCTGGATTCTTTCCGCCAGCTCCTCGGGAAGATCGGCAGGAAAAATCGATTCAGTTCCCTCGAACTCCGCTCCCTTTTCGTCGCCGTCGTCGCCCCACTTGGCTTCCCAGCTCGCGATCTTCGGCAAATCCTTCGGGTACTTCGAAAAGTCGAGCTCGATTATCGGCAGCGCCTCCACCTTGCTGTTGCCGAGGACGCCGACATAGAACTCCCGCCCATCGATGAACTCTTCCACCAGCACCGGCGACTGATATTCCTGCTGCGTGCTGCTGATCACATCCAGCAGCTCCTTCACATCATTCACGATCGACTTCTGGGTGATTCCGAGCGATGCGTCCTCCTGGGGCGGTTTGACGAGGAGGGGAAACTTGATGTCACCCACCCAGTCGGACTGTCCGCGGTACATCGTCGCGAATTTGGCGCTAAGAATTCCGTGAAATGCCAGCACCTTCTTCGTCAGCGTCTTGTCGCCCGCGAGAATGAGCCCCGCCGGACTCGACCCGGTGTAGCGAAGGTCGATGAGATTTAGGAGCGCGGCGACGTTCGACTCGAGCGCGCTCTTCCCGCGAAACGACTCGGCGAGATTGAACACGAGATCCGGCTGCTCTTTGGTGAGCTCATCGATCAGCGGCTGCAGCGCGTCGTCGACGGCGAGCCGCCGGGATGTGTGGCCGCTGGTGGCGAGCGCTGCGTCAAGCTGGTCGAGCAGAGGATCCACGGGTGGATCGAGAGCATCCTTGCTGTGCAGGACCGTGATCTTCATGTGTCGTCGACCGAGTCGGTGCCGTCGATCGCATTGGTATGACGGTAGTTCATCATGACGGCCGTCCCGAACGCCGTGAGCTCGATCAGCGTGGACGCCTCGAGTCCGCCCAGCTTCAGATCGAGCTCCTTCACACGCTCAGCCAGAAAATCGACGAACTGCCGCACGACGGACGCGTTCTCGCCGGTCCAGTACGAGATGCGCGTCACAATCTCGCGCTTGTGGCGCAAGATGAATTCAGCCGCCGCCGCGCCGCCGGGCGCTTGCTCTACTGTGACGAAGATCGTTCTCAAATCCCCGTCGAAGATCCTCGGATCGCGGATCGGGATGCGCTCTTCGCTTTCTTCGTAGTGCTCGGCGAGGGTGTACTGCATCGCCGCAACGGGAAGATCATCCTCGCAAGGCTCGGGAACAGTGGGAATCTCGTGAGCGATCTCCTGCATCACCTTGGCCACGTATTCGAGCTTGCCGAGCGCTCCCCAGCCGTCGTACGCGCGCCGCCAGTCGAGTCCCGGCGTGAGCCAGATCGCGAACGTTTCGGCGAAATCCTCATCAGGATGCTTTTGCGCATACCAGCCGAGTATGTGGCGCACGAATTCGCGCGAGAATGGATCGGCGCGGTACCGGTCGCGGTAGGGCCGGGAGTACGGCCCGAAAATCTTTCGCCAGTCAGGACGGTCATAGAGACGGTATGCATAGTTGAATGCGTGACCTGCTTCGTGGCGCAGATAGCGCATGGATTCTTCGGCGCCCTCCACCGCCGAGGAGTAATCCTCCTCGATTTTCGAGAGCCGCGCGTCGGCGAGATAGAATGGGACTCCGATGAGTGGCGTCCCGTCCGGACATCCCCACTGATCGCTCAGGTAAACCGGCGGCCGAAAATCGAGTCCCTTTGCCGCGAGCTCCTCGTAAAGCTGGTTGACGAGTTTCTCGAGCAGCGATCCGCGGATCTCCAGACCGATGTCGGAGATTCGCTGCGAGAGGAGCGCATGACGCTCGCCTTCCCAATTGGGAGACGCGTTTTCCACACAGCCCGCAAGGGCAAGCAGCGTACCGATTCAAAAGGCGGCGGTTCCAAGTGGCCGTTTTTAGGCAAAAAAAAGAGCCCTGCGATCATTCGCAGGGCCCGTCATTGAGTCGACGCAACTACTCTATATGGTAGCTACGCTGCCCGATTAGCTGATTCCAGCTCGGCATCGGGAACTGGGCCCCAGATATACGCAGAGAAAAGCGGGGTTGGCTCCGTCTTGTCTCCGCGGGAGATGATGATGCCTAGCGGCTCGGACGACGTGATTTCCTTACGATCCTTCTTCATTGTTATCTCACTTTGTGGATGCAACACGGTGGCTCGCCGCTATGGAAAGCAGCCTACGTGCCGTCTGTTACACTGCATCCAAGTCGTTGCTAATGAATGGCTTGCAACGGAGCATCCAAATGAGGGAAGGCAGAATGTCGCAAAATGACACACAACGAGAGGACACCAGTGTCATTACGACACGGGGCTTCAGCTAGCGATTTTTCTCGCGACGAAGCTCTTTGAGGAGCTGGAATCATCCTCGATCGAGATTGCCCAGCCTTTGTACTGGCGACGGAGCTCGGCCACCGAAACACCGCGTTTGCCGCGGACGATGGTTCCGACCAGATGGACCCCACCGTCCCTCGTAGCCTCCTGAAGGAGGTCGAACGCGCGCCCGCGCTCCTCGAGCGACAGGCCGGTGAACGCCTCAGGGGTGCATACGAGGGCTCCAAGGGGGACGTCGGGTGACCAGTCGGTGATGCCGGCTACGTAACTCTGGATACGGTCGCCAAGCCCGGCAGCGTGAGCGGCGTTCATCACACGCTCCAGTGGCACGACCTCCCGATCCACCGCGGTCACGTCGCAGCCGTGCGCGGCGAGATACAGCGCGGTGCGATCGATGTCGCCGCCGGCGACGAGCACCTTGGATTCGGCCGGCGGATGAATTTCGCGCGCCAGGACTCCATCGGGGCGAATACCCCAATGCTCGGGGCGGCGATATTCCTCGAGCAGCTTCATGCGCTTTCTCCGCCACGTGTCATAGCCGGGGATCCGCAGGCGTTTCCGGATGATTCGATCAACCTCGGCCCACAATAGCAGCTCGTCCATCGCGAACTGCTCTCCGGCGCGCAGGGACGCCGCGGCCTCGTCGCCAATCTTCAGAATGGCGGAGCGTGAAACAGACTCCTTGTAGTTCTCTATCTCGTTCTCTACGTACAGCTCGTACTCGTGCTTGAGAGAGCGAGGGTTTTGTTGCGCCATGGCGTGCAGCAGGGGGACACGATCTTTAGCCAGGTGTTTAAGCTAGACTCTCCGACTCAACCCGCAAGGGCGAAGTACACCAGGCTCGACTGTGGCTCACGTGCCGCCGCTCACCAATCCCACTCGCATTGCGTAGCGCACGAGGCTCACAACATCATGGATGCCGAGGCGCTTCATCACCTCGCCGCGATGGCTCTCGACCGTTTTGACGCTGAGCTTCAACCGGTCTGCAATCGCGCGGGTGCGATGCCCTTCGGCGACGAGTCGCAGCACCTGGATCTGTCGAGCAGTCAGCTTTTCCAGCGGACGCCGCACTGTAACGGCATCGGTTATGGATGCACTCAACCGGTGAAGATTGCTCTTGAGCACGACGTCCTCGGCTCCGCCTCGAATGAACGCGACCGTCTTTTCGCCGGTGACCGCGCCGGTGACGACGATCAGCGGGGTGGCGGGCCTGCGCTGCCGCAGAATGTCCAGAGCATTGCGAGCGTCAAACTCCGACAGCGAGTGGTCCGTCAGGACGACGTCCGGAGCAAAGTCGCGAACGGCCCTCGAGAACGCCTCCTCGGAATCGACACGCTCCGTCACCGCAGCCAGTCCGGAGCGGTGGAGCTCGTGCTTGATCAACTCGGCATCGGACTCGCTATCGTCCAGAAGCAGCACGCGGAGAGGTTTGGTCATTTAGTCGGCTGGCGGTTCGTGCAGTAATGCGCATCCCCGCGGAGAGATGCTGGCAGAAAAAAGTATTGCGTCAGGTCAATGGTTAGACGATCTTGAACTGAGTATACGCTTTAATGTACTTTGCTGTTCTTTGCTATGCAACTTGGTAGGCAGACGAGCAATAAATGAGACTTGCCCGTTTTCCCGGTTACCCGAATTCTTTGTCGCGCCACCGCCGACAGAGTATCGCGGTCGGGATGCCGTAGCCATTGGGTAATTCCCTGAGTGAACGAAATGGCTGACGCCAACGAGCTCCTCGACATTGGCCAGGCTGCCGAGTTTCTACGCGTGAGCGAGACCTCGCTCAGACGGTGGACTAACGCCGGCAAGCTGGGCTGCCTTCGCATCGGTCAGAAGCGGGAACGGCGCTTCCGAAAGGCGGACCTGCTTGCCTTCATGGAGAGTCAGCCGGGAAACGCCGGTGGCAGCGCGGGTCGCGCCGGACTCGATACTGGTCGACGGGGGCCGAGCTTCGAGTCCGGTGGAAGTCATCCCCGGCACTCGTGCTCCCTTTATTCCACAGATGCGGGATGCATCGAGGCCGCGGTGCCGTTTCTGCTCGATGGCTTGCAGGAGGGGAGCGTCTGCTATCTCGTCGGCGGACCGCGAGTGAGGGACGGGATTCTCGAGGAGATGATCAAGAGGCGCGCGTCGGTGAGTGAGGATGTCGAAAGCGGCAAGCTGATACTCTCGAACTATCACAAGTCTCCGCGGCAGCAGTGGGAGTATTTCGCCGGCTGCATCGCGGAGGCTGTGAGCAAAGGGGCGACCTCGTTCCGGGCTTTCGGCGACGTCTGGGCGCTGCTGAAGAAAACCAGCGCCGAGACCGTTGTGGAATACGAATACGGCTATGGTCAGCTCATCTCGGCGCGGTTTCCGATCATTACCCTTTGTGGTTATGACGCCCGGCGATTCGATGGAGAGGGACTGTTGAGCGCGCTCAGGGGACATCCGGAGACGCTGCGCCGCCCGCTCGCGGAAGCGCTGACCTGACGGCAGATTTCTTCGAAATCAATCGCAATGCTCAGGCACCACCCCGCCGGCCTTGTGGTCCTCCTGAGTAGACGTCCAATCGATACAGCCTGAGCCAACTTGCCCGAGTTACCAGAAGTCGAGCGTGCCGCGCGCGCGTTGAGACGCGCTGCCGTCGGCAAAACCATTGCGGCTGTCAGAGCGATTCACCCGGCGCTCAAACGCAAGCTGCCACCGGCTCGCTCGCGGGCGGTGAAAGGAAAGCGGATCGAGACAATCGAGCGGCGCGGCAAGCACCAGCTCATCGGCCTCGACAGCGGTGATACACTCGTGGTTCACTTCAGGATGAACGGCGATTGGGAGATCGGATCTATCGCTGAGGATATCGATCGGTTCGCTCGCGCAGTGATCGAATTGACTGACGGGACGCGAATCTCTCTTGTAGACCGGCGCGCCCTCTCCTCGATAACTCTCGACAAAGAGGGGACTTCGTCGCTGCCCCCGCTGGGAAAAGAGGCAAGCGACCGGTCTCTCGACGCGGCCTATCTCACAGCGGCACTCAAGCGAAAAAAGGTCGCCATCAAGCCGGCGCTGATGGACCAGTCCGTAATCGCCGGGTTGGGCAACATCTACGCTGCCGAGGCGTTATGGGAAGCCGAAATGGATCCGCGAAAGCCGGCCTCGAAGGCGAATCCCGCGAAGCTCAAAAAACTCGTCGCCGCCATCAGGCTGGTGCTGAGTCCGAAGAAGCGATTGCCGGGCAGATACACCGACAAGCGAGGCGCCAGCCGTTTCGCCGTATATGATCGCGCGGGACAGGAATGCAGGCGCTGCGGCAACACCATTAAGCGAATTGTGCAGGCCGGCCGCTCTACCTATTTCTGCCCTGGTTGCCAACGCGCGTAACCACCCTCGCCGGTCAATCCATCACCTCGAGCAGTGCCCCCTTGATGTACCCCGTCTCCGGGATGGACAAGACCTCAGGATGATCGAGCGGCTGTCCGGTGAACGCCCGGATTGCGACGCGCCGTCCGCTGTCCGCCGCCGCGTCCTGCAGCATCTCCAGGAAAAGCGGCTTCGTCAGATGAAAGCTGCAGCTCGCGGTGTACAGCAGCCCGCCTGGGGCGAGGAGTCGAATTGCGCGCAGGTTTATGTCCTTGTAGCCGCGGATCGCTCCCTGCAACGCGCCCCTCGTTTTGGCGAACGCGGGCGGGTCGAGGACGATCGTGTCGAACGTGATCCCTTCGCGCTCTTTCTCCCGCAGATAGTCGAATGCATTTGCCTCGACAAATGAGATGTTGTCGAGAGAATTCCGGGCGGCGTTCTCGGCCGCTCTCACGAGAGCTGGACCGGAAGAGTCGAGCGCGGTCACATGCGTTGCTTGCCTGGCCACGTGGAGCGCAAACGAGCCGTGATAGCTGAAGCAATCGAGGGCTCTCCCGCGCGCGACCGTTCCCACGAAGTGCCGGTTCTCGCGCTGGTCCAGAAACGCGCCCGTCTTCTGACCGGTCCAGGGTGCGGCGAGGAATTTGATTCCGTACTCGTGCACCTCAATCTCGCGCGGCACATCGCCGTGCAGGACGACGGTCTCCCTGGCAAGCCCCTCCTTGGCGCGAAGCGGCACGTCGTTTCGGGCGAGTATTCCAGCTGGCTCGACCAGCGAGCGCAGCGACTCCAGTATCTCCTCCCTGAAGCATTCCAGTCCGGCGCTCATGAACTGCACGACCAGCCACTCGTCGTACCGATCGCAAACCAGTGACGGAACGCCATCGGCTTCGCCGTGCAGGAGGCGGAGAGCGTTGGTGTGATCCTCGAGTGGAACGCGACGCGCTATCGCCGAAGCGATTCGCTCGTCCCACCACGCCTGATCGATGACGGCGTCAGGCTTGCGATCGAGGAGCCGGAGCGAGATCTCGGAGAGCGGGCTCCAGAGCGCCCAGCCGATTGCCTTGCCGCGATGGTCGTGAACAAGCACCGCGCCGGCATCCATCATCGGTCTCTCGATTACGTCGGTGCGATAGATCCACGGGTGTCCGCTCGCCCACCGGCGCGCACCCTTTGCATTCACGCGTGCCACAGTCATGCGTGAATGTTACAAAGCCCGGTGTGCCACTGTCGATGAACTCCCGTACACTTCTTGCGAGAGCCTCCCGTATGCGAGACATCGTTCCTCTGACAATCGGCGCCGCGGCCGGCGGACTGTTGTACCGCGAGCACAATATCCGAACGCGCGCCGAGCGGATGAGCGCGGCCACACTGGAAACGCTCCTCAACGCGATCGAAGCCAACGACGCGGAGACCGGAGCGCACGTGAAGCGTGTGGCGGCTTATGCGATCATCCTGGGAGAGGCGGCTGAATTCGACGATCATATACTCCGCAGCATCGAGCGCGTCGCGCTCTTTCACGATATCGGCAAGCTTCACGGAGCTCTGACCGACATCTTCCATGAGCCATCCAAGCTTACTCCGGAGGAACGGCGCGCGGTGATGACGCATCCTCAGCGCGGCACCGACGTGCTTGCTCCGCTAAGCGCATTTTACCCCGAGTTGGGCAAGAGTGTCGCCGCACACCACGAGCGTTGGGATGGAACGGGCTATCCGCGCGGACTCAAGGGGAAAAGAATCCCGTTACAGGCACGGGTCGTCACCATCGCGGATACCTTCGACGCCGTCACACATCGCCGGCGTTACAGCGGCGCCCGCAGCTTTGAGCATGCGGTGCGCGTGATTGCAGATGGGAAGGGCACTCAGTTCGACCCGGACCTGGCCGATCTGTTCCTCAGCCCACCGGTCCTCGGGAAAATCGAGAAGACGCTACGACAGGCTCACTCGCCCCGCAAAAAAAGCGAGAACCGCCGTCATGGGGGAAAGAACCAAGGTCCCGACGTCACTTTCCGATGGCGTCCGCGATCGCCCGCGTAGCGATCTCCGGATCGTCGGCCCTGAAAATCGCGTTGATAACCGCAACACCCGCTGCCCCGTGCACCGTGATCTGAAGCGCGCGATCCGCAGTAATTCCCCCAACCGCGACCGCGGGATGCTGCACCAGTGCCGCCAATCGCTTGAATCCCTCTACTCCGATCGCCTCGCCGGCGTCGGTCTTTGTGTCAGAGCCGAAAACCGGGCCGATTCCCACGTAATCAGCATCTTTCGCATTCAGCAGCTCGGCGTCGCTGCCGAGCGACGCGCCGATGATGAAATCGGCTGGCGCAAATCTCCGCACGGCGGAGACGGGGAGATCGGCTTCTCCCACATGAACGCCGGCCGCGCCTGCTGCCAGCGCAATGTCAGCGCGGTCGTTGACGATTACGGGGACGCGCACTCTGCTCATGATCGCCCGCGTGATTTCAACGACTTCGCGCGCCGAGGCGGTCTTCAATCTCACCTGAACGCTTGTCGCGCCGCCGCGCACCGCCGCCGCCACCTGATCGACCAGCGTAGACCGCCGATCCTCGGCGTCGTCAGTTATGGCGACGAGACGCAGGATCCTGGGATCGAGCATTTGTGCTAGCGACTTGTGCTGGTAGTCCGGGTGGAGCTTTTCTTGGGCGTCGTTGTATGACCGGTCGGTTTCTTGGCCGCCGCCTTCGTTGGGGTTTTGCGGCTCGAGGCAGAGGCCAATCTGGTTGGTGTTTTGACGGGAGTCTTGCTCACCGTTTTGGCGGGAGCTTTGACGGCCGACTTGACCGCGGTCCTGGGGGGACTTTTTGCGGTCGGTTTCGCGGACGCGCTGGCCGCGCGAGGTGAGCTCTTGGCCGGTGTGGCTCCCGCGTTCCGGGAACGCGTCGTGTTCGTTGCCATGGCCAGCATGCGCGGCGCGGGTTTTCTCGCGGGCATCGCGGCTCTTACCTGTCTGACGGCGTTCGTGTGCTGCTCCAAAGTCATCCGGAATTCGTGGTGACCATCCTTGCTCGCCACGAAGTACAGGTATGGAACGTTCGCGGGGTTTGCCGCGGCGGCGAGGCTCGCCAGACCAGGTGAAGCCACGGGTCCGGGCGGCAGCCCGTTGTGCAGGTAAGTGTTGTACGGGGACTCCACAGCCAGATCCTTGTACAGAACCCGTCCGACGTGATGTCCGAGGGCGTATTGAACGGTCGGATCCGCCTGCAATCGCATTCCCTTGCGAAGTCGATTGTAGTAGACGGCCGCAATAACCGGACGTTCCTCCGGGACGCGCGCCTCTCTCTCGACGATCGAGGCCATCGTCACGAGATCGTTGCGATTGATCTTGAGGTCGACCAGGCTCGAATCCCAATCCGGATTCCAGCGGCGCTCGAACGCGAACACCATCTCGCGCACCGCCTGCCTCGCGGTGGTGCCGACCGGGAAGGCGTAGGTGTCGGGAAAGAGGTAGCCTTCGAGCGTTGGGTTGGGGAGATCGAGACGAGCCAGCAAAGCAGTATCACGTACGGCTGCCTTTACAGAATCCACAGGCAGCTTGAGCGCCTTTGCCAGGCGCGGCACGATGTCGGCGACGGTGAAGCCTTCGGGTATGGTGACCGTGTTCACCAGCCCGTGTCCGCCGTTCATGGCGCCGATGATGTCGCTCCACGGCGTGCCATGCTTGAGCAGATACGTGCCGGGCTTGATGTTGCGATCGCCTCCGGTGATTCGCGCGTACAGGCGGAACGCTCTCGGCGATCCCACGAGTCCGGCTCGCGAGAGCGAGTCAGTCGCCTGGGCGAAGTGGGCGCCGCGCGGGATTATCACCCGGACCGGCGCACCATGCGGCTTGCTGGAGCACGCACTCGTCACCAGGCACGCCGCGGCAAGCGCGGAGCGCAATTCAGCTCGAAACATTGAGCGCGTGCTGGAGGAGAATAGCCGCCGCGAGAGCGTCTACATCGCCCTTTCTGCCGCGGGTGGATTCTCCCATCTCTTTGACTGTGCGCAAGGCTGCCGCCGTGGTAAAGCGTTCATCATAGAAACGAACAGCCATGCCCGTACGTTTCGCGATTTCGGCACCCAGTTTCCGCACTTCGGCGGTCCATTCCGTCTCGTTGCCCTCTCCATCGAGCGGAAGCCCCATTAGATAGCCCTGAGCACCCAATTCGGTGGCTCGCGCGATAATCTTTGTGATGGGCGGCCGTTTGCCTTCGCGGCGCGTAATGAACCCCGCGGGCGATGCGATCATCCCGAGCGGATCGCTGATCGCGAAGCCGATTCGCTTCCGCCCGTAGTCGACCGCGAAGAAGCGGGCAAGATCGGCGTTCATCTGGAGCTATCCCTGCGCCATCTGGACGAAGAATTCCTTGTTGTTCTTCGATTTCGCCATCTGACGCAAAAGGAACTCGATTGCTTCGGCTTCCGGCATGTCTGCCAGAAACTGGCGGAGCAGTACCGCGCGGTTGATCTCGGCCTGGCTCAGGAGCAGCTCCTCTTTTCGCGTGCCGGATCGGAAGATGTCGATCGCCGGATAGACCCTTCTGTCCGCGATCTTGCGATCGAGCACCAGCTCCATGTTGCCGGTCCCCTTGAACTCCTCGAAGATCACGTCGTCCATTCGCGAGCCGGTCTCGGTGAGCGCCGTGGCAATGATGGTGAGCGAGCCGCCGCCCTCGATGTTTCGCGCGGACCCGAAGAACCGCTTCGGCTTGTGCAGGGCGCTGGCATCCACGCCTCCCGAGAGAATCTTTCCAGACTGCGGCGCGACCGTGTTGTGAGCGCGCGCAAATCTCGTGAGCGAATCGAGAAGAATCACCACGTCCTTCCCGGTCTCGACTAGCCTCTTCGCCTTTTCGAGCACCATGTCCGACACCTGGACGTGACGTGCCGCGCCTTCGTCGAACGTGGAGCTCACCACTTCGGCGCGAGTGGTGCCTGCAATCATCTCCGTCACCTCCTCGGGCCGCTCGTCGATAAGCAGCACGATGATCGTGACCTCCGGATGATTCTCGGCGATCGCGTTCGCCATTTTGTGCAGCAGGATCGTCTTTCCGGCGCGCGGTGGAGAGACGATGATTCCGCGCTGCCCCTTGCCGATCGGCGCCATGAGGTCCATGACGCGCATGCTGAGATCTCCATCCTTGGTCTCGAGGCGAAGCCTTTCGTCGGGATAACTGGGACGGAGGTTGTCGAACGGAACGCGGTCCTTTGCCTTCTCGGGATCTTCAGCGTTGACGCTCTCGACCTTGAGCAGAGCGAGATACCGCTCCCACGGCTTGGGCGGGCGGACCTGGCCGCGTATGTCGTCTCCCGTCCTCAAGCCGAAGCGCTTTATCTGGGACGGCGAGACGTAGATGTCGTCCGGTCCGGGCAGATAGCTCCAGTCCTGGCTGCGCAAAAAGCCATAGCCCTCGGGCAGAATCTCGAGGACTCCATCACCGTGCAGCATGATGTCGGTCTCGAGGAGATTCTGCTCGATCTGGAAGATGAGATCCTGCTTCCCGAGACCCGACGAGCCGTCAATCTTGAGGCCGTCAGCCATCTCCTGAAGCTCGGTCACGGATTTTCGCTTTAACTCTGCGATATCCACGCTGGGCGGAGAAAGGGTAGGACTTGCGTTGGTGCTGAGCCCGGTCGGGCTCAGAGTGGGCGGGTGGGCGGGTGGGCGGGTGGGCGGTGTGGCTGTTGAAGAGGAGGGAGGCGGGGGCGCCCGAGGGCGGCGTCGCTGCGCCTGCGTTACCCGAAGGTAATTGTAGCGAAAAATGGGGTCAAGTCAGAATCGGATGTAGCGCAGCGGTTTGCTCTTGATGTCCTTGATGAGGGCCGCCATCAGAATGTGCTCGCGCTCGAGCTCCCGGATGAGGGCGCTGTCCGGATGGGCGGCGGCAATAGTGCCCAAGGGACTCGAGAGCATAGTGAGCAAGCTGTCGATCTGGGACATCACGTGCCCCGCGTTGGTCGCCAGTGTGGTGTCGCGGCGGAACCGGCCGAGGGTTCCCTTATCCGAGGAAACGAGGGTCCGAATCGAGTCGGCGGCGGCCATAGCGTGTGACGCGCGCCGACGCAGGTCTCCCCGCATGGCCCGCGCTATCGTCCCATTTCCCCGCGTGGCGCGCGCGGTGAGGCTCGAGGCGCCGGCAGCGGCATCCGGCAGATCAGGAAGTCCGGCAGTGCGATAATTGCCAACGGTGCCGACAGGGCGGTTGATCATACCGGCCAGTTTTTTCGTGGCCGCGCCGAGCGCGGCGAACTCTGGCCCGATGGTGGCGACATCCTTGGGGAGATCCAGGATCACCGGCTTGGGACGGGTGTGCACCGTATCGCCGTCGTGAAGTGCCGGTGAGCTCACGGTTCCCGCCGAGATGTTGATGACAATTGCGCCAATGACACTTCCGCCCGGGCGGATCTGCGCGTACGAGTCCCTGCGGACGCTCGGCATCGCCTTTTCTCTGAACTGCGTCGTGATCAGGACGCGCTCCGAAGTATCCGTGCTCGGGGAGCGAAAGGAGACTTTGGTGACGAGGCCCTCCTTTCCGCCGGCCAGCCATACTTCGGTTCCGGGGAGAACACCTGAGGCCCCGCTTGTCACGACGTACAGAGTCACCTTCTTGCCGTGAAGTGCGCCGACTCGGGCGAACAGCAGCACGACGACAATCAGCGCCGTTATTGCCGCCGCAGCAATGATTCCAACGGTGAGCTCTCTCCACTGAATTTGGCGCGGCATCCAGCGAATATAAGCGCGCGCCGCCGAAAGAGGCTGTTTGCGCCGTTCTCGTCCTCCTTCCCGAGAATCCCGGGGAAACCGTATCTTATCCGGACATGCATGTCCTTAGCGCCACGATTAACGCCCCGGAATGCTGATAGGCGTTCCGCGAGAGATTGCAGGTAGTGAGAGACGCGTTGCGCTTGTGCCCGATGTGGTACCGCAGCTCACACGCGCCGGTCATCGCGTCGTCGTCGAGCGCGACGCGGGGCAGCGCGCTGGATTCACCGACGACGCGTACCGGGCGGCAGGCGCCGAAGTAGTCGACACCGCGGCGGAGATTTATTCGACCGCGGAGATGATTCTGAAAGTCCAGCGTCCGGCCCGGGATGAAACCAGCGGCCAGGCTGAGCTCGACATGTTCAGGGAGGGAACGGTTCTGATCGGCCTCCTCCAGCCAGCCGGGGATCCCGCCTTGTTCCAGCAGCTGGCCGACAGGAAAGTCATTGCGTGCAGCATGGAGCTCGTGCCGCGGACGACGCGCGCGCAGATGATGGACGCACTCTCGTCGCAGAGCACCGTCGCGGGTTACAAGGCGGTGCTGCTGGCCGCCAATGCGCTCCAGAAATTCTTCCCGATGCTGATGACAGCGGCAGGAACGGTGAGGCCCGCGCGCGTTCTCGTCATTGGAGCAGGCGTCGCCGGACTGCAGGCAATCGCCACCGCACGACGCATTGGCGCGGTCGTGGAGGCGTTCGATACTCGCCCGGTGGTGAAGGAGCAGGTCCAAAGCCTGGGGGCCACCTTCGTCGAGCTCGATGTGCATCTCGAAGGCGCTCAGGATGCGGGCGGCTACGCGACAGAGCTGAGTGAGGTCCACATCAGACGGGAGAAGGAGCTGATTCACAATCATGCCCTCCAGGCGGATGTGATCATCACCACCGCTCTCATCCCGGGAAAGCCGGCGCCGATGCTCGTGAGCGCGGAGACAGTCGCTGGCATGCGTCCCGGATCGGTGATTGTTGATCTTGCCGGCGAGCAGGGCGGCAACTGCGAGCTGACCGTGCCCGGCACTACAGTGGTGATTCACGACGTTACCATCATCGCTCCGCTCAACATCTCGAGCGATCTCGCCTATCATGCGAGCTCGATGTACGCGAAGAACGTGGGCGCGCTGGTGGCGCTGATGGCGCCGAAGGGCGAGCTCAACCTCAACTTCGGCGACGACATCATCAGCGCCGTATGCGTCACCACGGAGGGCGCAGTCCGGCACAATCCCACCCGGCTGAGACTTGGGCTGCCGGCTCTCAAACCATCGACCGTGGAGCCACCAAAGTGAGCCAGGAGCTCGTACTCGGGATCTACGTCTTCATCATGGCGATCTTCGTCGGCTTCGAGGTGATCAGCAGAGTCCCTTCAGTGCTGCACACGCCTCTGATGTCGGGCACGAACGCGATCCACGGAATCGTTGTGCTGGGCGCCTTTCTGGTCGCGGGCGCCGCGGACACTCCACTGCTCGAGGCGCTTGGGTTCATCGCCGTTGTGTTCGGCGCCGCAAATACTTTTGGCGGCTTCGTCGTCACCGACCGCATGCTCGAGATGTTCAAGAAGCGAGAGACGCCGCCCGGAGAGGGGGACAAAAAGAATGCTTGATGTCCGCGAATCGGTGATAGCGGTCAGCTACATCGTTGCCGCGGTTCTGTTCATCTTCGGGCTCAAGCGATTGAGCTCCCCCGCGACGGCGCGCCACGGAAACCGGCTCGCCGCGGTTGGAATGCTGGTTGCGCTCGCCATTACGCTGCTCGACAGGCAGATAGTTTCCTACTGGATTATCGCGATTGGGACACTGATCGGCGCGGCGATAGGAGTCTACTTCGCTCGCACCGTTCAAATGACGGCGATGCCGCAGATGGTCGCGCTGTTCAACGGAATGGGCGGCGGCACGGCGGCGCTGGTGTCGGTCGCCGAGTTTCTGAGGCTGACGAGCGCGGGGGCGACTATCGGTGTTGGCGAAGCGACGTCGATCGTGCTGGGCACCGCCATCGGCGCGATCTCATTTACGGGTAGCATCGTCGCCTTCGGAAAACTCCAGGAGCTTCTTCCTGGAAGGCCGCTGCAGTTTCCGCTTCAACGCGCCATCAACGGGCTGATTTTGCTGTCCGTCCTCGCGCTGGGGGTGATGGTCGCCATCGGTGGTGGCGGAGCGTCGGCCCTCTGGATGCTGTTCGCCGCCGCGCTCCTTCTCGGCGCGATGTTCGTGCTTCCGATTGGCGGTGGCGACATGCCGGTAGTGATCTCGATTCTCAACTCGCTCACCGGACTCGCCGCGGCGCTCACCGGATTCGTGCTGCACAACCAGATGCTGGTCGTCGCGGGCGTTTTGGTCGGAGCATCGGGCACGCTGCTCACTCTCCTCATGAGCACTGCGATGAATCGCTCGGTTGGCAACGTTCTGTTCGGCGCCTTTGGCGCGGCAGGCACCGACGCAGCCGCGACGGCATCCGCGGTCGGGCGCACAGTGCGACAGACGACCCCGGAAGACACGGCGATCGCGCTGGCTTACGCGCGTAGCGTAGTCATCGTGCCCGGATACGGACTCGCGGTCGCGGAGGCTCAGCACACCGTGAGGGAGCTCGCGACCGATCTGGAGAAGCGTGGAGTCAGCGTCAAATACGCCATCCATCCCGTTGCCGGCAGAATGCCCGGGCACATGAACGTGCTCCTTGCCGAGGCGAACGTCCCGTACGATCAGCTGCTCGAGATGGACCAGGTGAACGGCGAGTTCCCGCAGACCGACGTCGTGCTCGTCGTCGGCGCCAACGATGTCGTCAATCCGGCCGCGAGGGATGATCCAACGAGCCCGATCTACGGAATGCCGATCCTAGACGTGGATCGCGCGCGGAACATCATCGTCCTGAAACGGAGCATGGGGCACGGTTTCGCGGGGATCGACAACGCGCTCTTCTATCACGAGAAGACGCGCATGTTGTTCGGTGATGCGCGGCAGTCGCTGACCCAGGTCGGTCAGGCCCTCAAGACGGCGTAAGGGGAAGTCAGTCAGTCCCGGTGTGGTCTTGCCTCGTAAGTTAGTCTAAACTAACTTTGAATTATGGCGGGAAGAACTTTAATCCGGTGTTTCATCGTGCTCGCGTGCGTCATCGGAATGACTTCCGCAACCGCGCAATCTCCATCGTCCCGCCCACGTGATGAGGCGCCGCCGATCAAGGACAACAGCTTTCTGGTCGAGGAGGCATACAACCAGGAGCCCGGTGTCGTTCAGCACATCACCACGTTCCTCCGCTTCGCGCGGACTTCGGATTGGCTGTACACGTTCACTCAGGAGTGGCCGCTCGGTGGGCAGACACATCAGCTGAGTTTTACGGTGCCCCTGGGTCACGTCGGTCCAGCTGGTGGAACCGGCCTCGGGGACATCGCCCTCAACTACCGCTACCAGATTGGCGGAACCGAGGGCGTCCGGTTTGCGCTCGCGCCGCGAGCCACGTTGTTGCTGCCTACCGGTTCAAGCCGCCGGGGATTCGGTTCCGGCGCAACGGGTTTTCAGGTCAACCTCCCGTTCAGCGTCGAGCTTCCCGCTCATCTCGTGGCGCACACCAACGCGGGGGCGACGTACACACCGCACGCCCGGGACACGTTCGGGAATTCGGCTTCGACCCGGAGCTACACGCTTGGGCAAAGCGTGATCTGGCTCGCCAACCCGAAGCTGAATCTTATGTTGGAGAGCATTTGGACCGTCGCGCATGAAGTTGTGGGCCCTCGCCTCACCGCACGGAGCACCGAATTCCTCCTCGCTCCCGGTGTCCGCGGCGCTATCGATTTTCCGTCGGGACTTCAGATCGTTCCGGGCCTCGCATTTCCTTTCGGTCTAGGGAGCAGCCGCGGAGAGCGGGCCGTGTTCATGTACCTGAGTTTCGAGCACGCCTTTTAAACAACGGGATCGTCGCGCGTGGCCATTCGAGCCGCGATCATGATCGTCGCCAGCAGCGGGACCGCGACGAGGATGCCGAGAAAGCCGAACACGATCGCCATCAGGGCTTGCATGATTATCGTCAGCGCCGGCGGCAGATTCATTCCGCCCTTCATCAGTAGCGGGATGAGCAGATGGTTCTCGACGAACTGGATGCCCACGTAGGCGATTGTCACGAAGAGTGCTTTCTCGGGCGAGTCGACCAGCCCCATCGCGATCGCGGGCAGCGCGCTGAGAACCGGGCCCAGGGTGGGCACGAACTCGAGAAGCCCCGCGAGAATCCCAAGCGGAACTGCCGCGCGCACTTTGAGTGTCACGAGGACGAGCGTCGTGACGAGGCCTATCACGACCATCGCTATGAGCTGTGTGACAAGCCATTTCCTGAGCGTGACCGCGATGGCGGTCAGCGTCTCATCGGTGCGCGCTCTCCCCTCGCGGGGTACCAGCCGCAGCAATCCACGACGATACACGGATGGGTCGACGGCGAGGTAGATCGCGAGGAAGAGTACGAGAACGATTCCCGCCACAACCGTGAGAGTATGGCTCAGAAGGGGGAAAAAGAACCGCGAGGCGCCACCCAGCTGTGCCAACAGGTGATCGCGAAGGGTCCGCTTTTCCCCACGACCATTGCTGGGAGCTGCCACGTTCGTCGTTGAGCTCGATACGGTCCCCGCGGAATCCGACACCGTTTTGGTGGAGTCCACTGTCACTGGCGAGGCTTGCGTGCCTTCGTCGTCCAGTCCCGTGATCGTCGAGATCACGCCTCCACCCCGCGACGTCACCCACGTCTCCAGCTTGTCCAGCGCTTCGGGCAGCTTGGTCTTCAGCTCGCGGGTTTGGGTGCGGACGGTCGGCCCGATCCAGGTTCCGAATGCGGCCAGGATTCCGACGACTGCGAAAACGAGCAGCGGGGCGGAAACGCCACGAGGAATGCGGTAGCGCTGGAGCCTGTCTGCTCCGGAGCTCACCGCGAGAGCAAAGAGCACTCCCAGAAAAACGGTGAGTACGAGCGAGCGCGTGTGCCAGAGCAACAGCAGCGCGATGAGGAGGGAAACGACGTACACCGCGGTTCGAAAACCGTCGTTGCGCTGCGCCGGGGCTCTATCGGTCACGCGGTGAGTCTAGCGCAGAGGAACCGTCTCGGGAAGCTGGCCGGTTCGCTGATCAGCAACGTTACAGCGCTAACGGGCGACTCCTGAATCCCCGGGCCGCGAGAGCGCCACCCAGGAACCCGCCAATGTGAGCTTGCCAGCTGACGCCTGGAGTGCCGGGCA
>JBDTND010000010.1:0-29499 GCA_039933915.1 Gemmatimonadales bacterium | reverse complement strand
GCTTCCCGCTGCCCGCTTGCCTTCCGCCCGAATTGCTACGGAAGGACGAACTGGACGGTGGATTCCACCGGGAAGTTGTTGCTTCGGAGGATCGCGACGGCGGTGAAGGATCCGTGCTGGCCTTTGGTCTCCCAGCTCTCCTCGAACGACGTTTCGCCCTTGCCCTTGATCGTCTCGCTGCGCATTGCGGAGGTGAACATGCGACCATCGCTCCATCTCCAGATTTCCTTTCCGGAGAAATCCTTCACGACGAAATCGTGCGTCTGCCCGTCGGGGAAGCGCAGCTCCACCATCTTCGCGGTGTTGTTCTTCACATTCAGAGTGAAGTGGAGCTTGTTCGCATCGGCCTGCGGCCGCGTTACGTCGAACGTGGTGACGATCGGCGCGCTGAGCTCTCTTGCGTTACGTCTTACAGTGGCGATCGGTTTTTCATTGCGGGAGAACGGAGCCGCGGCGAAGGCGACTGAGGCTGCGCAGAGCAGCGGAAGAATAAGGCGGTTATCCATTACTTCAGTCGGCGCTTTTTATCTGGGTGGGCGGGCGGGGTGTCTCACATCCTGAGACTCGCAACCTATCAATTCAAGGACGAGCGGTCAACAGTGAAGTCACAGACTAACTCCGCATGAGTATTGGACTTGCGACCATGTGGAAATCTTCGGGCTCTCTTCGGAAAGGTGACATCTCTTGCTTGTGAAAATCTTCACAAGCGGTTAATTTCTTCCGTGAATGGGAGACGAAAAGCGGACGCAACCGAGCCCGAAGAAAGGTCTCTCCGGCGCCGACTTCGCCGGCGTCGGAATCCAGTTCGCGTTTGCGATCCTCGCCTTCCTCTTCGCCGGTCAGTGGCTGGATAACCGGCTTGGCACCAACGGGTTGTTCACGATCGCCGGCGTCTTCATCGGAGCCGGCGGGGCGTTCTACAGCATGTACCGCAAGGTCTCCGCGGCTCAGAAACAGGACGACGAGGAGCGGCGGAGCAGGCAGTGAAAGAGAAAAGAGCGCTCGGATTCTTCGCGGGAGTCTCGGCTGCTCTCATCATCGTCTGCACCCTCGTCCTGAGGACGTATTACACGACGGTGGCGCAGCACAACGCGATGCTCGTTTCGGCTGGACTGGCTTTCGCAGTACAATTCGGCTCTTACGCGCTGCTCAGGCCCGCCCGTGCTGGCCGCGGCGCGCCCGGCGAGCTGCTTTTTCGCTGGGGGATTGGAGCGGTGCTCAGATTTTTCGTTCTCGTGCTGTACGCGCCGCTGGCGAGAATCATCAACATCTCGCTCGAGGCGGCGCTTGTGAGTCTGGTGACGTTTTTCTTTCTGACGATGATGGCCGAACCACTTTTGCTCGAATATGATCGCTGACCAGAAAGACTTCATAACGCCCCACATCACGGACTCGCACACGCTCGACTTCCCGTGCTTGCATTCGGGCTTCGTGTGCGAGTACGAGTTGCCGCGTTGGGCCCCGATCCACATTGGCAGCTTTTCGCTCGACATTTCGCCCACCAGGCACGTCGTCATGCTATGGATCGCGGCGTTGCTCTGCATCATCACCACACTGGTGGCACTCCGCGCTCACAACCGCAAAACGCGCGAAGGAAAAGCGCCGAGCGGATTTGGCAATGGTCTCGAAGCGCTGGTGCTGTATCTGAGAAATGAGGTGGTCCTGCCGAACGTCGGCGCGCACGGTAACGGCTACGTGCCCTACCTGTTGACCCTCTTCTTCTTCATCCTGTTCGCGAATGTGTTGGGACTGATACCATACGGGTCGACGGCAACCGGAAACATTTCGGTCACAGCGACGCTTGCGATCGTCACATTCATCGTCATCGAAGTGGCGGGAATGAAGGCTCAAGGCAAAGCTTACATGAACACCATTGTTTTCTGGCCGCATGACATGTCGCTGGGAATGAAGCTCTTCATCTCTCCGATTCTCACGCCGATAGAGATCATCGGAAAGTTCACCAAGCCATTCGCGCTGGCAATCCGTTTGTTCGCCAACATGATCTCGGGGCACGTGGTGCTGCTGGCGCTCATCAGCCTCATTTTCACGTTTGCATCGTGGATCCTGGTGCCCCTCCCTGTCGCCATCGCACTCGGCATCTCGATGCTCGAGCTATTCGTTGCATTTCTGCAGGCGTTCATCTTCACGCTTCTGTCCAGCGTCTTCATCGGACTGATTCGCGAGGGTGCACACTGACGCGGAGACACGCTCAGCTTCGCGTACGTATCTGGCCGAGCGGGCCGGAGAAGTCCGTTGGGACATGGTCCCGTTGACGGACAGCGATCGAAGGATCGCGAGCATGACATATCACGATCGTTGAAAGGGGAAACACAATGAACATGATCCTGGCGCTCCTTCAGGCCGTTCCGAACACGGGCGCATACACCTCGCAGTACTCGGGTGCATGGGCGATGCTCGGCGCCGGCATTGGTGCTGGTCTCGCCACAATCGGCGCTGGCATCGGCATCGGACGTCTGGCTGGACAGGCCATGGACGGAATGGCGCGTCAGCCGGAAATGGCGGGACGCATTCAAACGGGCGCGATCATCTTTGCGGCGCTCATCGAGGGAATCGCTTTGTTCGCGATCGTCATCTCGTTCCTGATTCAGCTTAAGTTCAAGTTCTAGCACGGCACGAGCGTGACTCGCGGCGGATTCAGTCGCCGCGAGTCACAGCTCGAATTCACAAACGCCCACTCGCTGATTAGTCCGCGGTATCAAGACCACCTATGATGACTTTCATCTTCGCACTTCTGCAGACGGCACAGATCGCCCCGGAGGAATCCGGCGCGTCGGGGAATCTGTTGTCTCCCGACGGCGGGCTGATGTTCTGGACGCTCGTCACCTTCCTGATTCTCTTCTTCATCCTCGGGAAGTTCGTTTTTCCGAAGATCACGGCCGCCGTGGAGGCGCGCGAGAGGGCGCTGGAGGAAGCGATCGAAGGGGCAAAGCGTGACCGCGAGGCAGCAGCACTCGCGCTCGCGGAGCACCTTCGACAGATCGAAGCCGCGCGCGGGGAAGCGCAGAAGATCATCGTCGAAGGGCGTCAGATGGGTGAAAAGGTCCGCGCCCAGATGATAGAAGAGACGCACCAGCAGCAGCAGCAGATGCTGGAGCGCGCGCGCCGCGAGATCGAAAGCGAGAAGGAGAAGGCAATCGCGGAGCTGCGGCGCGAAGCAATCGAGCTGGCGATCGCGGGTGCGAGCAAGGTGATCGAGAAGAATCTCGACGACCAGGCGAACCGGAAGATCGTCGAGACGTTCCTGTCTTCGATCCCTGTGACTGAGACCAAGCGCGGATGAACGACGCGACGATTGGCCGCAACTACGCCGAAGCCCTTCTCACGCTTGCCAAAAAGAATGGTGAGTCCGAGGAGGAGTGGGGCGCGCTGATCGACGCGATCGCCACGACGATGCGCGAACAGGCGGTCCTGAAGACGTTTCTCGAGTCGCCGAAGCTGGCCGGGGCGCGCAAGATCGAGATTCTTCAGAAGGCGCTGGGGAAGAGGGTGCCGCCGGTATTCCTGCGTTTCCTGGAAACGGTGATTGTGAAGCGGCGCCAGATGCTCATTCCGTCGATTGCCGAGGAGTATCGCGCGCTCATCGACGAGTCCGAGGACAGGGTGCACGCGAACGTGACTGTCGCGCGGCAGCCGGCCGGACCCGACACGGACGGGCTGGCGCGCGAGCTGTCGAGACTGTTCGGAAAGCGTGTCGTTCCGCACATCTCGGTCAATCCCGCCATCCTGGGCGGGGTGATCGTGAAAGTCGGGGATACTGTCATGGACGGGTCGGTGCGGAAGCGGCTTTCGGTATTAAGGCAGCGAATGCTGGCCACAGTGACCCGGTAGGCGCTTCTCAGCAGTACGGTTCAGTTGGGCGTAGTTATTGAAGGGCCGCGGTCTGGTGCGGCCCTTTCGTTTTTCAACCGGACCCGTACTCGTGACCATGTCGTCCAACAAACAACTGCCGATGGGATTACTCTCGGCCATAATAGCGATGGCATTGCTGGCCGCTCCCCCTTCGGGTGCCCAGGTTCTCAGGCCCGGGTTGCAGCCGGGACTCACCCGGGCGCCGGACAGCGCGCGCAGGATTTCGCTCGACGAGGCCATACGGATGGCCCAGCAAAACTCTCCCGAGGCGATCCAGGCTGAAGGGACCGAGAGAACGAGCAAGGCCGCGCGAGTGTCCGCGATCGGAGCGATTTTTCCCAGCGCGACACTCAGCGCCGGACGCGTCGTCCAACTGGGGGGAGGCCTGACGCGACTGGATCAGAATGGCGTTCAGATCACAGTCGCTCAGAAACCGACCAATACCACCGGCCTCTCGCTCAACATGACGCTGTTCGACGGGGGACAGCGACTGTACGGCTTGAGAACCGCCAACTCGAACATCGCGGCGTCCGAAGCCAATCGAATTGCCGTGAAGTACGATGTGGCGCTGGGTGTGAAGCAGCAGTACTACGCTGTGCTGGCGGCGCTCGAGAGCGAGGATGCGGCCACTGTACAAATGGCCCAGGCCGCTGAGCAGTACAAGGCTTCAGTAGCGAGAGTGCGCGCCGGAGCGGCGATTCGATCGGATTCCCTGCGGGGCGTGATTCAGGTCGGGAACGCCCAGCTTGCAATGATTACGGCGAGAAGCAACAAGGAGGCGGCGGACGCCGCGCTCACGAGACTTATCGGATCACCCGTGCCGGTGACCGCTGATCCCGCGTCGTTGCAGGAAAACATGGCCGCGCTTCCCGACAGCGCGCAGCTGGCGGCGCTGGCGATGACGGGACCGCTGGTTCAGCAGGCGCAGGCTGGTCTCGACGCGGCGCAGGAATCACGCAAGGCATCCAAGGCAACGTATCTGCCCTCTTTGACGGCCAGCTATTCGCGGACCGGGAGCGGAATAGATCCGCGTTTCGGCTTCGGCCAGGATCCTTTTACTTACAGCGGGCGGCTCGCCATCTCGCTGTCGTATCCGGTCTTCAACAATTTCCTTCGCGAGGAGCAGGTGGTCCGCGCGAAGGTTGCCGAGGTCAATGCGCAAGCGGCGCTGCGGGATACGCGGCTGGCCGCGGTTCAGTCGCTGACGCAGAATATCGGCGCTATACGGAGCGCATCACAGAGAGTTGCCATACAAGTCGCATCGGTCGCCGCGGCGACGGAAGATGTCCGTGTTCAGCAGCAGCGGTACAACATCGGAGCGTCCACTCTGCTCGATCTCATCACATCGCAGGCGGCGCTGGCGACGGCGGAGCAGGCGCTGATTCAGGCGCGGTACGACTACAGGATCGCGCGGGCGCAGCTCGAGGCGCTCGTCGGTCGAGACCTTCAGTGATGCACTCTGACGCAACTACAACCAATCAAATGAAAGCAATGAGGTGGGGTCGGAGCGCGTGGGTTGGGGGTCGGCGGTCAGGAGCGACGCAGGCGGGGATTGCGATCGTCATCGCGCTTGGAGCGTGCAACAAGAGCACGGGGCCGGCGTTGGTGATCGAGACGGCCCCGGTGGAGCTGCGCAACATTGTCCTGAGCGCGCAGGCCAACGGCACTGTGGAGCCGATCAACGTGATCGAAGTCAAGTCCAAGGCTTCGGGCACGATCATCAGGATGCCTGTCGACGTCGGCTCCTTCGTGCACGTCGGGGATCTGCTCGTTCAGATCGACCCGCGCGATGTGCAGAACCAGTACGATCAGGCAGCGGCCGACCTGAGCTCGGCGACTGTGGCGCGAGCGACAGCGCTGGCGCAGCGCAACCGATCGGCGGAGCTGTACAAGCAACAGATCATAACCGCGCAGGAGATGGAGGCGGCGACAACGGCTTTTGCGACTGCCGACGCCAATCTGATCAAGGCGCGGACGAATCTTTCGATCGCGCGAGTGAGGCTACAGGACGCGACGGTTCAGGCGCCCACGAACGGCACGGTCATCGAGCGGCCGGTGTCGGCAGGCACTGTCATTACATCCGCCACGACTTCAGCGAGTGGGGGCACCACGATTCTGAAGATGGCCGACCTGACCAAAGTCAGGATGCGCGCGTTCGTGAACGAGACGGACATCGGGAATGTGAAACCTGCTCAGACAGCGACGGTGACGGTCGATGCGTTTCCGAACAGGAGATTCGTGGGTGTTGTCGAAAAGGTGGAACCGCAGGCGGTGGTGCAATCGAGCGTCACGATGTTTCCGGTGCTCGTGAGTCTCAACAACTCCGACGGCGCGCTGATGCCCGGCATGAATGGTCAGGTGGTGATGGACATTCTGCGCAAGGACAACGTTCTCGCGGTGCCGAGCGATGCAATTCGGAACACGCGCGACGGGACGACGGTGGCGCCGGTGCTTGGGGTGAGTCCCGACTCGATCAAGTCAGTGCTGGCGGCGGCGCGTCAGGCGCGTGGCGGGCGCGGAGGGTCAGGAGGGACCGCGTCGTCTACAGCGACATCGTTCGGCGGCACGGATAGTACGCGCCGGCGCGGGTTTGGCGCAGCGAGCTCCACGCCGGGTGCAGCGGGCGGCGGCGGGGGAGCGAGAGCTGCTGGTGGCGCGGGAGCGTTTGCCGGTGGTGGCGGCGGTGGCGGCGGTGGCGGCGGTGGTGGCGGAATGATCGCGTTTGTCAAAAAGGGTGACACATATTCGCCTCGTGCGATCCGTGTGGGAATCAGCGATTTTGACTATACGGAAGTTGTGAGTGGGATCCAGCAGGGCGAACAAGTCGCGCTTCTCGGAGCGGCAGTGTTGCAGGCGCAGCGCGAGGCGCTTCAGGCCCGCGTTAGAGCCGGTACAGGCGGCGGCCTGCAGACCAATACGCCCGCGGCCGGCGGTGCGGGAGCAGGCGGGGCTGGCGGCGGTCGCGGCGGCGGTCGTCCGCCCGGCACCTAAGGAGGGGCAGATGCTGTTAGGTGAGACGATCGGGGTAGCGCTCGGCGCGTTGAGGGCCAACAAGCTGAGATCGTTCCTGACGATGTTGGGAGTGGTAATCGGCGTAGGTGCCGTGATTGCGGTCGTCGCGCTTGGACGCGGAGCGCAGCAGTCGGTCAACGCGCGAATCTCCGCGCTCGGCACGACCCTGCTGACCGTGCAGCCGGGGCAGATTTTCGCGCCCGGCGGAGTTTCGTCGGGCAACGATCGCGCCCCGATGACCGTGGCGGACGCCAAGGCGCTTGATTCCGCGGGACCGGCCATCTCGGCGGTCGAGCCCGAGATGCAGAAACAGCTTCAGGTTCAGTATCTCAACACGAACACGAACACGAACGTGCTGGGCACGACGGCCAACTATCTCGAGGTCCGGAAATACTCCATCGCGAACGGCAAGATGTTCACCGAGGGCGATGACCGCGCGAGCAGGCGCGTCGCGGTTCTTGGCGCCGCGGTGCCCGACAATCTGGGCGTACCGGCGGCGAATCTCGTCGGACAGAACGTGCGCATCGGCGGATTCCTGTTCGAAGTGATGGGCGTGCTCGCGAGCAAAGGGAATTCGGGAGGATTCGGAAATCCTGACGACCAGGTTCTGATCCCGATCACCACGGCGCAATTCCGCGTCTTTGGCAGCGACAGGCTCAGGCAGATCGGCGTGCTCGCAGCCTCGGAGGCGGAGATTCCGCAGGCGATGGCCGAGATCCAGCGGACGCTTCGCCGCGAGCACCGGCTTCGGGTCGGGATTCCCGATGATTTTCAGATTCGCAATCAGGCGGATTTTTTGAACACTCTCGGAGAGACGACGCAGATCTTCACATTCCTTCTCTCGGGAATCGCGGCGGTGAGTCTTCTCGTCGGCGGCATCGGGATCATGAACATCATGCTCGTGTCGGTGACGGAGAGAACGCGCGAGATCGGCGTGAGGAAGGCGCTTGGCGCGACACCGAAGAACATTCTGCTGCAGTTCCTGATCGAAGCGGTCGTGCTCTGCCTGCTGGGCGGAGTCGGCGGGGTCATCTTCGGGTGGCTCGGAGCGGTCGCCATGGCGAAGTTCGGAAACTTCAACACCTCGGTGGCGCCGTCGTCGATCCTTCTCGCGTTCTTTTTCTCTGGATTCGTGGGAATAGTTTTTGGCGTATGGCCAGCCCGAAGGGCGGCCAATCTCGATCCCATACAGTCGCTGCGCTACGAATAGCGGATGAGTCCGGGATCGTCGCGCGTCGGCGGATGGTTGTTAGGTGCCACCAAACACGCCCCAGGAGACTCGGACTTTCCCCGGGTCGATCTTGCTTCTACCTTAGTGCTCCTTCCGGCCGCTTCCGTCCAGCTGCCGGCATCCAGAATCCAATGGAGGTCGAATGAGACTCCGCTGCCTTGCGGTCTCTCTGTTGTGCCTGTGCGCCGCCAGTTTGGAGGCGCAGGCGGGCAAAAGCCCTGAGCTGCGCGTCGACTACACGAAGGAGACGCTGCCCAACGGGCTCAACGTCATCTACCACGTCGATCACTCGACGCCCGTTGCCGCGGTGCTCCTCTGGTACAACGTCGGATCCAAGATGGAGCAGCCGGGTCGCACCGGATTCGCGCATCTGTTCGAGCACATGATGTTCCAGGGCTCGAAGAACGTCGCCAAGGGCCAGCATTTCGCGCTGCTCGAAGCAGCTGGAGGGAGGGGCGGCGCTGATATCAATGGAACTACCAATTGGGATCGTACCAACTACTTCGAGCAGCTCCCGTCCAATCAGCTCGAGCTGGCGCTATGGCTCGAGGCAGACCGCATGGGCGCGCTGCTCGACGCGATGGACAAGACCAAGCTCGATAACCAGCGCGAGGTCGTGAAGAACGAGCGGCGTCAAAGCATCGACAACCAGCCGTACGCCTCGTGGCCCGGGAATATGGAAGCCGCGTTGTTCCCCGAGGGTCACCCCTATCACCACGACGTGATCGGCTCAATGGCGGATCTCTCGGCCGCGAGCATGACTGACGTCGAGAATTTCTTCAGGACATACTATGCGCCCAACAATGCGGTGCTGGTGGTGGCGGGCGACATCGACGTGCCGCAGGCCAAGCAGCTAGTGCGGAAGCATTTCGGTGCCATACCGCGAGGGCCCAGGGTTCCGCCTCTCGCCAACATGAAGGTCCCCTCAACCGTCGGCCGCGAGCAGCGTATAGTCGTCGTCGATTCGCAGATCCCGGCGCCGGCGGTCTACGTCGGCTACCGGGCTCCATCGGCGAAAGACAGTCGCGCTCCAGTCGTCGCGCTCCTCGGAGATGTGATCGGAAGTGGCAGGTCGTCCCGGTTGTACGATGCGCTGGTTCGCCGCCAGCAGATTGCCACGAGTGTCGGCGGCTTCAATTTCGGACTTGCTGACGGCGCGGACATGCTTGTTTTTACCGCGACCGGCAAGCCTGGCAGCAGTCCCGATTCACTCGAGCGCGCGCTGCTCGCGGAGCTGGCCGGGACGAGCAGCTTCACTCAGTCAGAGCTGGATCGTGCCCGTGCGGCCGAGCGATTCCAGTTCGTCAACGGATTGCAGACGACGGGCGGCTTCGGTGGACGAGCCGATAGGCTCGCCGAGGGCTGGACCTACTTCCAGGATCCCAATCATGTGAACAAAGTGCTCGGCCATTTCGACCGGGTGACGCTCGCCGATCTCAACGAGCTCGCGCGCGAGCGGCTGGTATCTACTAACCGTGCCATTCTCGTTTATGTCCCGCCGAAGAAGCCGGCATCACCGACGACGACGAGGGTCCCGTAATGACTTCCGCAACTTTTGCTTCGAGACTCGCCGCGGTGTCGCTCGCGCTCGTGGCCATCGGCGGCGCCGGCGCTCAAACGGTCAAGCCGCCCGACGCGGGACCTTTGCGTCCCTACGTATTCCCGAAGGTCGAGCAGTTCCAGCTCGATAACGGCCTGAAGGTAATTCTGGTCGAGAAACACACACTTCCGATGGTTGAGGGCCGCCTGATCATCGACGCGGGCGCGATGCGCGAGCCGGCGGCAAAGAATGGTCTCGCATCACTCACGGGGAGGCTGCTCTCCGAAGGCACAACCGACATGTCCGGCGCCGAAATCGCGCGTCAGATGGACGCCTTGGGAGCACAATTCACAACGGGCGCAAGCTTCAGCGCATCTATCGAGGACGTGGTCGCGCTAAAGAATGCGTTCCCTCAGGCGCTCACTCTTGCTGCAAAGACGGTGATGTCGCCCAACTTCCCCGCGACTGAGTTCATCAGGGTGAAGAATCAGGCGCTCGCGGCGTATCAACAGAGCCACGCGCGAACAGCCGGTTTGGCGGGCGATGCGTTCATCCGCGCTTTGTTCGACAGCACGGCGCCCTTCTCGCGCCCGGCGAACGGAACTCTCGCGACTATCGGAGCACTCACGCGCGACGATGTCGTGAACTGGCATCAGACGATGTATGCTCCCGGGGCGGCGACGTTGCTGCTGGTTGGAGACATCTCACCCGCGGAAGCGCGCACGGTGGCGCAGCAGGCATTTGGCAGCTGGAAAGGGACACGCGATGCGACGGGCCCCGTCGCGAATCCGATTCGTCAGAGCACGGGAACGCGAGTGATTCTCGTGGATCGCCCGGGCTCGGTACAGTCGACGATCGTTCTTGGACAGGCGGGATTCCAGGCAACGGATCCTGACTATCTCTCGATGCTCGCGCTGAATCACGTCCTCGGCGGAGCGGTGAGCTCGCGACTCAATACGAATCTGCGCGAGAAGCATGGCTACACCTACGGAATCTTCAGTGGGCTGGATCTGAGGCCGGGTGCAGGTGCGTTCCAGATGTCGTCGGACGTGCGGACGAGCGCCACGGATTCCGCGCTGGTCGAAGCGGTCGGTGAGTATCGCCGAATCGTCAGCGAACCGGTCCCGGCCGCCGAGCTGCAGGGTGCAGTGAACAACCTCGTTTCAGGATTTCCCAACGCAGTGCAGAGTGTGCAGGGACTGACGGGGCGAATTCAGAATCTGATCTATTGGGGCCTGCCGGTCGACTTCTATTCGACTTACCGCGAGCGGCTGGCGGTGGTGACGCCGGACGATGTGCGTCGCGTAGCCGCGAGCAAGCTCACGCCCGATAATATCGTGGTGGTGGTGGCGGGCGACCTCTCCAAGATCGAGGCGCCGATTCGGGCGCGGAATTTCGGGACGGTCGAGGTCTGGGATCAGAACGGGACTAAGATTCGATAAGCCTGATTGTGTTTCTTGAAAGAAAGGCCGGCGCGGTTGAGCCGGCCTTTTCTTTTGGACGGGGACTGCAACCGAAGACACCTGCCGGGTGCCGTCAGCGTGCAAGCGAATGGCCGCGGGCTGGTTTGGATTCCTCGCAGCATCTGAAGGAAATTGTAGCGCAACGGAGTAACTTCAGCCGCAATGAAAGCCATCATTATCACTCGCCCCGGCGCCCCCGACGTGCTCGAAATGCAGGAGCGACCGAAACCGGAACCGGGAATCGGGCAGATTCGAGTGCGCGTGCACGCGTCGGCGCTCAATCGGGCGGATCTCCTCCAGCGAATGGGGAACTACCCGGTGCCGCCGGGCTACCCCGCCGATATCAGTGGGATGGAGTACGCGGGCGAAGTCGATGCGCTCGGGCCGGCCGCCGCACTCTGGAAGGTCGGCGACCGCGTGATGGGGATCATCGGGGGTGCGGGGCACGCTGAGTATCTGTGCGTGCACGAGCGCGAGGCGATGCCAGTGCCCAGGCCGATGTCGTGGGAAGACGCCGCGGCGATTCCGGAGGCATTTCTCACAGCGTACGACGCTCTGTTCACCCGGGTGGATCTTCGCGCCGGAGAGACGGTGCTGATCCACGCGGTCGGAAGCGGAGTCGGAACGGCTGCGTTGCAGCTGGCGCGCGTCGCGGGAGCAAGAGTCGTCGGAACCGCGCGCTCGGCGGCGAAGCTCGACCGCGCGAAGAAACTGGGGCTCGATGTGGCGATCGATGCTTCGCGCGGAGACTGGGCCGCGCAGGTTGATGCGGCGATCGGCGCAGAGCGCGTGCAGGCGCTGATCGATCTGGTCGGGGGCAGCTATCTCGAAGGAAATCTGCGGGTGCTCGCGATGCGTGGACGCATGGTTATCGTGGGTCTAACCGCCGGAGCGACTGCGCAACTCAACATGGGAGTGCTGCTCAGGAAACGGCTCACCATGGTTGGAACAATGCTTCGCTCCAGGCCACTGGAAGAAAAAATCTCGTTGGCGCGAACAGTCGCCGACCGCGTGATTCCGTTGTTCGATCAAGGCAAGCTCAAGCCGGTTGTCGATCGGGTTATGTCGTTCTCAGAAATCCGCGCGGCGCACGAGCTGATGGAGTCGAACGAAACATTCGGAAAGATCGTACTGCGCTGGGACTAGAGTGCTATCCCAGAATACACGCCGCTGGATAGAAGAAGCCGCGGGCGGGCGCGTGACATCGGTGGCGGTGATCCGGGGTGCTACATCCTCGGCGCTGCACTCGGTCGAAGTCGAAACCGACGGTCGATCGCGCAAGCTCGTTCTCCGGCGATTCACGAATCAGGATTGGGTAAGAGAGGAGCCGGACGTCGCTGTTCGGGAAGCCACGAGCGTTCAGAAAGCGATAATGGCGGGCATTCCCGCGCCTGAATTGATCGCCGTTGACAGGGATGGATCCCACTGCGGTATGCCCGCGACTCTGGTGAGTCTGCTTCCAGGCACCGTGGTGCTCGAGCCGGTCGACCTGGGCGAGTGGCTGAACGGACTCGCCAGGGCGGCTGCGCAAATCCACCGCGTCGAGGCGTCAGGGTTCCCGTGGAAGTACCGTCGCTACAACGAACGCGATGTGTTGACAGTGCCTGCGTGGTCAATGCGGCCGGACGCGTGGAAGAACGCGATCGAGGTCGTACAGGGAGCGCAGCCTTCGTACAGCGAGTGCTTTGTCCATCGTGACTATCACCCGAGCAACGTCCTCTGGGAGAACGGCGCCGTGAGCGGGGTGGTCGACTGGGTCAACGGCTGTCGAGGGCCGGCGGGGATCGATGTGGCGTGGTGCCGGCACAATCTTGCCAACCTGCACGGCGTCGCGGTCGCTGACGATTTTCTTGCGGCCTACATCGCAGCTGCTGGATCCGGGTTTCAATACGATCCCTATTGGGACCTTATGTCCGTGATCGAGCTGCTTCCCGGTCCGCCGTCGATGTACGAAGGATGGAGGGCGGGCGGCGTTCCGAACATCAGGGGCGCGATCATGCGGGAGCGCGTCGACGCCTATGTAGCGAGCGTGGTGGAGCGGCTCTAGCTCTTTCCCTTTCGGCGTCTGCTTCGCCTGTCCTGAATGAAGATTGTCGTGATCATCCAGAGTCCGATGATTCCCGCGACGAGGAATCCGATCATCCCCAGCCGCCGTTGGTACGCCATCAGAGATCCACTCGCGACCAGCAGTCCTCCCAGGACGAGCCCGGTAAAAATGCGGTTGGCAACTTTCTCCAGACCCAGCAGCAGCGAGCCGAGCTGGGGAGTGTCGACCCGAACGGCAAAATCGTCGGAGACCATCTTCTGGGTCAGTACGTCCAACCGGTGGGGAAGCGCTCTTATCAGATCCGAAGTCTCTGCCGCCATCTGAAACAGCCGGCTCGGGGACATCTCGCGCTTCGCGCGCTTGTTGGCGATCTCGGAGGTGTACTCGCGAATGGATTCGGAGGGATTGAAGTTGGGATCGAGAGATCGCGCCACGGCGTCGAGATTGAACAGCGCTTTCGCGAGCAGCGTCAGCTCCGCCGGGAGCTTGAGTCGTTCGCGGAACGCGATCGTGATCATCTCGTACAGGATGACTCCGGCGGGCGTGTCCTCGACGGTCTGGTTCGCCTGCTTTGCCACGAGCGCTGAGACATCGCGGGTGTAAGCAGAACGATTGAACTCATCCGGCACCTCTCCCATCTCCATCAGCGTCTCCGCGGCTCCGTCCCCATTGTTCTCCGCCATCGCCAGCAGCAGTCGCACCACGTGGTCGCGCATGGTGCCGGTGAGATGCGCGGTCATGCCGAAGTCGATCAGCGCGAGCTTGGGATCGTCGCGCGGCGCTGCCGCCACCGCGGCGGCTTTTGCTTCGTTCTCGGATTCGACCAGCGCGGTGGCGCCCTTTCTCACGACCTGGCGGCGATCGTCCTCCATCGCCTCTGCCGGCGTCTTCGGATTCTCGCGTCCCGGCAGAACGATGAACACATTGCCGGGATGCGGATCGGCGTGGAAGTGTCCGCTGTCCGTGATCTGATGCAGATAAGCGTGCGCGAACTCTTCGGCCAACTCGGTGAAGTCGTACTCGATCCGGGCGATGGGCGGAATCGAATCGATCTTCACTCCCCTGATTCGCTCGCTGGTGAGCACTTTGTGGGTCGTATAGGCATCGATTACTCGCGGAATCAGAATGTGCGGAAAAGTGGCCAGGGTCTTTCTGAACACTGCCGCGTTGCGCGCTTCCGTTCGGTAGTCGAGCTCGTCGATCAGCGCGCGCTCGACTTGTTGCACGACCCCTATCAGGTCGATTCTCGCTCCCGCTGAAGTGTGCTCCGTCATGAAGGTGGCGAGATCCCGGAAGTACTCGATGTCCTCCGCGAGCTGTTCGCGGAGCTTCGGTCGCTGGACTTTTACGACGACGCTGCGCCCATCGCGGAGCTCGGCGGCGTGCACCTGGCCAAGACTGGCGCTTCCGAGTGGCTCGGGATCGAACGAGGCAAACAGTTTGCTGATGCGAGCGTGCAGCTCTTCCTCGATGGTCTTCTCGACCTGCTCGATGTCCATGGGCGGGACATCGTCCTGAAGGTGCTCCAGCTCGTCGATGTAGGGCTTGGGAATCAGGTCGGGACGAGTCGACAGAACCTGCCCGAGCTTGATGTAGGCGGGGCCGAGCTCGACGAGACGCTCGCGGAAAGCCCTGGCCTTGGGGGCAACGTCGCCCTCCGGCCCACTTTCATCGGAGACACCAGCGACCTCGAGACCAAGGAGCCCCTGACGCTTCGCGAAATCGCGCAATCCATAGTTGGTAAAGAGACGGATCGTCGCGACAAGGCGCGGAAGATGCTTCGGCGAGAGAATCATGATTGCGCAAAAGGCAGAAAACATGCCCGCATCGAGTGGCTCCGTGTGGACTCGCGGTAGATATTTATTCATGCCGAAAAAGAAGACGCAGGATCGGACGCCTAAGGCGTCTGCCGCGACGCCCAAACCCGCCCCCAAACCCGGGTCCGGACGGGTGAAAGTCGGCCGCGTGCCCAAGCCGTGGGGATACGAGACGATCTGGGCGCAGTCGGAGCGCTATGTTGGGAAAATCCTGCACATCAACGCCGGCCAGGAGCTGTCGGTGCAGTACCACAACAAAAAGGACGAGACAATCCATCTCCTCTCCGGCGAAATGGTTTATCGAATTCAGATGGCAGGCCGGGACATCCTCGACGACATTCAGCTCAAAGTCGGGCAATCGTTCAGAAACACACCGGGAACCATTCACCAGATGGTCGCTTTGACGGACTGCGATGTGCTGGAAGTTTCGACACCGGAACTCGATGACGTCGTCCGCCTGAGCGACAAATACGGACGCGAGGGAACATCAGCGCCATGAAAGTCATCATCCCGCTGGCGGGGAAGGGAACGCGACTTCGCCCGCACACGCATCTCACGCCCAAGCCGATGATGAAGGTGGCGGGCAAGCCAGTGATGTCCTACGTCCTCGACGAGCTGAAGAAGCTCGGGAACGTCGAGCAGATCGTCTACATCACCGGCCACCTCAAGGAAAAAGTCGAGGAGTACGCACGCGCCGAGATGGATGTGCCGTCGGTGTTCATCGAGCAGAAAGTGCAGGACGGGACGGCCGGCGCGATCGGATTGGCGCGCGACTACGTCGACCAGCCCGTGCTGATCATCTTCGTCGACACGATCTTCGACGCGGATCTATCCAAGGTGAAAACCGTCGATGCGGACGGGATCATCTGGGTGAAGGAGGTCGAAGACTACCAGCGCTTCGGCGTCGTCGTGACCGACAAGGACGGCAACATGACGAAGATCATCGAGAAGCCGAAGACGCCGATCTCCAAGCGCGCCAACATCGGCCTCTATTACATCAGGAACTGGAAGCTGCTGTTCGAGGGAATCGCGTGGGTGCTCAAGCAGCCCAAGAATCAGGGCGAGTATTACCTCACCGACGCGTTCCAGTACATGATCGACAAAGGCGCGAAGATCAGAGTCATCGACGTCGAAGGCTGGTACGACGCCGGCAAAATCGACACGATGCTCGAGACAAATCAGGCGATGCTCTCGCGGGGTCGCGCCCGGCGCCCGAAGAATACCGGGGATTCGACGATCATCGATCCCGTGTACATCGAGGACAACGTGACTCTTAAGAAGTCGAAAGTGGGGCCGAATGTCTCGATCGGCGCCGGCTCTGTGCTCGACGGATCGGAAGTAAGCAATTCGATCGTCGGCTCCAACGCACGGATCACCAAATCCGTATTGAAGAACTCCCTCGTCGGCGACGACACCGTGCTCGAAGGCGTGAGGGGCGAAGTCACCCTCGGTGACCACTCAGAGGTGCGCTCATCGTAGGTTCGGCGCCGGAGACAAAACCGCGTCCGAAACTCGGACGCAACGTCATTGGTCTGGGCGCGGTGAGCTTCTTCACCGACGTCTCGACCGAGATGATCTACCCGCTGCTGCCGGTGTTTCTCGCCGGCGTGCTCGGCGCCAACGCGAGCTTCATCGGAGCGATCGAAGGCGTCGCCGAGACCACTGCGTCCCTGCTCAAGCTCGTGAGCGGCTGGTGGTCCGACAGGATGAAGAGCAGAAAGCCTTTCGTCGTCGCCGGCTACGTACTCGCCTCGATCGTGCGTCCATTCACAGCGGCGGCGCACAGCGCGTCGCAGGTGCTGGCGATCCGCCTGACCGATCGCATCGGCAAGGGGATACGCTCGTCACCACGCGACGCCCTGCTCGCGGACTCCGCTGCGCCTGAAGCAAGGGGGCGCGCATTTGGATTCCACGCCGCGGCCGACAACGCGGGGGCGGTGCTTGGACCGCTGGTGGCTTTCTTCCTTCTCAGGCTGTACGGCGTCGGCGGGCTCGACTCGGGGAGGCATCTTACGCCCCACGACGAGCACGCCATCAGGCATGTGTTCTGGCTGTCGGCGATTCCGGCGGCGATTGCAATCGCCGTCCTGGTCTTCGTCGTGCGCGACGTGCCCCGGCGAGGATCAGACGGCAAGCCACCGGAAACTCACGGAGCAGGGGAAAGCCTGAGCCGCCGCTTCTGGGCATATCTCGTAGTCGTTCTGTTATTCACGCTCGGAAACTCCACCGACGCTTTTCTCCTGTTGCGCGCGAATCAGCTCGGCGTACCGGTCGCCATGGCGCCGATACTCTGGGCGCTGCTCAACTTCGTGAAGGCCGCGACCGGCACGTATGGCGGAGCGCTGTCGGATACCATCGGCAGGAAGCCGCTGATCGTCGGGGGGTGGCTGCTCTACGCGGCGGTGTATTTCGCTTTTGGGTGGGCCGCGGCGGCCTGGCAGGCGTGGGCACTCTTCGCGGTGTACGGGATTTTCTACGGCATGACGGAGGGCACCGAGAAGGCGCTGGTCGCGGACATCGTCCCCAGAGTGCGCCGCGGCGCGGCGTTCGGCTGGTACAATCTCGCGATCGGACTGGGAGCTCTTCCCGCGTCACTAATCTTCGGAGCGATCTGGGATCGCTCGGGCGCGCCTGCTGCCTTCGTGTTCGGCGCGACGCTCGCGCTCGCGGCGGCGGTGGGGATGATTTTCGTCGCGCCAGGTTCGCCGCTCCGCGAGGCGAAGTGATCTCGTAGGCGGTTCGCCGATTACGTCGGGCCCTCCCTGAGCGAGTAGAGTGCGCGGTTCACAACCGCATCACTCGCCGAGGAGGATTTATGAAAAACACACATGGCGAAGGAGTTCTTTTTCTCGCGTTATTCGCGTCGCTCACCGCTTGTGCAGACCCCGTGGGCCACGCCGTAGCACCTTCTGCCGGAAAGGAGATTGTAGCAGAGCCTACGCCGCCCAGTGCGGAGCGTGCCGCGCTGACGAAAATCGCGCGGCTGGTGGCGGTGGCGATGGACAACGAGCCGGCTCGCCAGCACCTCAAGCGCGACATGCGGGCCGCGCCTTTTCGCGAGCACAAGCTGCAGCTGACGTCGTACCTTAAATCGAAGGACGGCAGGGCGCTGCTCGATCGGATGGTTGCGCTAAGCAGCGGTGGAGAGAGCGAGCTGTTCGGAACACTGGCCGCCATTCGCCCGCTCGAGTTCTACATGCCGGTGGCAAAGCATCGGGAGAAGTGGACGGGCAAGCGAGACGTGCTCGTCGTCTCGCAGCTCGAGGAATCGGGGCCTATCGTCGCGTTCGATGAACGCGGGTCGGAAGTCGTGGTCGACCGCAAAACGGCTCCCGAGCAGCCAGTGCTGTCTATCGTTCCGGTCGAGACGCGGTTCGATCAGCCGATGTCTGCCGCTGGGTCGCGGAATGTGGGAGATCTGAATGGAGCGGCCATCGGCACGCTACAGGTCGCCAATCTCCAACCGTCTTCGCTGATCGCGTGCGGCGAGACGTGCGGCGGCGGTGGCGGTGGTGGAGGCACGCCGTCAATCCCGCCGGGACTGTATCTGGAGTTCTCGCGAATCCTGGACATGAAGGAACCTTGGTTCAAGGGTGATCCGGAGATCGAAGTCCACATCCACGGCCCTACGGATCCAGCATATCCCCGTTTTGGCGCCGACCTTTCCTGCTCGGGCGAGCATTCGTTGAACTATCTCAAGGTATTCGACCAGAATGACGGTTTCTGGAGCGGCAGGGTGATGCTGTTCTCAGCGGAAGAAAGGGCTGCCTACGCCAACAAGTTCACCGACGGCTTTCACGTTTTTTTCTGGGAAGACGACAATCAACCTTGTGTGCTGAAATTTGACACCAATTCGCTGATGAACTTCGTTCAGTCTTCGGCAGTTGCATTCGGAACGGTGGCGATAAAACTGTTGCCCACTGCGAATTGGCCGATTGTTGCGGGAGCCTTTGTAGCCGCTCTCTTTTCGAACTCGAATTCGTGGCTCCTTACCGATGATGATTTTCTTGGTATTGCTGTTGATCAGACGAGCGCGGGCTATGCCTATCCGGGTAATACGCATGTAATTATGGATGCTACCGGGTTGAACGGGCGGGCAACACTCGTTTCCAGATAGCGAACGAAGGAGGGCTGGCAGATGTCGCGTTTCTTTCTTACGCTTTGGGTCGGAGTTCTTTTCGGCTTGGGAGGGTCGGCCGTGCTGACTGCGCAGAATGGCAGCTACGATGGGAACGCGTTGCGCCTCGAGGCGCACAATGGAGACGTACGCATCATTCGTGGCGTTCAGGGCACAGTTTTGGGACGTATCGGCACATTCCGCGGACTCGATGTAGCCAGGCTAGTGAGTTCATCAGAGAAAGCCACGGTTGAGGCCGAGAAATTCGCCCGCGACTATGGACCAGGGAGTTGGATTGCTGCGGCTGGTTTGGCGACTCTGGGCGCCGCGGTAGGGGCGTCTCAGGTTGATGGTGTCAACCGCGGGATCGCACTCGGGCTCACTCTGGCCAGTACGGGGCTGATCGTGTATGGAGGGGGCCGGCTGCAAAGCGCCTATAACGCGTTGTCAAGGTCGGTCTGGTGGTATAATCGCGATCTAGAGAAATAATCGTGATGTTCTCCTCGGGTCGCTCAAATCGTCCTTAGTTGGACGGTTTGAGCGATCAACGGAGGACAAAATGAATTCTGGAATTATTTCGGCGCTGATGATTGGCGCTGCTGTTATTGGAACGACGGCTGGGGCACAGACCAACGGTCACGCAGGTGCGCCCGTCGCAGCGGTTGAGGCAGGCACACCGGCGGTTTCCGCCCGGCGCGCTGCACGCACAGATTCGACGCGCACCACCGATTCGACGCGTGTATACGACACGCAAGCGCTTCGCATCGAGTCGAGCTGGGGAAGCGCCAAGATCATTCGGGGAGCGCCCGGCGCGATTCTCGGAACTGTCGGGTGGTTTCGGGATTATGACGTCGAGAAGCTGGTGGAGTCGTCGCCGCAGGCGGTTGCCGATGCGCACAAGTTCAGGACTAGCAACTTCCGCGGTTCGGTTCTGACAGCAATGGGGGCGACAACGGCGTTGGTCGGGATCGTCGTCACGACCAACAGCTCGAACAACGCGGCGAGCCCGATGCTCATCCTCGCCGGCGCGGGCGTGATGGCGTGGGGCGCGCAGCACATCAACAGAGGGTACGACGCGCTGTCGCGGTCGGTGTGGTGGTACAATCGGGATCTCACCGCCAAGTAGACAGCGCAAAAAGACAACGCAAAACTACCAGCGGCCCGCTGATAGCTTCCCGCTGCCGCCTTCCCGCTGCCGGCTTCCCGCTGCCGGCTTCCCGCCAGGCCTATCGCGAGCAGCGTTTCTCTTTTAGCTCCTCGTGCGTTTCCAGCGGCGATACCCAATCCATCCCCCTGCTGCAACCAAAGCGAGCGGGATCAGGATCCCCAGTGACGCGATCACCGCGGCGATCAACGCAACGAAGTTTCTCCAGGCGCGGCGCAGAGCGGCGGCGATGGGGTTTTCACCGGGGTTGCTGCCGAGTATTGGCGCAGGCTCGTGCACCGTTATGGTGAGCGTGCTCAGCGCCACGCGCGCGCGGAGAAAGCGGAGCCTGCCTTCGTAGCGCTCGATCTCCTCGCGCACCCGTGCCAGCTCGCGCTCCACCCGCAGCACTTCGTCGAGCTTTCCAGTTCGATTGGAGAGGAGATTGATCAGCCGGTCCTCGAGCCGACGAGCGTTGTTTACACGCGCCGTCACGTCAACGAACTCTTCGCCGACATCCTGCGCAGACGTGTTGACCGTTTCCACCTTGCCGACCGTAGAAAGTGATGAAACTGCCTCATCGTATTTCCCGGCGGGAATCTTGATTTCGAGAGTCGCCTGGCGGATCTGGTCGTGCCCGCCGCTGATCGATGAATTCGTGATGAACCCGCCTACCTGTGCCGTGAGCTGGCGGAGCTTGAGAATGGCGGGATCCACTTTCTCGACCTCGATGAACGCCTGGCCGGTGCGAATGATCATCGACGGCGCGGCGATCGTACCTGAAGTCACCTGCTGAAGGGGATCGGCGCCGGAGCCCGGTTGGGATGCGGCGGCGTCAGCGGATTGAGCACCGAATTCTGCTGGGGGCGCCGCGGCCATTTTCCCGGCGGCTTCCCCACTCGCGTTCCCGATGTCCCTCGCCGGCATACCCATCGACGCGCCGAGGGCACTCGGGGACGCAACGGGCTTCCCGGAGGCTGTGCTTCCATCGGTGGCGGGAGAAGAATCGCCTCCGCACGCATACAGCGCGCAGAGGGTTATGGCCAATAGGTTGGTTCGTGCTTTCATGTCTGTCTCGGTTGAGGTCTCATGGGAGACGCTAACCGAGCCAGTTCTTGCACACTAGGGCGTCAGCAACACTTCGAGCCGGCGCGGTTGTAGCGGTCGTTCATGCGGGTGTGGCGGAACTCGGTCTCGCTCATGACGCGATCGCCCGGATGGGCGGACCGCATGTGGGCCAGGTAGCGCCCGTAGTCCGGGACGCCGAGTACCGCACGGGCAATTGAAGCAGCGCGCAAAAACATAGAAGAGATGTGGTTGATCATTTGGTTGAATCGCGCGTCGGCAGGTACCGTTCGAACAGCTCGAAGATGCGCCGGTATTCATCCGCCCACGACGAGGGTCTCACGAACGCGTGATCCTCGACCGGATATGCCGCAAGCTCCCAGCGAGTTTTGCCGAGCTCTATGAACCGTTGAGTGAGCCTGACGATATCCTGAAAATGGACGTTGGTATCCACCATCCCGTGCGCCATCAGCAACGGATCCTGGAGACCTTCCGCGAAGTAAATGGGAGACGATTGACGGTAGGCCAGCGTATCGTTTTGGGGCAGGTTGAGGATGTTTGAGGTATAACCCTGATTGTAGTGCGCCCAGTCGGTCACGCTTCGGAGCGCTGCACCCGCGCCGAAGTGCTGAGATTGGGTAAATAGAGCCATCAGCGTGATGAACCCGCCGTAACTCCCGCCATAAATGCCGATTTTCTTCGGATCGACGTGGAAAGTGCTGGCGAGGTACTTCGAGGCATCGACCTGATCCTGCAGATCCCGCCCGCCCATATGGCGGTAGATCGCGGTGCGCCAGTCCCGCCCATAGCCATCCGAGCCACGGTAATCGAGATCCAGAACCGTGTACCCCTTGGACGCGAGGAGCTGGTTGAACATGTACTCGCGCGGATACTCGGACCAGAAATTTCCGACGTTGTGGAGATACCCGGCGCCGTGGACGAAGATCACCGCCGCCCCATTCGGCTGCGCGTGCATGTCGATTGGCTTGTAGATGTGCGCGGGCACCTGGATGCCGTCCGAGGCCGGAATCATCACGATCTCCGGCACCATCCACGGAAACGACAGCCACTCTGCGCTCGGCGACACAGTGAGCTGGGACATGTCGGTGCCGCGCATGCCGCGAATGAGAAACAGATCGGGTGGGCGGTTCACGTAAGAGTAGACGTCCGCGACCAGCTGGCCATCGGGAGACACGACCGTCGCGTGCTTCCCCGTTCGCGATGTGATTTTCTCCATGGCGCCGCCCGCCGCCGGCATTCGATAGAGATGCTGCTCGAACGGCGAAACCTGATTGGTCTCCAGATAGAACCAGCGATCGTCGGGTGAGAGCGCGACGTCGCGAACTTCCCACCTTCCGCGCGTCAGCTGCTGCTTGCCACTCCCGTCGGGAGCGACCGTATAGAGGTGCGCGAACCCGTCGGCTTCAGAGATGTACCAGATCCGCCCTTCGCCACCGCCGTACCATCCTCCGCATTCGTTGCACGGACCGCCGACCCACGCCGTGTCGCGAAGCGTTTCGACCGTGGTGAGCTTTGCGGCCGGATCGACCGTCTGAAGGAAACGCGTCTTGTTGTCGTCGCTGTAAGCGTAGATCAGCGCACGGGTACCGCTGTCATTCCAGCCGAGCAGGTCGAACGAGCCAGTGGCGGTGTCGGTCGAAAAAGTCTTCAGCCAGGCGACGGCCGCGGTAGGAACCGTGATCAGGGCGATACGTCCGCGCTGACCCGCGTCGCCCACTTTGGTGCGGACGTGAAGCTCCTCGGTGTATCCGCTGCGGGTGACGTACTGCGGAACGTCCGTCGTGCGCTGCCCGGACGCGGGCGTGTGCGTCGTGATCAACAGCGACATGCCCGTCGGCGAGATCGAATACTCCGAGACCTGTTCTCCGGACTGCAGATAGATCGGCTTGAGCCCGAGTGAGTCGCGCTGCAGGCGGTCTGCTCGGGCGATGCTGTCGAGGCGGATGCGGTCGCGCACTGACTCGAACAGCTCGCGCTGCTGCTGTTCGAGCCGCCCCCGCTGCCCTTGCGCTTTGGTCGAATCGGATGGCGATGGACCCTGCCTGAGGTCCGTCATCTGGCGCAGGAAACCGTTGTTGAGATCGATCGAAAAAATGTTGTTGTTGCGGACGAAGAAGATCTGGCGGTCGTTGGCCGAGAACTGAGGATTGCGCTCCGCTTCGACGGTCTGGGTGAGGCGGCGGCTCGTCCCGCTCGTGAGATCGTTCAGGTACAAATCGCCGTTGAACTCGACCACGGAGTAGCGCCCGCTGTGCGAGCGCTCACTTTCCGCGAATCGGAAGCCGCTCGAGTCAACTTGCTGGATCGACACCCGCTCCGGCTTTGCACCCGGGACCGCGCGCACGCGAAATTGCTTGGGTGTCTCTCGCCAGTCGCTGCCGGGCTCGACCCATGTGAAATAGATCCACTTGCTGTCGGCGCTCCAGTGGACGTTCTGGGGCTGGCGGCCGTACAGCTCGGGGCCGCGCATGATGTTCCTGATGGAAAAGTCGAACGGCCTGGATTGCTGCGCGGCGATCGGGGTCGCAGCGAACAGCAATAGGAGTGCTGACAAAAGCTTGCGCATCAGATGAGGACTGGTGAGAAGGGCGGGTAGAATCATTGTCTATACCTGCGGCCAAGAATCTATCGTCGGGGGCGTCTCCTCACACCTGCCAGATCCGGCCGTTAACGTCGGGGTTCATTCCGCTAGATTCTGGTATGGCGAGTACGGTCGTAGACATTGAGCGCGAGGGTCGGGTTCGCCGCGGTCAATGGCTTTCCTGGCTAACGCTCGGCTACAACAGCGTTGAAGGATTCATCGCGATCGGTGCAGGTCTCCTGGCTGGAAGCATCGCGCTCGTCGGTTTCGGCTTTGATAGCGTGATCGAGGTCACTGCCAGCGTGACAGCGCTTTGGCGCCTGAATGCCGATGTGAACGCCAACGAGCGCGAGCGCGCTGAACGTCTGACGCTACGAATTGTCGGCATTCTGTTTCTTCTGCTGGCGTTCTACGTGACGGTGGACGCCGCCAGCGCTCTCATCAAGCGGGAAGCGCCTGAGGAGAGCATGGTCGGAATAGCGCTCGCTGCGGCGTCGTTGGTGGTGATGCCATTGCTTGCGCGTGCCAAGAGGAAAGTTGCGATAGCTCTTGGCAGTCGCGCGCTTCGATCTGAAGCACAGCAGACGCAGCTCTGTACATACCTGTCGGCGATACTTCTCGGTGGACTGATCCTGAACGCATTGCTTGGGTGGTGGTGGGCAGACCCGGCCGCGGCATTGATCATGGTGCCCATCATCGGGAGGGAGGGCGTCCAGGCTCTGCGAGGTCACGACAGCTGCTGCGTCGACAGTGTCTGCGGAGAAAAACTTTGACCGACGAGTGGACGACAGATTAGCGCTATGGCGTTCCTGCCGGAAGTCTGAGCTCGCTCCAGCGGTGGCTTGAGCTTCTCCGCCATTCATGAAAATTCCGCCAAACCACATCGAAGTGAGCTTGCGGTTTTCGGCTACGCCGCGCGAGTTACCGCCTCGAACGGAACCTCGGTGCTCCGGCACACTTTGCGACCGCTCAGGACCGTGTACCACTCATGCGCTGACGCGACGAGAATCACTACCACGGAGATGAGAAAGAATGCCGCGACTGCGGCATCAATGCGATCGTTCAGGATCAATCGCCTGGCCTGAGTTACCGTCTGCACACTATTTGGCAGAGCACCGGTGGCCAGAGTTTCTCCGACCATCCGCGCGTGCGAAAGAAAACCCAGCTTTGGATCGGGCGAGAAGATCTTCTGCCAGCCGGCCGTCATCGTGACCGTCACGAGCCACGCCAGCGGCAGAATCGTCACCCAGGCGTGGCGGGCTTTTCCCATCTTGATTATGACGGTTGTGCCCACGCAGAGCGCGACCGCCGCGAGAAGCTGATTGGAAATCCCGAACAGCGGCCACAATGAGTTGATGCCTCCGAGCGGATCCATCACACCCTGGTAGAGAAAAAAGCCCCAGAGGGAAACGACGATCCCGCTCGACATCACCACGGCCGGATACCACGACACTCTGCCGATCGGGGCCCAGACGTGCTTGAGCAGATCCTGCAGCATGAAACGCCCGACGCGTGTTCCGGCATCGACCGTGGTGAGAATGAAGAGCGCCTCGAACATGATCGCGAAGTGGTACCAGAGAGCCATCGCCGTCGGGCCGCCCAAAACGCGCGAAAACAGGTGCGCCATGCCCACCGCCAGGCTCGGCGCTCCGCCCGTGCGCGAAAGAAGAGTTTTCTCGCCGACGTCCTGCGCCAGGATCTGCATCTGCACCGGATCGAGCGTGAAACCCCAGCTCTGAACGGCAGCGGCAGCGCTCGCGGCGGTGGTTCCGATCGCGCTGGCCGGCGCGTTGATCGCGAAATAGACGCCGGGGGTGAGGACGCACGCCGCAATGAGAGCCATGACTGCCACGAGTGACTCTGTGAGCATCCCGCCATAGCCGATCATCCGCGCGTCGGCTTCGTTCGCCAGCAGCTTGGGAGTGGTGCCCGATGCAATCAGCGAATGAAACCCACTTATGCTGCCGCACGCGATGGTTATGAACACGAATGGGAAGATCTTTCCCGCGAATACCGGCCCCGTGCCATTCGCGAACTGCGTCAGTGCCGGCATCTCCAGCGGCGGCAGGACAATTATGATGCCGAGCGCGAGCGCAAGCACGACGCCGATCTTGACGAAAGCGGAGAGGTAGTCGCGGGGGGCCAGCAGCAGCCACACCGGGAGGACTGATGCGAAGAAGCTGTACGCCATGATGAGGAGCGCGAGTGTCTTCCCCGTGAGCGTGAACATTGGAGCAAGCGCGGGATTCGCCGCGACCCACCTGCCGGCGAACAGCGAGACCATCAACAGGATGAGTCCGATTCCGCTCGCCTCGAGAACCCTGTGCGGCCTGATCCAGCGCATGTAGACGCCCATGATCAACGCCGTTGGAATCGTGAGCCCGATCGTGACGACTCCCCACGGGCTGGCCTTGAGCGCGTTCACCACCACGAGCGCCAGCACGGCAATGAGGACGATCATGATGCCGAGCACGGCCACGAGGGCGGTGAAGCCTGCAACAGGTCCTATCTCCTCCTTCGCCATCTGGCCCAGCGATTTGCCGTCGCGGCGCACCGACGCGCATAGGATCACGAAGTCCTGAACCGCGCCGCCGACCGCGACGCCGATGATTATCCAGAGAGCGCCGGGAAGAAACCCGAACTGCGCGGCGAGCGTTGGTCCAACGAGCGGGCCCGGACCGGCGATCGCGGCGAAGTGGTGCCCGAAGACAACCCAGCGATTGGTCGGCGTGAAATCGCGTCCATCATTGAGCCGCACGGCGGGAGTGGGACGCGCTGGATCGAGCGCGAAGATCCTGCTCGCGATGAACCGGCTGTAGAACCGGTACGACACGGCGTACGTACAAAGTGCGGCGACCAGCAGCCATGCCGCGTTAACCGGCTCGCCACGCGACAGAGCCATCCATGCAAAGCTGGCGGCGCCGAGCAGGGAGACGAAAGACCAGATGAGGATGGACCGCAGTCGTCGCATGAAAGCGTTGCTCACGTGTGCGATGAAATTGAGGATGCGTTAACTTTCCCGCAATCCAATGCATCACATTCAACGAGCCGTTTCTCTGATCGCCGCCGCGACGCTCTTCGCCGGCTGCGCATCGAAGCCCCCCGAAACCGAAGCATCGCCCGTCGCGCTTCTGCCGCTGGAGCGGATGGCCGGGCAGGAAGTCGTCGTCCTTCCGGTCCAGTATCTCTCCTCCACCGACTCACTTGGGTGGCAGCAGCAGATCCCGAATCGCGCGGCGTTTCTCGCGGCACTCGACGATCAGATCGAGGCGGCTTTGACGGCGCGCGGCCTGGGTCAGCGCTGGACGTTCGCCCAGGAGATCGAGCGCTCCTCGAAGATCAACAGCATCATCATGACCGACGCCCGCTCCCTCTCGGCCGAATGGCTCCGCGGACGGGTGATTCCCGAGACAACCGTGCGGGATCCTCTTCAGCAGCAGGTGCGCGGACTCGTCGGTCTCAAGGGGCAGCGTTACGCGATTCTGCCCATTGAGCTCAGGCTCGAGAACAGAGGCAATGGTATGGGCGTTGCGAAGTTGCGGCTCGTGATGATCGATGCGCGCATGGCTCTGATTCGCTGGGCAGGCGAGGTTGAAAGCACTCAAATGAGGACGGTGTCCCCGGCGCTAACGGCCAGCGTTGCGAAGGCTTTCGCGGATCTCGTTCTCGCGCCCTGACCTGATCACGATCGAGACGGGGCGACGCGCGACGTGACCACTGTCTTCCACGTCTCTGATCTGCACTTCGGCTGGCCAGCGGTTCCCGAGCAGATCGAGGCGATCGAGCAGTTGATCCTCGAGAAAAAGTTCGATGTGGTGGCGATCTCGGGAGATCTGACCCAGCGGGCGCGAGCCGGCGAATTCCAGAGAGCCGCCGCATTCATCCGCGACGCAAACAGGGTGAGCAAGGTCATCACCGTTCCCGGCAACCACGATGTGGCCTGGTGGAAATCGCCGCTCGGCGTCAGCGACAAATCGAAGGTCTACGCGAACTACCGCAGGTTTATCGACAGGAATCTCGAGCCCGTGCTCCACGTTCCCGGCGCGTCGTTCGTCGGGATCAACACCGCGCACGGAGTGACGCTCCGCACTCTGACCTGGAACCTCCGGGACATATCCATCATCGGTGATATCCACCAGGCACAGATCGACGAAGCCCGTGAGATTTTCGAGAAGTCGCCACCCAACGATGCGCGGGTGATCGTCATGCACCACAATCCGGTGCGCGGCGAGCTCTCCCAGCGTCACGGACTCAAGAACACCCAGAAGATTCTCGGGGCTTTCGCCGAGATGGGCGTGGATCTGGTGTGCTGTGGGCACGACCACCAGGAATCAGTGCACTACATCGAGCACACGCGGAAGGGCACCGTCATCTCCACGGCCGGCACAATCTCCAACAGATCGCGCGGTGGCCGGCCCTCTTCGGTCAACGTCATGGCAATCGGACGCGAGACGATCGATGTAACGAGCTTCGTCTGGTCGAAGGATCATCGCACGTTCGTGACGGGTCCGCACAAACGCTTCAAGCGAACCGAGTATGTGGCGGCGAAATGACCGCGACCAGCTCGCGCTGGCGCTCGACGAATCGCCTCCGGGGAACGCCGAGGAGCTGCGGATGCGACTCCAGCGTCTGGGACTCGGCACGCAGTATCGTGTGCGGCTGACGACCAACAGAACGGTTGTCGTGAGCTACAGCGGCGGAGAGCTAAGGATCCACAGCAGCTTCCTGGGTGGGGACGAAGAGATCTGGACAGCGATCATCGCGTTCGTGCACGGGCGGACTCGCGCGGCACGACGGGAAGCGCGCAGGATTATCCTTCAGTTCCCGCTTGGCAGGTCTGATGCTCCACGCCGGAGACGCGCGCCGGAGCGAACGAATCCCGCCGACGTTCCCTTCATTCGGGAGCTGACCGGCTGGCACAAGGCGTTCAACGACGAGCGCTTCGGCGGAACGCTGCGGACGATCCCGATTCGGATCTCACGAAGAATGAAAAGCCGCCTCGGCCACTACAGTCCCGCGGCGAACGGGTGGGAGCCGGAGATCGTCCTGAGCAGACGTCACATCCGGCGCGACGGTTGGGACGAGGCGCTGCACACTCTCCTCCACGAGATGGTGCACCAGTGGCAGGAGGAGCAGGGGCTCGGTGTCGATCACGGGTCGACATTCCGGGCCAAGGCCAGAGCTGTGGGAATCACTCCTCTGGCCTGCCGAGCCGTCGCATAACTCCGGGCCGAATTCCTGTGAGCCTGCATCTGAAACTGAACGGGCGGGAGGCGTCAGTAGACAAGATGCCAGTGGTTAGTTACTGCGCGCCCGACTTGTCCATTTGGGGGACAGGGAAAGCGCAGTTGCTTGTGGCCTGACCCGCCCCAGTAGCGTCCCGGCGTCGTGAACGGATAACTGGGATCTACGCTTCTGACGCCTCCCGCCCGTTCTGTTGGGTTAAAAAACCCTGGCCAGCTGCTCGCGACACCGCCAGAATCACTAACTTTCGGGTATGACTGACTTCTACAACATTGATTCCGCGCTCTCCGAAGAGGAGCGCGCCGTTCGTGACACGGTTCGCGCGTTCGTCGATGAGAAGGTCATGC
>JBDTND010000009.1:0-30606 GCA_039933915.1 Gemmatimonadales bacterium | reverse complement strand
AGGCTCTCAAGCTGGAGAAGCTCGGTATGGGTGTGATTCTGCTGCTGATCGTTCTTGTCGCGGCATTCAACATCGTCAGCACTCTCACGATGGTCGTCTCGGACAAGACCAAGGAGATCGGCATCCTCAAAGCGATGGGAATGCCGGCCAAATCGATACGGCGGATTTTCTTCGCGCAGGGACTTGTAATAGGAGTGGTGGGAACCGCGCTTGGCCTGATATTGGGATTCGGCGCGGCTCTCGCGCTCGACAGGTATCAGTTCATAAAGCTGGATGCGCAGGTCTACTTCATCGACCACCTGCCGGTTTCCACGCAGCCGACCGACGTGATGTGGATCGTGCTCGCGAGCATCGCGATCGCCGCCATCGCCACGATTTATCCGGCCGTCCAGGCGTCGCGTCTCTTTCCGATCGAAGCGATCAGGCACGAATGACGCTTACCGTACTCGAAGCCCACGACGTCCATAAGACTTACGTCGGTGGCGACGGCAATATCATCAACGTGCTGAACGGGGTGAATCTCTCCGTGCCGCAGGGCGAGATGATCGCCGTCGTCGGAGCAAGTGGCGCCGGCAAAAGCACTCTCATGCACGTGTTGGGCGCGCTCGACAAGCCGACGCGCGGTTATGTTGTGATCGGGGGCGAGCCCGTTCATGGGCGGGACGAGGCGCAGCTGGGCGAGCTTCGCAACCGGACGGTTGGATTCGTGTTCCAGTTTCATCACTTGCTGCGCGAGTTCTCGGCGCTCGAAAACGTAATGATGCCGCTCCTGATCGCGGGCAGGCCCCAGGATGAGGCCCGGGGGAGAGCGGCAGAGCTACTGGCGCGCGTTGGGTTGAGCGCCCGGATGACGCATCGGCCCGGGGAATTGTCCGGCGGAGAGCAGCAGCGGACCGCCGTTGCGCGGGCTCTGGCGATGGATCCCCAGATACTTCTCGCCGACGAGCCATCGGGGAATCTCGACAGGTCGAACGCTGAGATGTTGCATGAATTATTGAGCGAGGTCGTCAATGACCTCGAGATCGGGATGGTCGTCGTTACTCATAGCCGCTCTCTCGCCGCACGCGCGAACCAGGTGCTGCTTCTCGAAGGTGGCAAATTGAGTCATACCGAGGTCAATGAGGTCGTCGTATAAATGGTGTGCGATCTGTGCAAAGGTGGCGAAGCTGTAATCCAGCTCACTGAAATCGAGGGGAGCGGGGTGAGACAGCTGCATCTGTGCGAGAAATGCGCTGCCGAGCGAGGGGTTGAAACGACGATCACCGCGGCAAAGCCGCAGATCAACAACTTCCTGCAGACTATCCATGAGCAGATGCCCGGCGCCAAGGGCGAGCCGGCGCAGTGTTCATTCTGCTCATCGACGCTGGCTGATTTCCGCTCCACCGGCCGTCTCGGATGCGCTCACTGCTACGAGGCGTTCGAGAGCAGCCTTCGCGACCTGTTGCGCAGAGTGCATGGCAATTCCCGCCACATTGGGCGACGTTATGTGGCACCGCTGCCGTCGGTGTTGCCACACGTGTCGAGCGCGACAGAGCTGCGCGACCGGCTGAAGCGAGCCATCGAAGCAGAGCAGTTCGAGCTGGCCGCCGACATTCGCGACAAGCTGCGGGGGATCGAGTAATGCTCGACCTGTCTCTGCTTCCCGATGGCGGCGCCAGCTGGCTCGATGCATCAGGCGAGCACGCGGACATCGTAATCTCGACGCGAATCCGGCTGGCCCGGAACCTCGAGGGCTACGCATTTACGCCACGGGCCCGCGACGGAGAGCGGCTCCGAATTCTGACGCAGGTACGCGAAGCGTTCGCCAGCCTGAGCTCGATAGAGGACGGCGTGCTGCTGCGCGTCGACGAGCTTGCTCCGGATGACAGGCTGCTGCTCCACGAGCGACACCTGGTGAGCAAGGAGCTGGCGGGACTCAATGATCAGCCGGTGCGAACGGGCGCGGCGGTCTATCTCTCGCGCGGTGTCGGGATCATGGTGAACGAGGAAGACCATCTGCGGCTGCAAGCGCTGCACTCCGGCTTTCACGTGTCCGACGCGTTCGGAATCATCGAGCGTCTGGACGCCGAGCTCGGCAATAAGGTTCCCTATGCCTTTCACAGCGAGTTCGGCTACCTGACGGCATGCCCGACCAACGTGGGGACCGGCCTCAGGGCCTCGGTTCTAATTCACTTGCCGGGCCTGGTCCTGACGAAGGAAATCTCGAAGGTCCTCGCTGGACTCCAGCAGGTGGGGCTCACGTATCGCGGGATGTACGGCGAGGGGAGTGAAGTGGTCGGGAATTTTTTCCAGATCTCGAACCAGACGACGCTGGGGAGATCCGAGGGTGAGTTACTTGATTACCTCGTGCGCGTCGTAAGACATGTAATCGAGCGCGAAGAAGAAGCGCGGCGAGTTCTGTTGCGCGATGCGGGTTATATTATAGAAGACAAGCTATGGCGCGCCTTTGGCACGCTGCGATATGCACGCAGCTTGAGCTTCGATGAAGCGATGAATTATCTGAGCGGCGTGCGACTGGCTGTCGGTTTGAAACTGATAAGCGGTCTCAGTGTATATACTCTCAACAAGCTCCTGATTTTCAGTCAGTTGGCGCACCTCGGACATGCCGAGGGAAGAGCGCTGACGGAAAGCGAAGCGAATGTCGCGCGCGCTCGATACGTGCGGGAGACGCTAGCTAAAGAGGCGGAGTAAGGGGTAGCGAGTAATCACGGGCGCTGCAGTGAACTTCACTGTCACGTACGCGACCAACCAGCTGCCGCACTGAGGATTGCAGAGATGAACGGGTACAACTTTACGGAGCGAGTCCGAAAGGTCCTCGCCATGGCTCGTGAGGAGGCCGCGCGTCTCCATCACGAATACGTCGGCACCGAGCACATCCTGCTCGGGTTGATTCGCGAAGGCGAGGGCGTCGCCGCCGCCGTCCTTCAAAACCTCAGCGTCGACCTCGACGAGATTCAGCAGAAGATCGAGGAGACAGTAAAGAAAGGGAAAGCCGCTGCCGCGACTGGCCCTGACCTCCCGTATACGTCGCGCGCCAAGAAGGTACTCGAGTTGGCGATGGGCGAGGCCCGTGATCTCAGTCATGGGTACGTAGGTACCGAACACCTCCTCCTCGGCCTGCTGCGCGAAGAGAAGGGAATTGCCGCGCAGGTTCTTACCGACGCCGGTGTAAATCTCGACGCTGCCAAGGCGGAGACGTTGCGCCTGCTCGGGACCGAGATGCCGCAGGGCGGTACCCCGGCCGCACCCGCGGGCGCACCAGGTACGACGCAGACACAGACGGGGAAGGGAGAGAAGAAGTCGAAGACTCCCGCGCTCGATCATTTCTGCCGCGACCTGACCCAGCTCGCCGCCGACAACCAGCTCGACCCGACGATCGGCCGGGCGAAGGAAATCGAGCGCGTGATGGAGATCCTGACGCGCCGGAAGAAGAACAATCCTGTCCTCATCGGCGAGCCTGGCGTCGGCAAGACTGCCATCGTCGAAGGACTTGCACAACTCATCGCCAACGGCGAGTGCCCCGATTCTCTGCGCGACAATCGCGTGCTGTCGCTTGACATGGCGGCGGTGATCGCGGGCACCAAGTATCGCGGTCAGTTCGAAGAGCGCCTCAAGGCGGTCATGAACGAGATCGCGCAGAACAAGAGCATCATCCTCTTCATCGACGAGCTGCACACGCTCGTCGGAGCGGGGGCGGCCGAAGGAGCAATCGATGCCAGCAACATGCTCAAGCCCGCGCTGGCACGCGGCGAGCTGCAGTGCGTCGGTGCGTCCACGCTGAACGAGTATCGGAAGTACATTGAAAAGGACGGCGCTCTCGAGCGCCGGTTCCAGACCGTCATCGTCGAGCCGCCTTCGGTGGACGAGACCGTGGAGATCCTCAAGGGACTTCGCAAGAAGTACGAGGAGCACCACAAGGTGACGATCCCCGATGCTACTCTTGCGGCAGCCGCGAAGATGTCGGAGCGCTACATCACCGACCGGTTCCTGCCCGACAAGGCGATCGACGTCATCGATGAAGCCGGCGCACGCGCGCGTCTCGCGACTCAGTCGCCGCCGCCGGCGGTTGCCGAGCTCAAGGGACAGCTCGATGCCGTCAACGTCGACAAGGAAGCAGCCGTTCGCGATCAGAATTTTGAGCGCGCCGCGTCGCTGCGCGACCGTGAGCGCGAGCTGCAGGGCGATATCCGCCGCAAGCAGGAAGAGTGGGAAAAGCATCGCCAGTCGCACCGTCCGGTGCTCGGTGAGGAGGAAGTCTCCTTCATCGTGAGCCGCTGGACCGGTATTCCGGTGATGCGTCTCCAGGAAGCCGAGACAGCGAGACTCATGCGGATGGAGGAAGAGCTCCACCAGTCGGTGGTCGCGCAGGAAGAGGCAATCAAGGCTCTCGCGCGCTCGATCCGTCGCAGCCGCGCCGGACTCAAGGATCCGAATCGTCCGATCGGCTCGTTCATCTTCTCGGGCCCGACCGGAGTCGGGAAGACCGAAGTCGCTCGTCAGCTGGCAAAGTTCCTGTTCGCCGATCCGTCGGCTCTCATTCGCGTCGACATGAGCGAGTACATGGAGAAGTTCTCGGTGTCCCGCCTCATCGGCGCGCCTCCGGGATACGTCGGGTACGAGGATTCGGGAACGCTCACCAAGGCGGTGCGTCGCAAGCCGTACAGCGTGGTGCTGCTCGACGAGATCGAGAAGGCGCACCCCGATGTGTTCAACATCCTGCTGCAGGTGCTGGATGAAGGACACCTCACCGACAACTACGGCCGCGTGATCGACTTCAAGAACACCGTCGTCATCATGACATCGAACATCGGAGCGCGCGACATCACGAAGGGCCGCGGGTTGGGCTTTCACGCGCCTGATCAGAAGTCGAGCTTCGAGCGGATGGCGGAGAAGGTAAAGGAGGAGATGCAGCACGTCTTCAATCCTGAATTCCTCAACCGCCTCGACGACGTGATCGTCTTCCACCCGCTGTCGAGGGAGAACATTGCCGAGATCGTCAACATTCTCCTCAAGGATGTTCAGAAGCGGTTGGGCGACGAGGAACTGACGCTGAAGCTCACCGAGGCCGCGTCCGCGCATCTCGTGAAGCACGGCTACGACGAGAAGTTCGGAGCACGGCCGCTCAAGAGAGCGATCCAGAAATACATCGAGGATCCGCTCTCGGAGAAGATTCTCCTGGCCGAATTCTCGAAGGGCGACGAGATTGAAGTCGACCTGGCGCCGGATGGCGAGAAGCTCGATTTCCGCGTGCTGAGCGGGACGCCGAAAGCCTAGCAGAACACACCGCGCATCAACGGGGCCGCCGGAGAGGAGCAACTCTCCAGCGGCCCCGTTGTCTAATCAGAATACTCGCACTCTGGCGAGGACCTCAGCCAAACTGATTAGTGTATATTTGTGTGATGCGTAAAATAGCTTCATATGTGCTGGCGTTGATGGCACTTGGCGCAGCTTCTCTGTACGCCCAGGAGAGCGCGCCGGGAGCCTGTGCAACGCCCGAATCCATAGTTGTTACGGGCAGCACCAGGTCCGATACGGCGGCAGTCCGCGCGACGGCAGGGCTGTCCACGGGTACCCAGCTCAACGTCCACGACCTCCAGACGGGAATCAAAGCGCTGTATGCGACGGGCCAGTTCGACGACATACAGATCGTCTGCCGCCTATCGCCGGCTACCTCCAAGGCGAGCCTGGTGATCCAGGTCAAGGAGCGTCCGATCCTCACCGCTTACAAGGTGATCGGCGCGGACCGAGTGGCGCCCAAGGATGTGAGAGAGAAGCTGGCGTTTCCTACCGGCGGTCCGGTCGATCCGGGAAAGATCGCCAAGGCAATCGCCAGCGTCGATTCACTCTACGAGAGCAAGGGATACTACCTTGCCAGCGTAAAGCCGGAATCGACACTCACAGACGGAAAGCTCTCGATCAACTTCAATATCGACGAGGGCAGACGGCTTGCGATTTCGGGGATACGTATCAATGGGAATACCAGGGTCTCCGATGAGGACATCGTCAGCGCGATGGATACGAAGCCCGAAGGATTTCTCTGGATGCGCAACGGCGAGCTTGACGATGCCAAATACGCGCAGGATCTGAGCGAGAAGATTCCGCAGCTGTACGCCGGCCGCGGCTATATCGACATGAGGATCCTCAAGGACACGCTGATTGTCGATCGCGCCAAGGGCAAGGGACTGATCGACATCACCGTCAGCGAGGGGCCGCGATACAAAGTTGGCAACTTCGAGGTAATCGGGAACCGCCGCTTCTCGTCGGCCCAGATCAGCGTCTTCTATCCCTTCGGCAAAAATCAGCAGACCACGATAACGCAGAAGGCGACCAGTCTGATTCGCCGCAGCTACGTGAACCCGCCGAACACGTTCGACGAATCAAAGTGGGATGACGCCCAGCAGAAACTGATGGAAGCCTACAACGACGAAGGCTACATCTACGCCTCGATTCGTCCGGTGACCGAGCGTGTCCCAAGCAACGACTCCGTTCGCACGGTGAACCTGCGCTGGGAAATCGACGAGCGCTCGCCGGCGATCATCAACAGGATCGAGATCTCGGGCAACGACTACACGCACGAGTCATGCATTCGGGAGCAGATCGTTCTCGCTCCCGGCCAGGTCTTCAACCGCAACTATCTCATTCGCAGCTACCAGAACATCGGCAATCTCAATTTCTTCGAGACGCCGATGACAGCGCCGGAAACACGTCCGAGCGGTGAGCAGGGCGACGTCGATATCGTGTTCAACGTGAAGGAAAAGCGGACGGGCAACGTCAACTTCGGCGCGTCGATGGGGCAGGGCACCGGGCTCGGCGGATTCATCGGCCTGGATCAGCCGAACCTCCTTGGCCGCTGCAAGAGAGCGCAGCTGCAATGGCAATTCGGCCGATACATCAACGACTTCAACGCGACGTACAGCGATCCGAACATCCGCCAGACGCGCGTCTCCGGGAGCTTCACCGCATATCACAGCCGGTCCCGGTACACTGTCGCCGATCTTGGCGGAATCATCAGGACGGGCGGACAAGTCCAGCTCGGCTTCCCGGTTCCGCAATCGATCTACACTCGACTCTTCGTCTCGTACGGCGGAGAAAAGGTCAACTACACCCGCGACGGATTGCTGAGCACGGTGGCGCAGGCGTGCAAGAACTGCTTCCGCTCCACGCTCGGATTCACCGCTACGCACGACACGCGCACGGGGCTGCCATTTCCCGCCGACGGCGGACTTCAGTCGTTCAACGCCCAATTCAACGGTGGGCCTCTCGGAGGCACAGCAAGCTTCCAGCGTTACACTACGGAGCTGCGCTCGTTTGCTCCTGTAGGCCGGATAGGCGGCAGCCTCCTTGGCGGTGAGCCAATGATGTTCGTGGTCGGTTTGTCTACCCGGGCGGGCGCGGTTTTCGGAAACCCAGGCCCGTTTTTCTCAACCCAGGCTTTCGCGCTGGGCGGTACCCAGTACGGCGAGCAGCTCCGCGGATACGACGAGTTTTCCGTCACACCGAGCGGCTATAATCCCGCCGGCGGCGACACCCAAGCCACTCTGGCGTCGTTCGGAAACGCGTTTTTTGTCGGCACGACAGAGTTCGGGCTGCGGATCAATCAGTCGCTTTACATCAACACCTTCTTCGAAGGCGGCAACGTCTGGAAAAAGCCGCGTGAGTTCGACCCGACCCGGTTGTTCAGGAGTGCAGGCTTCGGAGCAAGTACTTTGAGCCCGCTTGGACCTTTGGGTGTGGACATTGGGTATGGGTTCGACAAGATTGACGCTCAGGGGCGGCCGGCACCGGGCTGGAAGCTCCACTTCAAGCTCGGACAATTTTTCTAACACTGGAGTCATAAATGTGTTTGCTTCTTCGTGCGTGTTCCATCGCTTCGGCTGCAACGCTGATCATGGTCGGGACCTCAGGCGCGCAGGCCTCGCAGGCCTCGCAGGCCCCGCCGGCAGCAGTCAAGATCGGCTACATCAATTCGGCGCAGCTACTTCAGCAAGCACCCGGACGCGCTGAGGCAGAGGCGCAGTTCGAGAGGGAAGTTGGAGTCTACCGCCTGCAGATTCAGCGCATGGACGACTCACTGAGAACGATGATGGCCGCGTTCGACCGCGACGCGGCGAAGCTGGATAGCGCGACGCGGGAGACGCGGCGCACGACGATCGGCCAGCGCGAAGCTGAGTACCAGGGACGCGCGCGCGGCCTCGATTCGACGATGCAGGCCCGTCAGGCCCAGCTCGTGAAGCCCATCATGGAGCGCGTTCAGAGCGTCATCGAGGCGATCCGCGCCGAGGATAACTACGCCGTGATCCTCGATGTCGGGTCGCAGGTCAGCGTCGTAGTCGCTGCCGACAAGAGGCTCGATTTGACTGAACGCGTTCTCGCGCGGCTCAAGAGCCAGGGTCCGCCGGCGAGCGGCACCATCCCACAGCCCGCGGGAGTGACTCGGCCCAAGAAGTGACGGGGCCCACGGTTTCGAAGCCTTCAATCAGCGGTGATAGTGCTAGCACTATCACCGCTGAGGCTATTGCGGCGCTGGTGTCTGGAGAGCTGGTGGGCGACGGGAAGACGGTCGTCAGCGGAGTGGCGTCGCTCGATCGCGCGGAGGCGAGCCACCTAAGCATACTGTCGAACGCGAAGTATGCTCCGATAATGGCGACGACGAGAGCCGGTGTGGTCCTGGTCGATCCCGAATTCCGCGACGCGGCCGGTGCTCCACGTGCGCGGATCATCGTCGCGCAACCGTTCGAGAAGCTGCTCTCGCTCCTGCCGAAACTGTATCCGCAGGAATTGCCGGCGCCCGGAGTCGCGCCGACAGCGCGGATCGGAAAAGGCGCGATCATCGGACAGCGGGTCTCCATCGGCGAGTACTCCGTCATCGGCGAAAAGGCCACGATTGCCGAGGGCGCCACGATCGGCGCTCACAGTGTTGTTGGAGAAAGGGTTTCGATCGGAAAGGATGCGCGGCTGTGGCCGGGCGTCACGATTTACGCGGGCACGACTGTGGGCGCCCGCGCAATGATTCAATCAGGCGCCCGCATCGGATGCGATGGGTTTGGCTACGTCTTCCGCGATGGTGCCCATCAGAAGATTCCTCACATCGGGGGCTGCGTCATCGGAGACGATGTGGAGATCGGAGCCAACAGCACCGTCGACCGCGGGAGCATCGACGATACTGTCATCGGGAATGGAACCAAGATCGACAACCTTGTGCACGTCGGTCACAACGTCCGCATCGGTCAGAAATGCCTGCTGATCGCTCAAGTCGGTGTGTCCGGCTCGACGCAGATCGGCGACGGCGCCATCCTCGCGGGACAAGCCGGCATCGGCGGGCATCTCACGATCGGCGCGGGGGCCCGCATCGGCGCGCAGGCGGGCGTATTCGGCGACGTTCCCGCGGGTGAAAGCTGGTCCGGATATCCAGCCCGTCCGCATCGTGAGTCACTTCGGGCATCGGCTGCACTGTTTAAATTGGCCGGAATGATGCGACGGCTGGAGAAATTGCTGGCAGACCCGGACCCCAGGTGAGTCGAACGACTTTGGCCCGTCCAGCGGTGCTGGAAGGGGTAGGGCTGCATCTGGGTGTGCCGTGTCGAATAACGTTTCAGCCGGCGACGGCAAAGCAGGGAATTGTATTTCGCCGCACCGATTGCAAGAACCTGCCGAGAATTCGCGCGCACGTCAGCGAAGTCAGCGGCAGTGAGCGTCGCACACAGCTCGGCAAGGGCGGTCACGCCATACACACCGTCGAGCACGTGCTCGCGGCGGTGACCGGCATGGGGATCGACGACGTCACGATCGACATGGATGGTCCGGAGCCGCCAATACTCGACGGCAGCGCCGCGCCCTTTGTCGCGGCGCTGTCAGAGGCGGGGCTTGCGTCGATCGACGGTGAGCCGGAGTTTTTGCGTCTGACCGAGCCGGTGCGGATCATAGATGGCGCGTCAGTCTACGAAGCTTATCCGTCAGAGGGATTCGAGCTCGATGTCACGATCGAGTTCCCGCATCCGCTTATCGGCAAGCAGTCGCGTAGATTCACAATTACGGAAGAATCGTTCGCGAATGAGCTGTCGAGGGCGCGGACGTTCGGCTTCGTTCACGAAGTCGAAGCTCTCCGCGCCAAGGGCTTGATCAAGGGCGCATCGCTGGATAACACGGTCGTCCTCGACGACAGCGATGTTCTGAGCGGTGAGCTGCGCTGGAACGACGAGTTCGTGCGGCACAAGGCGATGGATTGCGTCGGTGATCTCGCGCTCGCAGGCGCGCGGGTACGCGCGCGGATCGTTGCGGTAAAGCCGAGTCATCGCGGAACGGTGACGCTGGTGCGGGAAATGATGAAGGCCGGCCGAAAGGAGAAAGGGATGTACACGATTGAAGACATCATGAAGGTTCTGCCCCACCGTTATCCGTTTCTGCTGGTGGACCGGATTCTCGAGATTGAAGAGAAGAAGCGGATCGTGGGGTTGAAGAACGTCACCATCAACGAGCCTTTCTTCCAGGGACATTTTCCCGGTCACCCAATCATGCCGGGCGTCCTCATCATCGAAGCGATGGCGCAGGTGGGCGGGATGCTCCTGATGGGATCGGTGGACTCTCCGGAGAGCAAGGTCGTGTACTTCATGTCGCTCGACAACGTGAAGTTCCGGCGTCCGGTGAAGCCCGGCGACCAGATACGGTTCGAGCTGGAGGTAGTTCAGCTGCGGGGGATGGTCTGCAAGATGCACGGTGTCGCGATGGTGGAGGGCGAAGTCGTTGCCGAAGCGGACATGGCAGCGATGGTGCGCGACCGATGACCGCCGCGCGGATCCACCCGTCCGCGATAATCTCTCCCGACGCGGAGATCGCATCGGACGCCGTGATCGGCGCCTTCGCGATCATCGGTGAGAACTGCACGGTCGGGAGCGGTTGCGTCATTTCTCCGCGCGCGACGCTCGAGCGAAATGTCACGCTCGGTCAGAATGTCAAAGTCGGCATGGGGTCGATCCTAGGCGGAATGCCACAGGACCTGAAGTTCGCCGGCGAGGAGACGACCGTCGAGATCGGCGACGGGACTGTCATACGCGAGTACACGACGATCAATCGTGGAACCGCCCACTCGTTCAAGACCACGGTGGGGAAGCACTGTCTTCTCATGTCGTACGTGCATCTCGGGCACGACTGCCACGTGGGAAACAACGTCATCCTTTCCAACGTCGTTCAGCTGGCCGGCCATGTGATAGTCGAAGACAAGGTGATCATCTCCGGACTGAGCGCGGCACATCAATTCGTGCGAATCGGCCGCCAGAGCTTCATCGGCGGAATGTCGCGTGTGTCAAAGGACATTCCTCCGTTTCTCAAGGCGGTCGGCAATCCGGTGAAGCTCTATGGTCTAAACACCGTCGGCCTGCAGCGCGGCGGTATGGATGAGCCGACGATACTCGAGCTAAAGCGCGCGTACCGGCTACTCTTCCGATCGGACCTCAATCTGACGCAAGCGATCGAGCGTGTGCAGAGTGAGCTCGATCCGCTCCCCGAGGTGCAGGATCTTATACGATTCGTCGAGGGCAGTGAGCGCGGAGTGGTGGTTTGACGATTACACCGCGCGTCGGAGTCGTCGGCGCGGGCAGCCTCGGGTTTCACCACATCAGGATTCTGCGCGACCTTCCAGGCATTCAGTTCAGCGGCTTCGCTGAGGCGAAGCCGGAGCGCCGGACCGAAGTCGAGAAGGAGCTTCGCGTCAAAAGCCATCCGACGCTCGAGAGTCTCCTCGAGGCTTCCGACGCGGTCGTCATCGTGGTGCCGACCTCAGCGCACTTTGCGATTGCGAGTGCCGCGATAGGGCAAGGGAAGCACGTCTTCATCGAGAAGCCGATCACCACGACGCTCGAAGAAGCCGACAGTCTCCTCGATCTGGCGAAGAAAAAGGGTACGATGGTGCAGGTCGGGCACATCGAGCGTTTCAACCGCGCCGTGCGCGCCGCGCTTCCACACGTAAAGAAGCCGAGGTTCATCGACAGCGAGCGGCTGGCGCCATTCAGTCCGCGCGGGTCCGATGTGGCCGTGGTCCTGGATCTGATGATCCACGACATCGATCTGCTTCTCACTCTGGTCGGCTCTGGGGCGAAAGACATATCGGCGGTAGGCGTGCCCGTGCTCACGCCAATGCTCGATATCGCTAACGCCAGGGTGACGTTTACGTCCGGGGCCGTGGCGAACATCACGTCCAGCCGAATCTCGCGCGAGAAAAAACGAAAGATCAGAATCTTCCAGCAGAGTGGTTATCTCTCGCTCGACCTCGCCGCGGGGACGGGCGAATTCTTTCGGCTTCGATCGGACATAGACCCGCGATCGGCACCGGCGGACATGATGGCGTTGGTCGACCGCGTCAAGCTGGAGGCTCCGGACGGCGAGCCGTTGAAGCTCGAACTGGAGAGCTTCGTCGCCGCGCTCAGGGGAAAGGGCCCGATCGTCGTAACCGGGGAAGAGGGACGGCTGGCATTGAGTGTCGCGCTCCGAATCGTGAAGGAGATCGAAGTGACTCTTCCTTCGCTGGTCGGGTACGCGCTTCACCATGCGTAAGGTATTGTTCGTCGCCGGAGAAGCCTCCGGCGACCTGCATGCGGCGGGTGTGGCAGCCGCGCTGCGCCGCGTCCGGCCCGAGCTGGATCTTGCAGCTGTTGGCGGCTCGCGACTGGCCGAACAGGGAGTCCGGCTGATTCACCGCGACAACCTGCTTGGCGTGATGGGATTCCTGGAGGTCCTGAAGCACGTTCCCAGACACTTCCTGCTTCTCCGGACGATCAAATCGATGCTGGCGCGGGGTGAGATCTCCCTCGTGGTGTTGGTAGACTACCCGGGCTTCAACATGAAAGTGGGAGCAGCCGCAAAAGCGGCAGGAGTGCCGGTGCTTTACTACGTGACGCCGCAGGTCTGGGCGTGGGGCGCGGGGCGACTTCCAAAGCTGGCGCATCTCATTACGAAGGCCGCCGTCATTCTCCCGTTCGAGGAGGCGCTGCTGCGCGCGTACGGAATCGATGCGAAGTTCGTCGGTCACCCGATGCTCGATCGCGCGGTCAATATGCCGACGAGGGAGGAAGCCCGGGAAGCATTGGGTTTGCCGCAGAATGTTCCGGTCCTCGCGCTGTTTCCTGGAAGCAGGCAGCAGGAGATCGACCGGCTCATCGACGATTTCGTTGCGACAGGGCGCGAGCTGCAGAAAAGAATTCCGGGGCTGCAGGTAATCGTCAGTGTAGCGTCGACTGTCGCACTCGACTCGGCGCGCTGTCCTTTCAGACTGGTGCACTCGGCGTCGCTCAGCGTCCTGCGCGCCGCGGACGCGGCGCTCTGCAAGAGCGGCACGACGACCCTGGAGGCCTCGATCGCTGATTGTCCGCTGGTAGTCGCCTATCGCACGGGACGAATCTCGTACTCGATGGCAAAGCGCCTGGTGAAAGTGCCGCACATCGGACTCGTAAACGTCGTTGCGGGAAGAGAAGTCGCGCGCGAATTCATTCAGGACGAAATCGTGCCCGCGCGAATGGCGGACACGTTGGCGCGGCTGCTGGACAAGGCGAGTCCCCAACGCAAGGAAGTGCTGGCTGGGCTGGCGGAAGTTCGTTCGAAGCTGGGTACGCCCGGCGCGGCGGACCGTGTGGCGCGGATGGCCAGTGATCTCGTGGGCGCAAGCGGATGAGCAGCGAGGAGCAGAGCGAGTCACTCTCGCTGGGATCGAGAGCGTCTCTCCTGGCGGGGATGGGAGCCCTGCGCTCGCTTGCTCTGACGTGGCGCGTACGGGTCGTGAATGCCGCCGCCGTCGAATATGTTCGCGCCGCAAAGAAGCCGTTCATTTTCACTCTGTGGCATGGTCAGCTTCTCCCGCTCCTCTGGCAGCACAGAAACCAGGGCGTCGCGATCCTGATCAGTGAGCACCGTGACGGAGAGCTGGTCGCGCGCGCGGCGACGTCGCTGGGATTGCGGCTCATTCGAGGCTCGACCACGCGGGGGGGCGACCGCGCGCTCATCTCGATTGTGCGAGAGCTCAAGGGCGGAGGGGAAGTGGCGATTACTCCGGACGGACCGAAAGGACCCGCCCGCAGATTTGCACCCGGCGCATTGATCGCCGCACAACGGTCGGATTCGTACATCATTCCCGTGGTGGCGGTTGCTGACCGCGCCTGGCAACTGAAGAGCTGGGACCGGTTCATGATTCCGAAGCCGTTTGCGCGTGTAACCGTCGCGTATGGAAATCCGGCCAAGGTGCTGGCGACTACGTCGCGGGCCGCGGCAGAGGAAGGCCCGCGCTTCGAGGACTTGATGAGCGATGCGATAAGGACCGCTGGTGGCTGATTTTCGCAGAGCGATCGAGGCGGTGTGGGCCGGCCGCAGCCCTCGCGCCCGGGCTGTCCGGGCGATGCTCGCGCCCGCCGAACTGCTATACGGAGTCACCGTAGCGACGAGAGGAAAACTCTACGACTGGCACATCCTTCAGGCCGAAGAATTCTCGGTGCCAGTGCTGAGCGTTGGAAATCTCTCGGTAGGCGGAACGGGGAAGACGCCCGTTTCGGCGTGGCTTGCGAGACGTCTCTCGGAGCGAGGGATGGCTCCGGCGATCGTTCTTCGTGGGTACGGCGATGATGAAGCTCTCGTGCACGAACGCCTCAACGAGGGAGTGCCCGTCATCGTGGCGCCCGACCGCGGGCGTGGAATCCGGGACGCGATCGCGCGGGGTGTGGGTGTCGTCGTGCTCGACGATGCCTTTCAGCACCGGCGGACGAGCAGGGATGCCGACATCCTCCTCGTGAATGCAGACGCGTGGACAGGGAAGCCTCATCTCCTTCCGGCTGGTCCGTGGCGGGAGCCTCTCCGGTCAGCGCGGCGCGCAACGCTGATCATCATCACGCGAAAGACGGCTCCGAGATCCGCGGTCGAAGAGGTGAAGCGCGCGCTCGCCAATGCGGCGCCACGGGTGCCGGTCGCAATAGCGCATCTGGTCCCTTCAGAATTGAAAAGCACTGCTACGGGACAGAATCTTCCGCTGCAAGCACTCGAGGGAGCTGACCTGACAGCTATCGCCGGTATCGCGAATCCGGACGCTTTTTTCAGGCAGCTCACCGAGCTCGGCGCCACCGTGAGGCCGCACAGTTTCCACGACCACCACGCATTCACGGAGACCGAAGCGCGCACTCTCGCCGGGCTCGCGGGCAACTCTGATTTCGTCGTCTGTACGCTGAAGGATGCCGTTAAGCTGGAGCTGTTATGGCCTGCCGAAGCGGGGTCATTATGGTATGTTTCACAGCGCTTGCGGATCGACGACGGCGAGGAGCACATCGACCGATTGCTCGACAAACTGCTACCGCCCGCGCGATAAACCGGGAACTCCGACACAAGACCAATATCCTTACTCATGGCCACTGACTATCGAATTCCTGCCAATAGACTCGTTCGACCAGACAAGGACCGATTCCTCGATGAGGAGAACCCATTCGAGGCGATGATGTCGCGGTTCGACAAGGCGGCGGAGCTGCTGGATCTCGAGCCCGGGTTGTACAAGGTGCTGCGGCAGGCAGAGAAGCAGGTGATTGTCTCGATCCCCGTGATGATGGACAACGGGCAGGTCGATGTGTTCGAAGGCTATCGGGTGCAATACAACACGTCGCGAGGGCCCGCCAAAGGCGGGATACGCTTTGACATGAACGTGACGCTTGAAGAAGTGAAGGCCCTCGCGGCGTGGATGACATGGAAGTGCGCGGTGGTCAACATCCCGTTCGGTGGCGCGAAAGGTGGAGTCCGCTGCGACCCACTTGCCATGAGCGCGGCCGAGCTCGAGAAGCTTACCCGCCGGTACACGTCGGGAATCATCAACATGCTCGGCCCCGACAGCGACGTTCCGGCGCCGGATGTGAATACGAACGAGCGCGTGATGGCGTGGGTGATGGACACCTACTCCATGCATGTCGGCCACACCGTCACCGCGGTCGTCACTGGCAAGCCGGTGGAGCTTGGCGGATCCCTCGGGCGCCGCGAGGCGACGGGTCGCGGCTGCATGATCTGTACAAGGGAAGCGCTGAAGCATCTCGGGATGCCGGTCAAGGGAACGACCGTGGCGGTCCACGGATTTGGAAATGTCGGTTCGGTCGCGGCGCAGCTTCTCGCGCGAGAGGGCTGCAAGATCGTCGCGATCGGCGACAGGTCCACCTCGCTCTACAACCCGGGTGGCATCGACGTGGACGACGCGATTGCCTATGTGAAAAAGAACCGCTCCCTCGAGGGCTACACCAGGGCGGAAACGATTACCGGAGCGCAGCTGCTGACTTTCGACGTCGATGTACTGCTTCCGGCCGCTCTCGAAAACGTCATCACCACCAAGAACGCGAAGGACATCAAGGCGAAGATCATCTGCGAGGGCGCGAACGGACCGACTACCGCGGCGGCAGATTCCATTCTCGATGAAAATGGTGTCTTCGTCGTCCCCGACATTCTGGCCAACGCCGGCGGAGTCACGGTCTCCTACTTCGAGTGGGTGCAGGATCGCGGCGGCTACTTCTGGACGGAAGATCTCGTCAACGAACGGCTCGAGACGATCATGCGTCGCAGCTTCCACGACGTGCTCGATCTCTCGAAGAAGAACCGGGTGAACATGCGCACCGCTGCCTATATGGTTTCCATCGACAGAGTCGCCAGCGTCCACAAACTCCGCGGCATCTACGCATAGATGCGGCTTGTCGTCGCTGTGGTAGGCAAAGCGCGCAATCCAGCGCTGGGCGAGGCGATCCGGGACTACGAGACACGAGCGGCGCGGTACTGGCCGCTCGACGTGCAAGAGGTACGCGAGGAGAGAGCGACGGGAATCTCTGTCGAGAAGGTGAAGGAGCGGGAAGGCCAGCGACTCTCGGAGAGAATTCCCGAGCGCGCGCAGACCGTCGCCTGCGAGCATGGCGGCAAATCGCTCAACTCGACGCAGTTCGCCGAATTCCTGCAGAAGGCCCGGGAGCAGGACCGAGATGTCGCTTTTCTGATTGGCGGCGCCTTCGGGCTCGCGACCGATGTCGCCGCTGCTTCGACAATGAAGCTTTCCCTTGCGCCCTGGACGCTTCCGCACGAGGTTGCGCGGCTTGTCCTGGTTGAACAGATCTATCGCGCGGGCACGATCGTGCGCGGTGAGCCATACCACAAGTGATGACGCTCGTCGATGAGCCAGCGACGGTTCTCGCCTCGGGGCCGCAGGAAGCGGACTGGTTCGAGGAATGGTTCGGCGAAGATTACCTCCACATCTATCAGCACCGGGATGAAACCGAGGCAGAGCGCGCGATCGAGCTGATTGCGGCGAATCTGGCCGGCAAGGAAATCCGCTCCGTTCTCGACCTCGGTTGTGGAACGGGCCGGCACACGCGGGTTTTGCGCGAGCGGTGGTGGACTGTGGGGCTCGACCTCTCGATGGCGCTGCTCAGGATCGCCAGAGTGGAATCACCCGATGCGCCATACATTCGGGCCGACATGCGGGAGCTTTCGTTTGCCGACGAGAGCTTCGACCTGGTCGTCAATCTCTTCACGAGCTTCGGTTATTTCGAAGACGATCGCGAACACGAGCGCGTGCTCTCCTGCGTGTGCGCGTCCATGAAGAGGGGCGGAACTCTGGTCATCGACTTTCTGAACGCAAGCCAGGTACGCCGCGATCTCGTTCCGTATGATGAGCAGGTCGAAAACGGGATCACGATCGAGCAGCACCGCGCGATCAGCCCCGACAACCGATTCGTCGAAAAGACAATTCGTCTCCGTGAACGGGGGAAGGAGTACATCGAGCGAGTGCGTCTATTTTCTCCGCGAGATCTCGAGCGGATGCTGGACGCCGCCGGATTCAAGGTTGAGAAACTGTTTGGAGATTATGCCGGCGCCAACTGGTCAGATGACTCGCCGCGCACGATACTATTCGCGAGTCGCCGATGAATCCGAGAGTCGTCACCCAGCCGCTTACCGGAAATCCACTCGCTGCTGCCTTCATTGCGGGTGCGGCACCGCCAGGATGGTACGAGGCCATTCCGCGCGATGTCGCGGCGTGGCGGCAGCGTGTAGAATCGGTCCGGTCCAGTTTCTCGGACAAGTGGCTGGCGCAGCTCGCACCCGCGTTCGAAGCGACGGGCAAAGCGAAGCAACGCCTCGATGCCGCGGGTGAGGGGCGAGGCGTCGTCGTCACTACGGGACAGCAGCCGGGACTCTTCGGGGGTCCGGTGTATACGCTGTCGAAAGCGCTGAGCGCGCTCGCACTCGCCGACTCACTTCAGGAAGCGGCGGGCGTCCCGGTTGCGCCGGTTTTTTGGGCGGCCACAGACGACACCGATTTCAAGGAAGCGAGCGGCACCGTCGTGTCCGTTCCGGGAGGTGCGCAGCTTCTCCGCATCGACCACGGGCGGCCTCTTGGCCAGCCAATGGCCACGATGCCACTCAACGACGTGTCCGCCCAGCTCGGAGCACTGGCCCGCGCCGCGGGATCGACCATCGATCCGACACCGATCGAGCTGCTGGAGCGGTTCTACACGGAAGGGCAGACGATCGGCTCCGCCTACGTGTCGTTTTTGCGCGGGCTGTTCGCGCCTTTGGGAATCGCGGTGATAGACGCGTCGCACCCCGCCACCCGCGCCGCCGCGAGGCAAGTGCTTGCCGGCGCGCTGGAGAAAGCCGGCGACATCGCGAAGCGGCTGGCCGAACGAAATCGGGAAATCGAGGAAGCCGGCTTCACGCCCCAGGTTCAGGATGTGCCCGGCCTGTCTCTCGTGTTCAGCGCCGCGTCCGGAGGCCGCAAGCGGATTCCAGTCAAGGCAGCGGTCATGCAGCTGGCGCACGAGGACATGGGTCCGAACGTGTTGCTGCGTCCGGTCGTGGAGCGCGCGATACTCCCGACGGCGACGTACATAGGAGGGCCGGCGGAAATCGCGTATTTCGCCCAGCTCGGTCCGATCGCCGAGGCACTTGGGGCGGCGCGACCGGCGATCGTACCGCGGTGGTCGTGCACGATCATCGAGCCGCACGTGGAAGAGATACTCGAGAAGCTCTATCTCCTCCCCGAGGATCTCCGTGATCCGCATGAGGTCGAAGCGCGTGTTGCGCGAGCGCATCTGCCCAAGCGTGTAATCGACGAGCTGAACGACACGCGGGCAGTTCTGGACGAGCGACTGGAGGCGCTGAGTCAAGCCGTCGCGGAAGAGAAGGCCCCGGTGGGACCAGCGGTAACTGGTGGCCTGCGTGCAAATCTGACGAGGCGGCTGGATCGGTTCGAGCGGCGTCTCATCGCCGCGGCAAAGAAGCAGCACGATGATCTCATGCAGGACATCGGCACGGCGCGAGGCTCGCTTTATCCGCTTGGAAAACAGCAGGAGCGAAGTCTCAACTTCGTGCCACTTCTCGCGCGTTACGGCGTCGCTCTGACCGATGAGATGCTTGGTGAAGCGCGCCGATACGCGAACACTCTGATCGGCGACCGAAGCGCGACACGCGCGCTCGAGGAAACCACGACCGCCCGAGGGAGCGCTTGACCGCCGGGGGACGGGACGACGACCTCGAGAATGGAGAGATCGAGGAGAAAGATCGCTCGCTCCCCGAGTTCATTCCGCCCGAGGCTGATGAAGTAACCGCTGCCGCGACGCCGGTAGAGCGGCGGGCTACGCCGCGCGCAGTCGGTCGGGCCGCGGACCGGTCCAAGGGGGCCGCTTTCCTCGTAGGATCCGGAATCCTTCTCAGCCGTCTCGCCGGCCTCATTCGCCAAACCATGATCGCCCGGTACCTGGGAGCCGATTTCGCCGCGGATGCTTTCAATGCCGCGTTTCGAATCCCAAATCTGCTCCAGAACCTGTTGGGCGAAGGTGTTCTCTCCGCCTCGTTCATTCCAGAATACGCCGGGCTGCTGGGACGCGGGGAGGAGAAGGAGGCCACGAAGCTCGCTGGGGCAGTGGCCAGCATCCTCGCGCTCACTGCAGCGATCATCGTGTTGATCGGGGTGGTGTCGGCTCCATGGCTGGTCGCGATAATCGCGAATGGCTTTCCACCAGACAAGCGCGACCTGACGGTCAAGCTCACGAGAATTCTTTTTCCAGGCGCCGGACTCTTCGTCTTCTCCGCGTGGTGCCTGGGAATTCTCAACAGTCACCGCCGCTTCTTCATGTCGTACACGGCGCCCGTCCTCTGGAACGCGGCGATGGTGGCGACGCTGGTCTTTTTTCATAGCGGACACACACAGGTCGAGCTTACGACCTATCTCGCGATGGGCTCGGTGGTGGGTGCCGCGCTTCAGTTTCTCGTTCAGCTTCCGCTGGTAATCAGGCTTGCGCATGGGGTGAGGCCGCGGCTCTCAGGTGCGGCCGCCAGCGTTCGAAACGTGTTTCGCAATTTCCTCCCGGCCTTCGTCGGCCGGGGAGTCGTTCAGATCAGCGCCTACGTCGATGCGTGGCTGGCGAGCTACCTGGGGAACGGCGCGGTCTCGTCTTTCACTTATGCGCAGACGATCTACGTGCTGCCAATCAGCCTGTTCGGGATGGCGATCTCGGCGGCGGAACTGCCGACGATGTCGCGCGCCACGGGAACGACAGCGGAGATCGGAGCATATCTGCGTGGCCGCCTGAGCGACGGGCTCGATCGCATCGCCTATTTCATCGTTCCAAGCGCTGTCGCTCTATTCGCGCTGGGCGACCTTATTGTGCTGCTCCTGTTTCAAAGCGGCCGCTTTCAGAGAGGGAACACCGTCTGGGTCTGGCAGATCCTCATAGGCTCGACCGTCGGACTCCTGGCCTCGACAATGGGCCGACTCTATTCGTCGACCTTCTACGCGTTGCGCGACACGAGGACGCCGCTTCGGTACGCCGTGGTGCGCGTGATCCTCACGACGCTGCTCGGATACCTGTTCGCGCTCGTGCTTCCAGACCTGCTGGGGCTGGATCCTAAACTTGGAGCGGCAGGCCTCACAGCCTCGGCCGGGTTGGCCGGTTGGGTTGAGTTCTATCTGTTGCGCCGCGAGCTCGACGAGAGAATCGGACGCACCCGGCTCGTAGCTTCGAGAATGGCGCGGCTGTGGGGAGCCGCCACCCTGGCTGCGGCTGTCCCATGGGCATACAAGCTCGTAATGGACCGTGGAGGCCCGCTTCTATCCGCGCACCTGACCGCCGTTCACTCCAAGATCACAGCGTTCATCTTGCTCGCGGCGTTCGGAGTGACCTACCTCCTGATCACAGCGGCATTCGGAATTCCGGAGGCGAGAAACGTTATCGATCGAGGGGCGCGACTGTTCAAGCTCGCGGGACGCGCCGGATGAACCAGCCTTTCCACGGGTGGTATAATTACACATGGCGGTCGTCCCCGATGCTGTTGCAACAAAGCTGCCCCACCTTCCCGACGGACCTGGTGTCTATCTCTGGAAGGGGCGGGACGGTACTACCCTCTACGTAGGCAAAGCGAAGCGGCTTCGCTCGAGAGTCAGGAGCTACTTCTCCAACGACCAGCTCGAGAGTATTAAAACCAGGGCGCTGGTGGGTCTGATCGGTGATCTCGAAACCATCGTCGTCCCGAGCGAAGCCCACGCGCTTATCCTCGAAGCCAACCTCATCAAGGAATACCGCCCGCGCTTCAACATCGCGTTGCGCGATGACAAGTCGTATCCATACATCAAGGTGACCGTGCAGGAACCGTTTCCGAGAGTGTTCGTCACGAGAAGACTCGAGGACGACGGAGCGAGCTACTTCGGGCCTTACACCGATGTCGGCGCAATGCGGCGCTCGCTCAACGTCGTGAAGAAGATCTTCACGGTGCGGAGCTGCAACTACGACATGCCGGCTCAGATGCCCGAGCGGCCGTGCCTCGACTATTACATCAAGCGCTGCAAGGCTCCGTGCATTCTGGCGCAGTCGCAACACGAATACCGGTCAATGATCGACGAGGTCGTTCTCTTCCTCTCGGGTCGCCCAGATGAAGTGGTGCGCCGGGTGAAGGAGCGGATGGATCTGGCCTCGGAGCAGCTGGACTTCGAGCGCGCCGCTGAACTGCGCGACGTTCTCCATCATCTCGAGGGGATGGAGGAGCCGACGGTCGTTCTGGAGGTGGAGGGCGGCGACCGGGATGTCATCGGGTACGCGCGAGACGGCGACGACGCATGTGTCACGGTGCTGCGCATCCGCGGCGGAAAGCTACTGTCTCGCGAGCAGCGTTTTCTCACAAACATCGACGGCGAAGACGATACCGACGTCATGACGATATTTCTGGCGGGAAGCTACGTCGGTATGCAGGAGAAGGCCCGGCAGGTGCTGCTCCCATTCGATTTCCCCGACCGCGAGCTGATAGAGCAGGCGCTACCAGACAGCAGGATTCTCATTCCGCAGCGCGGGCCGCGGCGCAATCTGATCGCGCTCGCGGAGCAGAACGCGCGCCACCTGCTCGAGGAGCTCAAGCTGTCCTCCATGGAGGCGGAAGAGCGGGCAGGGGATCCAGTCTACGAGCTGGGACGGGAGCTGGGCCTTCAGCGACTGCCGCGATCGCTCGTGTGCTTCGACATCTCGACGACTCAGGGAACCGACACGGTCGGCTCGTGCGTCTGGTTCGAAAATGGACGCGCGAAGCGGGGCGAATACCGCAAATTCAAAGTGAAGACGGTCGAGGGCTCGGATGACTTCGCGTCCATGCAGGAAGTCGTTCGTCGCTACTTCGAGCGGCGGAAGAATGACGGGAAGCCACTTCCGGATCTGATTGTTGTCGACGGCGGGAAGGGCCAGCTTTCGGCCGCCCACGCTGCCCTCCAGGCGGTCGGAATAGGCGAGGATCGCCCACTGATCAGCCTGGCGAAGCGCGACGAAGAGATCTTCATCTGGGGTCGAGCGGAGCCTCTCAGGCTGTCCCGGAGGTCCCCAGGCCTCCGTCTGCTGCAGCAGGCGCGAGATGAGGCGCATCGGTTCGCGGTGACTTACAACAGGAAGCGCCGATCCATGCGGACGGTGACGTCAGAGCTCCTCAAGGTTCCCGGAATCGGGCCCGTGAAACGGCGAGCGCTGCTCAAGGAATTCGGAAGCGTTCAGGGAGTTCGGGACGCCGGAGAGGAGGCTATCGCCAAGCTGCCGGGATTCAACGCGGAGCGAGCTCGAAAGCTGTTGGAATCGCTCGCTGCGACGGCCCCAGTGTAGTCGGAAATGCCAGAGCTGCTGCGCAAAACTCAGAGAGCTAAGATTAGGTAATTACTTGATTTCGGTCGCTATGGCTCTAAATTACTTGAGCTATGGTAAAGGTCTCCCGCATCGAATTGAACAGCATCGCAGAGGAGCTGGGAATCGTCCCCGGAACGGAGCTTCGCACCGTCAACGGGAGACCCCTCGCGGACTTTCTGGACTGGGAGTTTCTCACCGCGGATGAAGAGCTGGTGATCGAAGCCAGGCAGCCCGACGGCGAAGACGTCATTTACGAGCTCGAGCGATTGGATGGCGAGCCACTCGGTATCTCACTCGAGCCGCCCAGCGTACGGCGCTGCGCCAACCACTGCGAGTTCTGTTTCATCGAAGGCCTTCCGCCCGGATTGCGGAAAAACCTCTACATTCGCGACGACGATTACCGGCTATCGTTCGCGTACGGCAACTTCGCGACTCTTTCCAACGTGAAGGAGCGCGACATCGAGCGAATTCTCGAATACCGGCTGTCGCCGCTGTACGTGTCCGTGCACGCGACCAACTACGAGGCCCGCAAGGTCCTTCTCAACAACCAGCGGGTCCCCGACATCAAGGCGCAGCTCTCACGCCTGGCCGCGGGCGGAATTCAGTTTCACGCGCAGATGGTCATCGTGCCAGGCCTGAACGACGAAGCGGTGCTTGAGGAATCTCTCTCGGACCTGTGGAACATGGGCGAGGCGGTTCTCTCGGCTGCCGTAATTCCGGTCGGCCTTACCCAGTTCTCTCATCTCTACACGGGAAAGGGGATGGACGAGGCCACCGCGCGAGTGATCCTCGAGCAGGTGAAGCGCTGGGGACAGCGGGCCCTCCGCGAACGCGGCGAGACCTGGGTGTTCGGCTCAGACGAGCTCTACATGCTCGCGAATCGTGAGCTGCCCGGAGCCGATCACTACGGTGAGTTCGCCCAGATCGAGAATGGCGTCGGGTCCGTCACGTCGCTTCGCATGCGCGTCGCCGCCGGACTGGGGCGCGTTGCACGGCACGATGGGCAGCGGATCGGAGTCGTAACCGGGCTGGCGATGGCGCCCCTCATGGGACCGCTCCTCGACAAGCTGTCCGACGCGAGTGGCGCTCACTTCGAGCTGATCGTCGCGGAGAATTCACTGTTCGGTCCAACGATAACGACTGCGGGGTTGCTGGTGGGGAAGGATATCATGACAGCTCTGGCGGATCGCCACGATCTCAGTATCGCCCTGATTCCTGCCGAGACGATCAACGAGGACAGCGTTTTCCTCGACGACTTTACGCTCGAGTCCGTACGAGCGTCGCTCCCGATGCCGATCTTCCCGTCTTACGATTTCATCGATGTGCTCGAGTCCGAGACGAGCGGGGTGGCAGCGTGAATCTTCCAGTTATCGCACTCATCGGACGGCCGAACGTTGGAAAATCAGCGCTGTTCAACCGCATTGTCGGCGAGAACAGCGCTATCGTAAGCGAAGAGGCAGGCACTACTCGCGACAGACATTTTGCCCGCGCAGAATGGAATACCCGGCAGTTCTGGCTGGTGGACACAGGTGGACTGACGGACGATCCGCGGATGCCGATGGACCTCGAGATCAAGCGGCAGGTGCTCCAGGCGATCGAGGAATCGGACGTGCTCATGCTCGTGGTGGATGCAAAGGCGGGACTGCACCCGAGCGACAGGCGGGTGGTGGACCTCCTTCGCGAGTCGCGCAAGCCATGGGTGCTGGTCGCGAACAAGGTCGATGATCCATCGACCACCGACTACTTCGAATTCTACGAGCTTGGTGCCGGCGATCCCGTTCCGGTTTCGGCGATCAATGGAAAGAACTCAGGTGACATGCTCGACGTGCTTGTCGAGCGCATCCCAACCGTCGCGGTGGAAGTCCCGGACGCATTGCGCGTCGCCGTGGTGGGCCGCCCGAATGTCGGCAAGTCATCGATCATCAACAGGCTGCTCGGAGAAGAGCGCCTCGTCGTCGCGGACAAGGCGGGGACGACGCGGGATGCTATCGACACGCCAATGACGTATCACGGACGCGACGTCATCTTCGTCGATACGGCGGGGCTGCGCCGGCAAGCCAAAGTCGAGGACGGGATCGAGTTCTACTCGTCGCTGCGGACACGGCGCGCGATCGAGAGATCCGACATCTGCATTCTCGTGCTGGACGCAGTTGACGGTCTGCACAACCAGGATCTCAAGATCGCGTCGCTCGCATGGGAGAGCGGGCGCGGGCTGATCGTCGTCGTCAACAAGTGGGACCTGAAGGAGAAGGAAAACAACACCGCGGCCGAGTTCGAGAAGCAGTGCCAGGAGAAGGCTCCATTCCTCAAGTTCGTGCCGTTCGTGTTCACGTCCGCGATCAGCGGACAGCGCGTCACCAAGATTCTGGACCTGTTGCTGGAGGTGGACGCCGAGCGCAACAAGCGGATAAGCACGTCGCAGGTGAACACGACGCTGACTGAGATCGTTGGCAGACGCCAGCCACCACAAGCTGCCGGCCGGGAGATCAAGTTGAACTACGCGACACAGGTCGAGACGGCTCCGCCGGTGATCGCCGTGTTCGGAAATAATCCCGATCTGGTTCAGGAGCACTACGTGCGCTACCTGCACAACGAATTCCGCGAGGCATGGGGCTTTCGCGGCAATCCGTTGCGGATAATCATGCGCCGCAAATCGCCGAAACAGCCCGCGTAGATGACGCCGATTGTCGGCCTCGTCATTTCGTATCTGGCCGGCTCCATTCCGTCGGCGTACATCGCCGGGAGGCTGCGCGGCGTCGATCTTCGCAAGCACGGCTCCGGCAATCTGGGGGCGACCAATGTCGTCCGTGTACTGGGTCCAAGAATCGGCGTGGTTGTGTTCATCGCGGATTTCCTCAAGGGTTTTCTTCCGGTTTACTTCCTGCCCAGGTACACCGAGACGCTGCGACCGGAGATGTGGGCGCTCTTTTTCGGCCTGGCTGCGATAGCGGGACACGTGAAGCCCATCTTCCTGCTCTGGAAGGGCGGAGGGAAGGGAGTGGCCACCGCGAGCGGAGTGTTCACCGCGATCGCTTTTGTTCCGATGCTCGTCGCGCAGGCCGTCTGGATATCCGTCTTCTATTTCACACGGTACGTCAGCCTCGCGTCGCTGCTTGGCGCCGCGGTGTTGCCGATTGCAATTCTGGCGTGGTACCGGGACCCGAGGTCGCCGGTGTTCATGGCCAGCGTGGTCATCGCACTGTTCGTGTTCTGGACGCACCGAGCGAACATCGGCCGCCTCAGGCGCGGAGAAGAACATCGATTCGTGAAGAAGGAAACCGCGGCATGATGCGCTGCGCCGTCGTGGGAGCGGGCGCCTGGGGGACGGCGCTGGCGGACCTTCTGGCGCGCAACGGCCACGAGGTGCGCCTCTGGGCGTACGAGCCGGATGTCGTATTGTCAGTGAACGAAAAGCATGAGAACGTGAGATTCCTCAAGGGCCACGCCCTCGCGTCATCGGTTCAGGCCGTCGGAGACATAACTCTCGCTGTCGAAGGAGCGGAGCTCATCGCGCTGGCGACGCCATCGCACGTGCTGCGGATGATCGTGAAAGCCGCGGCACCCGCAATCTCCCGTTCGGCACCGCTCGTCGTGGCGACGAAGGGAATCGAAAAGGGAACGCTCTCTCTGATGACTGACGTCGTCGATCAGGAGGTAAGTGGCGCGACGGTGGTCGCGTTATCAGGGCCAAGTTTTGCGGCTGAAGTGGTCGGCTGCCAGCCGACGGCAGTGGTCGTGGCGTCGCTGCAGGAGAACGCTGCCAGCATCGCGCAACGTGCGTTCAGCTCTCCCTATTTTCGTGCATACACGCATTCCGATGTAACCGGCGTAGAGCTCGGCGGCGCGCTGAAAAACGTCATGGCCGTTGCGACGGGTATTGCCGAGGGGCTGGGGCTCGGCTTCAATGCGCGAGCGGCGCTGGTCACGCGAGGCCTGGCGGAGATGACGAGACTTGGTCTCGCCCTGGGCGCCGAGCAGAGCACTTTCGCCGGTCTTGCCGGACTCGGTGACCTGGTGCTCACGTGCACAGGATCGCTCAGTCGGAACAGGGCAGTGGGAGTGGAATTGGGGAAGGGAAGAAAGCTGGAGGATATTCTCAGGGACAGGGAAACGGTCGCGGAAGGAGTCGTCACCGCGCAGAGCGCTCGCGAGCTGGCGGCGCGCGAGGGAGTCGAGATGCCAATTGTTGATACCGTGAATCGCGTACTCTTCGAGGGTCAGCCGGCCCGCAGTGCGATCGGCGCCCTCATGACGAGAGAGCTCCGAGCGGAGGTGGATCGATGAAAGCAAAGGAACCGGTGCAGGAGTTCTTCTCGATAGGAGACGTCTGCACGCTGACGGACCTGAAGCCACATGTGCTGCGCTACTGGGAAAGCCAGTTCAAGTTCCTGCACCCAGCGAAAAACCGGTCAGGCAATCGCGTCTACCAGCGGCGCGAGATCGAGCTCGTCATGCTCGTCAAGCAGCTCCTGTACACCGAGAAGTACACGATCGATGGAGCGCGCCAGAAGATCGACGAATACCGGAAGAGCGGAGAGCTGCGCACGGTGGCACGCGCGGCATTGGATTCGCAGGCCGTCGAGTCAATGGAGAGCGATCTGCGCTCGATCCTGGCGATACTCGATGGACAGCCCGAGGAACAGGAGAAGAAAGTTGATTGAGCCACTCGTAGTCATTCTGCCGGCGTACAACGCCGAGCCCACGCTCGCGAAGGTTGCGAAAGACATTCGGCGAAACCTGCCCCGCGCTATGATCATCGGGGTTGACGACGGATCGACGGACGGTTCTCGGAAGCTGCTGCGAACTGTGGCGGACGAAACGATCGAGTTCGACGTGAATCGCGGAAAGGGCGCCGCGCTGCGCGCCGGTTTCGACGCCGCTCTGAAAAAGGGCGCCGCCGCGGTGCTCACCATTGATTCCGATGGCCAGCATGATGCCGCATTCGCTCCCGCGATTGTAAATGCCCTCGACCGAGCGGACATCGTTATCGGGACGCGCGATCTCTCAGGCAAGGGAGTGCCGAAGCACCGGCGAATTGCGAATATGATTTCCTCGGCTGCAACGCGGGCGGTGTCCGGCGGAAAGGTGCGCGACAGCCAGTCCGGATACCGCGCGATCAAATCAGAAGTGCTGCGGAAAGTGCAGGCGGTTGGAGACCGGTATGAGTACGAAACCGATTTCATCATCCGGGCGGCGCGGGCCGGCTTCACGACCGTGAACGTTCCGATCTCGACCATCTATGGATCGCCAAGCTATTTTCGCGAGTTCCGCGATGCGTGGCTCGTGATCAAAGTCCTGTGGCGGCATAAAGCCGGGATATTGAAGCGTTGAGACTTCTCTGCACGAACGACGACGGAATACTCGCGCAGGGGCTCCAGTGCCTGATCGAAGCCGCGGAGCCGCTGGGTGAGATCACGGTCGTTGCTCCGGACCGGGAGCAGAGCGCAACGAGTCATTCGCTGACGCTGCATCATCCGATTCGTCCGATCGAGCGCGGGGAGCGGAGGTTCCAGGTGGACGGAACTCCGACCGACTGTGTGATGCTCGCCGTCGAGGCGCTGATGCCGGAGAAGCCGGATTTCGTCCTGAGCGGGATCAATCACGGGCAGAACATGGGCGAGGATGTTCTCTATTCCGGCACCGTGGCGGCGGCCATGGAAGGCCTGTCGCTCGGGATTCCATCCGTCGCGGTTTCGTTCGCAGGTGGTGACCTCCGTGCCGACGTGAGCCAGCTCCGCGACCAGATTCTGCCGTTGCGCAATCTGCTCAAGCACGTCCTCTCCTTGAAATCATTTCCCGAGCACACGCTTCTCAACATCAATCTGCCACCGTTGCACGGTGACGACATCAAGGGTGTTCGTTTCACGCGGCTCGGCAGGCGGGTGTATTCAGGCTCGCTCAAGCCGATGCAAGATCCGTGGGGACGACAGATCTACTGGATCGGGGGCGGATCGATCGCGTGGTCAGGGGAGGAGACGTCGGATTTTCGCGCGATTCAGGAAGGGTACATATCAGTAACTCCACTGCACCTCGATCTCACGCACCACGCAATGCTCGCTTCGGCGGAGAGGTGGTGGCAGCTCCCCTAGAGCATGAGTTCCGGGGTGCGCGGCGCCGCCTCGTCGAGCTGCTGCGTGGCCAGGGGATCAAGGACCTCGCGGTGCTCCACGCGATCGAAAAGACCCCTCGCCATCTCTTCGTCCCAACCGGCGTGCGTCACAGAGCGTACGAGGACTCCGCACTTCCGATTGGAAATGGGCAGACGATCTCCCAGCCATCGATCCACGCGCGCTACCTCGAGCTGCTCAAGCTGAAGGGAAACGAGAAGGTGCTGGAAATCGGAACCGGGTCCGGCTATCAGACGGCGCTGCTGGCGGAGCTGGCCGGCCAGGTTTTCTCGATCGAACGGATCGGGGCGCTGCTCGACAAGGCGCGCGAGAGCATCCAGCTGACTGGAGCTCGCAACATTTCCTTTCTGCTGGGAGATGGAACGCTGGGCTGGCGACAATATGCGCCCTACGATGCTATACTCGTGGGCGCCGGCGCTCCGGAGGTTCCGTCGACCTATCTCGAGCAGCTAAAGGAAGGCGGTCGTATTCTAATCCCGCTCGGCGACAGGGAAGAACAGACGCTCTATATGTTGACCCGCCAGGGTGACAAGCTCGAGTCCGCGGAGATTGCTCCGGTGCGGTTTGTGCCGCTTGTCGGGAAGTACAGCTGGGAGGGATTGTAGTGCCGCAACCGCCACAACGTCCATTCGTTCCACACCTGACTCCAAAAAAAGCCGCGCCCGCGATTTCCTCGTCGGAGTTCCGGTTGTCGAGACCGTTCGTGCCGGGCTCTGAGCGTGAGAGCGTTGCGCCCGGGACTCGGCCGCAATCGCGTGCGGCGATGCCCGGCATCGAGGATTTTGCTGCAAGCCCGAGTGCCACTCGTGGCGAGTCGACGCATTCTCTCCCGGGAATCGGAGATTTTCTCGACCGGTCGCCTCCGAGCGCCGCACCGGCGATGTCCGAGTGGGACGACAAGTCGTACGGGCCTGTGAACGGTGAAGACGCCGACGAGATTCCGCCGCTTGAGCACTTCATGGACCCTCTTCCTGGAATTGGCGAATATTCGCGCGATGCCGCGAAGGCCTTCGATGCGGCGCTTTCACAGACCGATGAGGGTCCAATGTTGAATGCACCCGCACCGGACGTGTCGGGCTGGGTCGAGACCGACTGGCAGCAGTTCGATTGGCGAGCGGCCGCAGCCCTTGGCGAAGGCGCTGAGTCGGCGGCGTCGAACGACTGGGCCGCAACGAACTGGGATGCCGGCACACCTCGCGCGAAAGATATGCAGCCAAGCACCGCGCAGGCGATTGCCAGCGCGCTCGACCAGATCGCCCGACAGATCAGGGAAGGCCAACTCGGAGTTCCCGCGCCGGGAACGGTGGCGGATCCGGCAACTCTCGCGGCTACCCTCGCCG
>JBDTND010000008.1:0-30917 GCA_039933915.1 Gemmatimonadales bacterium | reverse complement strand
CGCTGCATGTCGAGATCGCAGGTGGTGAAGCCGGTCGGCTTTCCGGCGTTGAGATTGCGCGCGATAGTCAATGCCTTGAGGAACACCTCGGGCATGATCACGGCGCTTCCCAGATTCAGGACGACGCCTCCGTCGTGCAGGCCGGTCAGTGACGCCGCGAGACGTCGGAAATCCCGGTGACTCGTATCGCCTATTGCGGCGCCGTTCGCCGCCGGATGCTGATGAATGATCTCGGCGCCAAGCGCCGCGTGAACGGTGCAGGGAACGCCAAGCCGGTAGGCTGCGAGCAGCACGGAGAGGTCGCCGTTCGATAGTGGCAGCTCTCTGAGAGCCCGCCCGAGAGCTTCGCCCATCCCCCATTCGCTCTTCATACCGGTAATGAATGCCTCATTCATCCCGCGGCCTGTCTCTTCAGCCATCCCGAAAGTTCCGTCAACCAGTCCGCGCGCGACATCTTCGGACGTGGCGCCAAAGCGCGCGATCTCGTAATCGTGGATCGCCGCGGAGCCGTTCATCGCGAGGTGGGTGATGACACCCCGTTTCATCAGCTCGATGAGAAGCGGAGAAAGTCCTGTCTTCACGATGTGACCGCCGAGCATTACCACGACGGCCTTTTTGTTTTTTGTCGCGGCGGCGATTGCGTTCACGACGCGCAGAAAATCCCGCGCTACCAGAACGTCGGGCAGAGATTTCAGGAATGCGACGAAGCTGCGCTCGGACCCGGAGGCGCCGGGCGGAGATGCGAATTCAGCGGCAGCGACTTTGTTCGGGCGCCGCTCGATTGGAACGGTGCGGACTTTCGAAAGATCGGCCTCCGCTGGCGGGCGGGGTTCGGAAGGCGCGCTCTTCGATTTCGCCCCCGATCCCGCGCTCTTTGGTGAGCGCGGCCGGGGACCGCGGTTACCGTCTACGGGCTCGGCGATGGGAAGAAGGACTTGAGATAAAGATTCAGCGAGCCGAATGAAAGCTTCGACTTGAGCTGCAGCATGATGCGCCTGTCATCGTCAGACAGCCAGATTTCGGCGTGACCATTCTCGGAAAAGATTCCCTTCGTCTTGATCATCGGCTGGATCACGATCGCATTGAAGGTTCCGGCTGGAACCTTGACGCTCTCCTTGCGGAGAACGCGGATGCGAACCGGATTCCGGTCCGGCCGGAAATAACGGTCGAACGAATAGGTCTGTCCGACCTCGAGCGGAATCGTCCGGATGAAGTACAGGAAGGACCCGTCGTCGAGGGGGTTGGAGACGGACTTTTCCTCCTTCGTCGGGGTCTTCGAAGTCTGGATGAAGATCGCCCGCTCAGGATAGATCTCGAACCTGCGCTCGGTGTCCTTGCCGCCCTCCTCCAGCTCCTGCACGAAACGAAGCGACGAAAGCGTTTCGGCGTCCATCCAGCTCTCGTAGACGTCGTTCACCCGATACAGAAAGTTTCCGCCCTGCACCCAGAACGCAGTGTGCCATGCCGGCCGGCCGCGCAGATTATCGAGTGCTACGACTTCCATGTGCGCATTGCCAACCCTGATCGCGCCGAACTTTACGTCGTACTCCATGCGCTCACCGGGGCCGAAGGGCACCTTCGCGCGCTTCACGGATGACCCAGACACAGTCTGCGTCGCGCCGGAAGGCGGATTCGCCTGTGCCGATGAACCGCTTGCGCTGACTGTCGCGAGAATCGCAACGGCTGGGATGATGATCGCCTGCCTCACGCTGCACCTCCAGCGGGAGCGGCGAAGAGACGAGCCTTACGGCTGAGACGGAAGAGATTCAAAGCATCCGCAATTGGACGCACTCTTGTGTGCCTCGTCCGCACGTCGTATCGGGGGGCGAGATCGACGTTTTCGATCCGGCGCGCAAAGCGGCGGGCTTTGAGCAGCAATTCCATGTTGGCCGCCCAGCCATCGCTCGTGACAGCCGGCTTGTCGCCGAGTGTCTTGAGAAGCTCGCGAAGAACAGAGATGCGATAGAGACGGAAAGTCGCGAACGGATCCGTCGCGTCCGTCGTGGGGAATCCCGCTCGCTGAATCCAGTCGGCGAAACGGTGCAATCTGCGGACGGGCGCGGGAGCCTCTGTCATTTCCTGTCTGGCAGCCACGATATCGGCGCCGCCCTCGAAGCGCTTCACCAGCTCCGGGATGTGCTCCGGCTGGTCCGTGAAATCGGCCTGCATTATGATCAGAGCGTCGCGTCGCGCGTAGCGTGTACGGCGCGAAACTTCGCGGACGAGCTTGTCGAGTGCCGCGCCATAACCCTTCCGCTGGTCGCCGCGAAGGACCGTTAGCGGAATGACTTCGGTGTACGGCTCGAGGATCTCGCGGGTGCCATCAGTACTGCCATCGTCGTAAACGATGATCTCGTACTCGCGCGAGTAGTCCTGAAACACGCGCCGGATGCGCCAAAGGAGCACGCCGACGGTCTCACCTTCGTTGTAGGCCGGTATACAGATATAGATCAAGACAAATCCGCTGCAGTTGGTAGTGAGGCGGGGGCCTCTAACAAGGCAAGATAGGAGAACCAGGCGATTGCCCGCTACCCCGCTATGACCCTATTGTACACCTCAGCCGTTCGTTCGATCATGCGCTGAGCGTTGAATTCCCGGGCTCGTTGTCTCGCACCCTCGGCCAGCATGGCACGAAGGCCGTCATCACTAATCAATGCGGCGGCAGCGCGGACGAAACCGGCGATGTCCCCTGGTGCAACGAGCAGGCCGCTCTTCCCATCTTCGATGACTTCTGGGAGGCCGCCAACGGCGAAGGCTATGGGCGGAACCCCGAGAGCCATGGCATCGATGACGGCAGTCCCAAGGCCTTCTGACCTCGCGGGGTGCCAGAGAACGTCGAGGCCGGCCACCGCGTCGTGGATCTCCTCGACAAAACCGGCGTCAAATCCTTCGACGCCGGATACTGTCGTCCCGCCCTTGCCCTTGCCGCCGAGCAGGACGAGTCGCGTGCGCCGAAAGAGCTCCCCTGGGAGACGCCGCGCTATTCCACCCACCATATCGAGGCCTTTCTCGTTGGTCATAGCGCCAACTATTCCACAGAGCACGGTATTGGGTGGCCAACCTCGCTCGCGACGCCAGTTGTGGGGACGCCTGACGACCGGCGTCGGAACTCCGGAGTACACAACCTCGATGCGGCTGGCGGGAATACCGGCATTTACCATGACTGTGCGTACCGCGTTCGAGATCGCTATGAAGGCATCGACCCCGTGCAGGTATTTCAGCCGAACCTGTTTCGGCGGGAACGCGACACGCCTCGTGACGACAAGTCGCGTTTTTCGCTTGCCGATCAGTGCGATTCTCGCAATCGAGTGCGAGCGTGCGTCGTGCGCATGGACGATATTCGCGTTCCACTCGCCGGCGACTGCCCGGAGCTCGCGGGCGGCGCGAAGGTCCCACTCTCCGCGCAGGGTCAGGCGGTATGTGGGAAGCCCCGATTTGTCAGCCCGGCGGATGAGCGGAGAGCCTGCCGGCGCGACGACGAGCGTACGATAGCCGAGATCGCGAAGGCCCGTGGCCAGCAGAAATACCTGACGCTGGCCGCCTCGCCAGCTACGTCCGGAGTCGACGTGGAGAATCCGGGGCAGCTCCACTACGCCTTGAGCTGCCGCGCGAACGCCTTGAACAGGCCTCGGTCCCACGGCTCTGGTGAGTCGGTCATCTCCTCGGGATGCCATTGCACCGCCATCACCCACCAGTTCTCGTCGGTGGACTCGATTCCCTCGATGACTCCGTCGGGGGAACGCGCGGTGACGCGCATCCCGTCGGCAACTCTCTTCACCGACTGGTGGTGGAAGGAATTCACGGTCACCTGCTCCGCGCCCACGGCGGAGGCGATCAGAGAGCCGGGCTCGATGGCGATTTCATGCGTCCGTGAATCACGGGGGCCATCTTCGTCGTGCGCGATGTCGGTCTTGCATTGTGATGCGATGTCCTGCACCAGCGTTCCGCCGAGCGCGACGTTCAGCATCTGGATTCCGCGGCAAATGGCGAGTACCGGCATCCCGCGGGACCGGGCCTCTTCGACCAGGGCGGCTTCAGTCGCATCGCGCGCGGCGTTCACGGAATGTACTTTTTCGTGGCGCTGTTCGCCGTAAAGCGCCGGATCGATGTCTCCGCCGCCGGTCAGGACCAGTCCAGCTACCGAATCGAGAACACCAGCCGCGGCTCGAGAGCTCGAGAGCGGAGGAACGATGAGTGGTATGAGCCCTGCGTTTTCCAAGGCTGTAACGTACGCGGCGGTCAGCCGCACACGATTGGTATCGCCATCCTGGCGAGTGCCAGCGGTAACAGCAACTGTGCAGGCTCGAGTTGGCTTGCGCGCGGACGACACGAGTGATCTCTCTTAAACAGGGTATGTTGGCGCTGTTGCTCTCCGCCGCGTCGGCGACAAAGGTACAGCCCCAAAGTCTGAACGGCCTTCCCATTGCCTGCAAGGGGGAAAGAATCAGCCGTATCGACATAAACCCCACCCCGCCGTTTCGAATCACCGGGAACAACATGTGGCAGCGCTTCGGCCGCTTTTTGGCGAAGGAGCACGTTACCACCAAGGAATCCGTAATCCGCCGGTACCTCGCTTTCCAGCTGGGCGACAGGTGCACCGAGCTGCGCAGAGCCGAGTCGGAGCGTATCCTGCGGACACAGTCGTTCATTGCGGACGCGACCGTGCTGGCGTATCCCGATGGGCAAGGCGGCGTCGTGATCAATGTCAGGACCGTCGACGAAGTCTCGCTGATCCTCGGCGTCGGCGTTGGTGGTGGCTCGGCGCTCCACTCGCTCATCGTCGGCGAGGACAACGTCCTTGGAAGCGCCTTGCACACGCATGCGCAGTGGAAGAAGGGCGCACATTTCCGCGACATCTACGCCGGTAAGGTGATGGACTACCAGTTCCTCGGGCGGCCCTATCAGGCGCGGGTCGAGGGTGGGCGGCGGGAGTTGGGCAGCGATTGGGGTATGGAGCTCAGCCACCCGTTTCTGACAGACCTGCAGCGTATCTCGTGGCGGAGCACGGCGGGGAACACGAACAGCTACTTCTATTTTCGAAGGCCAGATGCGCTCGCAGCGGCGCTCAAGGTAAAGCGTTCCTACAGCGACATCGGCGGCGTCGTTCGGATCGGTCCTCCGCTCGGACGTCTGGCACTCGTCGGCGGGTCCATATCCTTCGAGGACGAGAAGCCCGAGCAGGTGCCGGTCATCATCACCGACACGGCGGTCGTTCCGGATACCAGTCAGGCGCTTATCAACAGGTACACGACGCACCAAACGGCGCGCCTCAACGCACTCTGGGGCGTGCGCAATGTTCGCTTCGAGCGCGTGAGCGGGTTCGATGCGCTCGAAGGAACGCAGGATCTGCGGACTGGAGTCCAGGTGGCGACTCTGCTGGGCAAAGGAGCAAGATTCCTTCGCGGAAAAGAGCGCGACTGGTTCGGGTCGACGGAGCTCTACCTGGGTGCAGCGACGCCGATCTCTTACGCCGCGCTGGCGATCGCGGGCGAAGGTCGCCGCGACGAGGATGGAAATTGGGACGGAATCCTCTCGCACGGGCGCGGAGCGCTCTATCTCAAGCCGTTCAACCGTCACACGATCATTTCTGATCTCGTGTGGAGCGGCGGCTGGAAACAACGGCTGCCCTTTCAGCTCACGTTTGCGGATCGTGACGGCGGTCTGCGCGGCTTCAGATCGGCAGATGTTGGAGGCGCTCGCAGGTTGATCGCGCACACAGAAGACAGATATCTCGTCGGCCGCTATAAAGCCCTGGCAGCAGTGGGAGTTGCCGGCTTCGCGGAAGCGGGAAAGATCTGGGCGGGGGATTCACCGTTCGGAGTAAATACTCCGCTCTACGCGTCCATGGGCGTCAGCCTGCTCGCCGCGGTGCCGCCGCAGTCGCGGCGCACTTTCAGGGCGGATCTCGCGTTCCCGGTAAGGGGACCGCGGGGCCACGGATGGGAGGCGAGGCTGACCGTATTCGACCTGACGAGAGGATTCCGCGTCGAGCCCCGCGACATCTTCAACAATCGCGAACGGTCAGTACCGGCGACTGTTTTCAACTGGCCGTAAGTCGGATTCAGCGTGACGGGCCTGGGACGAATTCCCAGCGTCCTGAGGCCTGAGCTAAAGCGGTAAGGTCTCTCGGCGAAATGGAAGTCGGAACCGGGCCGCCTCCCGACGTCAATACCGCGCTTTCCAGCTGGAACACGCCGTAGACCGGTGGCATGCCACCACTCGAGGTCAGTGAGATCAGCCTGCCGAGCGTTCCTCCGGCGGCAGTTGCGATCAAGGCCGCATCCGCTCGAGCCTGTTTGACGGCCTGGATCATAGCTGTTCGCCGCGCGTCTTCAATGTTAGCGGAACCGAACTGTATTGACGAAATGTCGGTGGCACCGCCCGCGATCGCGGCGTCCAACACTCTACCGATCTGGTCGATCCTGTTCACTTGAGCCCGAATTGCGTTTCGGGCGGTGAATCCTCCGCGCCGTCGACCGTTATCCTCGTATGCCTGTTCTAGCGAATAACCCTGGTTCGTAAGGTCTTCTGGCGCTACGCCGGCTTCACGGATGGCGGCCAGCGTCGATGCCACCTTTGCCGCGTTCTGCGACGCAGCTTCGGCAGCGGTCCCGCCGCGTGTAGTTACCGCGATCATCACAACGCCAAAAGTGGGAGCGATGTGGACTTCCCCCCGACCAGCGGCGGTGATCTCCGGTTCGCGCGCTGTGGGTGACGAGACCTGGGCGAGCGAAACCGTCGACAGGCACGACGCCAAACAACAAATCGAACCAAGTATTCCACGCATCTTTCCTCCGATACCGGCGTTGCGGGTGAAGTCGCGTCATTTCGACTCGACTGACGTCTCCTAAAGACGTCAGCCGAGTCGGTTGTTGCACAACTTCGCGATAACCTACCGGTCTCCCGCCGGAACCCCGCGCATCATCTTCCCGACAGGGAACACCAGCAGCCCGCAAATCACTGCCGCTGCGAAGAGGAAGACCGACGTCTGCATGAAGAGCTTCGGCATGTCCTGAAGCTTCTCCGGATCCACGCGACCGCCGACCAGACCGGCGATGAGGTTGCCGAGCGCCGCGGCCATGAACCACACTCCCATCATCTGCCCCTTGAACTTGAACGGCGCGAGCTTGGTCATCGAGCTCAGGCCGACGGGACTGAGCGAGAGCTCTCCGATTGTCTGGAAGAAGTAGCTCAATACGAGCCACCACGGCGACACGCGGACCTGGCCGCCGCCACGAAGCACGATGTTGGCCGCGACCAGCATCACGACGAAACCGACGCCCGCGAAGAACAAGCCCCAGGCGAACTTCGCGACGCTCGATGGATCCTTGCCGCGCCTGCCAAGCGCCAGCCACACCACTGCGAACACCGGCGCCAGCGCGATGACGAACAGCGAGTTGGCAGCCTGGAGCCACAGGGTCGGCATCTCCCAACCGAACACCACTCGGTTGGTATAGTCGCGCGCGAAAAGATTCAGCGAAGTGGGTGCCTGCTCGAACGCCGACCAGAAAATGGCGGCGAAAATGAAGAGCAGGATGATGATTACGACGCGCTTCTTTTCCTCGGTGGTCAGTCCGCCGCCGACGAACAGATAGATGAAATAGACAACCGCGGAGCCGACGATGACGAAGGTCATCTTCTGGGCCAGCGAAACAGGATTCAGGTGCAGCACGCCCGCCATCGTCAGGGCGACCAGCAATGCGATAACGCCCACCCCGATCGCCGTCCACTTCTTCACCCGGCGGTGCTCGGCCGGATCGGTCGACGCCGGCTCCATCCCGATGTTGCCGAGAGTCTTCGGCGCGCGGAGCCGATAGGTGATGAGGCCGATCACCATTCCGATTCCGGCCGCGCCGAAGCCGAGGTGCCAACCCACTCGCTCACCGAGGTAACCGGTGATGAGCGGAGCGACGAGCGCGCCGATGTTGATTCCCATGTAATAAATCGAGAAACCGGCATCGCGTCTCGCTCCGCCCTCGGGGTAAAGCTCGCCGACGATCGCCGAGATGTTCGGCTTGAGCAATCCCGTTCCCATGACGATGAAGACCAGGCCGATGAAGAAAGCCGAATGCGCAAAGACTATGGAGAGCGCGATGGACAGATGTCCCAGCGCGATGAGAATTCCGCCGTACCAGATTGCGCGCCGGAGGCCGAGAAGCCGGTCGGCGATCCACCCTCCGGGCAGCGACGCGAGGTACACGCTGGCGGCGTAGATGCCGACGATCGACGACGCCGTCGTCCGGTCGAACCCGAAACCGCCCGATGCCAGAGCGGCGGTCATGAACAGCACTAGCAGCGGACGGATCCCGTAGTACGAGAACCGCTCCCACATCTCCGTGAAGAAGATCGTGGAAAGCCCTATCGGATGTCCGAAGAATGTCCGCCTGCTCGCGCCGCTCTCCAGTCCAGGAGGTGGCTCATCGTGCGTAACCGTTCCTGCCTGGGGCTGATGAAACACGTCTTTAGAATCTCTGGCCATTTTGGGAAGAGTGAAGGTCGTCAGGCATGAACAGCGGCAAGCGGAAGGTACCTCTCAGGTGGGTGTACGCCACCAGCTTCTTTTTGTTGCTCCCATGAAACCGTCGTCGGCGGCTGCTTGATGCAGGCGGCGAAGTGTCCCGGCGTCTTCTCCTCGAGCGGAGGAACGATCGCGGCGCAAGCGGCATCCTTCGCGGGGTGGTGGCAGCGCGGGTGGAAGACGCATCCCGACGGGGGATTGGCGGGGGAGGGGACATCGCCCTGAAGGAGGATTCTCTCCTTTCTTGCCTTTGGATCCGCTACCGGCACGGCGGAGAGAAGCGCCTGGGTGTAGGGCATCAGCGGCGTGGCGTAAAGATCGTCCGCCGTCGCGAGCTCCACGATTTTTCCCAGGTACATCACCGCGACGCGATCCGCGATGTGCTCGACCACGGACAGGTCGTGCGCGATGAACATGTAGGTGAGGTCGTGCTCGCGCTGGAGATCCTCGAGCAGGTTGATCACCTGTGCCTGCACCGAGACATCGAGCGCGGACACGGGCTCGTCGCAGACGATGAACTTGGGCTCCACCGAGAGAGCCCGCGCGATGCCGATTCGCTGGCGCTGGCCGCCGGAGAATTCATGGGGGTACCGGTTGGCGTACTCCGCGCGCAATCCGACTTCCTCGAGCAGACGGCTCACGCGTGCATCCGCCGCTGCGCCCTCAGCCAGCTTATGGATCGTCAATCCCTCGCGGATGATCGCGCCGACGGTCATGCGCGGGTTGAGCGAGGAGACCGGGTCCTGGAAGATGATCTGCATCTCGCGCCGCAGCGCTCGCAGCTCGGTCGTGCCCATCGATCTTACGTCCCGTCCCTCGAAACGCACCTCACCCGCTGTGGGCTCGATGAGACGCAGGATCGTGCGCCCGGTCGTCGTCTTGCCGCAGCCTGATTCGCCGACGACGCCCAGCGTCTCGCCGCGTGCGACGTCGAACGACACGTCGTTGACCGCCTTGACCGCTCCCACCTGGCGCGAGAAAACGCCTTTCCTGATCGGAAACTCCTTACGGAGATTCCGCACCGAAACTAGCGGCTCCATTCCATTCATGCGGCGGCGACTCCATGTTCGACGACGAGCGGGGAATGAGGGTGATTGCGCCGGTCCGGCTCGACGGCGAGATGGCAGCGAGAGACGTGCGCGGTTCCGATCTGATAGAGCGGAGGGTGTTCGCGCTCGCAGAGCTCCCACGAATACGGGCAGCGTTCGCGGAACCTGCACCCCTCTGGCCAGTCGGTCGGCGATGGAACCGTGCCCGGAATGACGTTCAGCCGCTCTCCCTTGTCGTGCCCGATGTGCGGCATCGAGTGCATCAGGCCTTCGGTGTAGGGATGGTGCGGCTTCGCAAACAGCTCGTCGACATTCGCCTGCTCCACGATTTCGCCCGCATACATGACGATCACGCGCGATGTGGTTTCAGCGATGACGCCGAGATCGTGGGTGATCATGAGGATCGAGGTGCCGATTTTCTGCTGGAGCCCGACCAGCAGGTCGAGGATCTGCGCCTGAATCGTGACATCGAGCGCGGTCGTAGGCTCGTCGGCGATCACGAGAGCCGGCTTCATCATCAACGCCATCGCGATGAGAACGCGCTGGCGCATGCCGCCGGAAAGCTGGTGCGGATACTGGCTGGCTCGCGAGCTGGCGTCGGGAATCCCGGTGAGCGCGAGCATTTCCACGGCTCTCTCCCAGGCATCCTTCCTGCTCATGCCCGCGTGCACTCTCGCCACCTCGGCAACCTGATCTCCGACTGTGAATACGGGGTTGAGCGCCGACATCGGCTCCTGAAAGATCATCGAGATTCGATTGCCGCGGATGTCGCGGATCTCGTCGTCGCCAAGCGTGACGATGTCTTTTCCCTCGAACTCGATGACGCTGCCGGGCTCGATTCGTCCGGGCGGCTGGATGAGGCGCAGGATCGAGAGAGCCGTGACGGATTTTCCGCAGCCGGACTCGCCGACGATCCCAACGGTTTCGCCGGCGCCGATGTCGAACGACACGCCATCCACGGCGCGGGCGACGCCTGCTTCAGTGGAGAACCATGTTCGCAGATCGCGAATCGACAGAAGGGGCGCGGTCATGGAGTCGTCACCGGCGATCGTAGGTGTCTCGAAGCGCTTCGCCAAGGATATTCAGCGTCATCACCGTAAGCACCATGAAAAGCCCGGGAAAGAGTGACATCCACCAGAGATCCCTGATCTGATCGGCACCGTCCTGGATGATGTTCCCCCAGCTCGCCAGCGGCTGCGGAACACCTATTCCGAGGTACGAAAGCCCGGCCTCGAGGACGATCACATGCGCGACGCCCAGCGTTGCCGCAACGACGATCGGCGAGACGAGATTAGGCAGCAAATGCCTCACCAGAATCCGGCGCCGGCTCGCGCCCAGGGCCTGAGCGGCGGCCACGAATTCCGCGTGCTTCAACGCAAGAACCTGACCTCTGACGATGCGGCTCAGGCCGAACCAACCCGTGAGACCCAGGAACACCACCAGCGCGCCGATCGACATCCGGGGCCACGCCACGAGCACGCCGAGCAGAAGCAGGAGGCGTGGAATCGAGAGAAAGGCATCGAGCAGCCGCATCATGACGGCGTCGAGCCATCCGCCCACATAACCCGCGATCGCGCCGTAGGCGACGCCGAACGTGAGGCTGACGATCGTCGCCAGCACTCCGATCATCAGGGAGAGCCGCGCGCCGTAGATCACCCGGCTCAACACGTCCCGGCTGTACGGGTCGGTGCCGAACGGGTGCGCCCACGAGGGGGGAAGATCCTTCAGCGCCACGATGTCCGGCTGCGCGGCCGGGTCGTACGGCGCAATGAGCGGCGCGAGAAGTCCCACCAGGACAATCACCCCGAGCACGAATAGCGCAATGCGCGACGACCGCTTGCGCAGAATGCGCCGCAGTACGAGCGCGCGCGGAGATTCCCGCGGTCGCGCGGGATTAGCGACTGGCAACTCTCGGGTCCGCCCAGGCATAGAGCAGGTCGGCGAGTAAGCTTCCCAGCGTCACCATGATGCTGCCGAGTATCACGCCTCCAACGACGAGCGGATAGTCGCGTGTGCTGATGGCGTTGACGACCGCGTATCCCATTCCCGGCCAGGCGAAAATCTTCTCGATGAAGAAAGCTCCGGTGAGGAGCGCGGGAAACGAAAGTCCGATCAGAGTGATAATTGGCAGCAGGGCATTGCGCAGCGCGTGGCGGCGGAGGATCTCTCGCTCCGTGAGGCCCTTGAGTCGCGCGGTGCGGATATAATCGGCGGGAAGCACATCGAGCAGCGCGGCGCGCTGGTATCGCGCGACACCGGCGGCGGCGAGGATCGTCAGAGTGAGCGCTGGAAGCGCGAGATGCCGGAGGCGGTCGAGGACGCGGCCGCCTAATCCCATGTACTCGTGCATCACCGGATCGACGGCGCCGCCAACGGGAAAAATCGGCAGCCAGTAGGTGAACGCGAGCAGCGTCAGAATCCCCAGCCAGAAATCCGGCATCGAAAAAAAGAAGAGTGAGATGCCGCTGATGACCTGATCGGTCGCGGTCCCGCGGCGCCCAACCTGGATGAGAGCGATGAGAATACCGAGCGAAAAGCTTCCGAAGAGCGCGACGGCCATGAGAAGCGCGGTATTTGGCAGCGCTCTGGCGAGGACTTCGCGAACCGGCTGGTCGTGCGAAAATGACCATCCCAGGTCACCGCGCGCGAGGGAGCCGAAGTACCGGACGAACTGCTCTGGCAGCGGCTGGTCGAGGCCGTACTGCGCGCGCAAAGTCGCCCGGACTCTCTCGCTCACATTTGGATTGTCCATCACGGCGCTGAACGGATCACCCGGCGCGAGGTGAATCAGCGCGAAGGTGACGGCGCCGACGATGGCGACGATCACCACCGCTTGCGCCAGCCGTCGAGCGATGTAACCCAGCACCCGTTACGGGGTTTTCTGGCCCGCTGGCAGAGCGGGAGGGGGCGGTGTTACGGGTACGTTATCGCGCGCGATTCGCTTGTCGGCTGGGATCCACCACTCCGAAAGGTGCGCCCACCAGGCGTCGGGCCTGAGCGGCGCGAGCTGAATTCGCGAATGATAGGCGACTCTCGGAAGGGCCTCCGCGATCCAGATGGCCGGCGCGTCCTGAATGATCGTCGTGTATGCCTTGGTGAAGTACGCCTTCCGTGCCGCCGGATCGAACGACGCGAGCGCGCTGTCGACGTAGGCGTCGAAAACCGGATTCTCGTACGAGCCGGTGTTGTTCCCGCTCGTGGCGCGCGACCCGCCCGTCCCCCATGAACCACGCACCGAGCTCGGACTCGGCTGCGTGTTCCATTGTCCGATCACGACGTCGAACGAGCGTTTTCGCATGCGCTCGATGAGCACCGGGAAATCGAGCCGCTCGATGTTGACCTTGACGCCCGCCTGTCGAAGCTGCTCCTGAAGGAGAACCGCCAAACGGTTGCGTACCGAGCTGCTGGCCGGTACGGCGAGTCCGAACTCGAGCGGGCGGCCGTTGCGAGAGCGGAACCCCTCGCTGCCCGTGACGCGCCATCCCAGCGAGTCGAGAACCTGGCGCGCTCGCGAAAGATCGAACGGAATCTGCGGGAGGTTAGGGTCGGTCGTCGGATATGCGCGCACGGTTGGGCCAAGTGCGGGCAGGGCCAGCGAATCGTAAGCGCTCCGGACGATAGTCACGCGATCCGTTGCCATAGTCAGCGCGCGGCGGAGCTCCCGGTTGCCGAAGATGCGATGCGGGCGTTCGTGGTCGGCCGGATCGCGCAGATTGAACTGCGCGAACACGTACTGGAGCGCGTTGTATTTCTTCGTTAAAAGCTCCGGATGCTTGGCAATCTCCGGCAGGTTCTCGGGCTGGAGCTGCTGGATGAAATCCGCTTCTCCGCTGAGAACTCTCGTGACGGCGGTCGAAAAGTCAGGAGCGATGCTCCACACCACGCGGCTCAGCTTCGGGGCGCCGCGATAGTTACCCGTGTCAGCGACGACTTCCACGGCGGCGCGTGGGATCCACCGCTCGAACCGGAATTGGCCGGATCCGATGGGATGCTTGGCAGCTTCTGACGCCCGCCAGCTCATGGGAGCAATGTCCTTCCAGACGTGCTCGGGCATTATCGGCAGTTGATAAACCGCGTCGAAGAACTGCTGCGGCGATCTCGCGCGGAACCAGAAGACGGCAGTCGCGGAATCGGGAGTCGTGACCGAGTCGATGTTCGTCAGCAGCGGAGCGATTGCCGAACCCAGGGTTGAATCCTTGGCGCTGACGACCGTGAACCTCACGTCACCCGAGCGCACGGGAACCCCATCGTGCCACTTCGCGGCAGGGTTGACATGGAATGCGATGCTGAGCGAGTCGGCGCTCCACGTCCAGCGATCCGCGAGCCTTGGCGTGAAGCCTTTGTCGTTGACGATGTTGAGGGAATCGCCTATGTCGGCGAGACGGTCGAAGATCATGTCGGTGATTTGCGCTCCCTGCACGCTCTGCACTAGCGACGGGATCAACACATCCGGGTCGCCGCCGGTGGAGATGGCGAGCGTGCCGCCGGAGCTTTTTGCCGAGGACTCACCGCCGACACAACCGGAGAGAACGATTGCGCAGAGGGCCAGAGAATACTTCATCGCCGCCATGTCCAAACCTCATCTAGAAAATGTGGGACGCGCTCCAGGGCCTCGTCTCGTATCTCCGATTCCTCCAGCTCGGTCGCGTCCGCGTCTTCGAGCGACCGAACCGCTTCGAACATCGCGTCCGCCACTTCGTTGACGCCGGGTACGCGCCCCAACAGGGCATGAAGCGTTGCCGGCACCGGCACGGACTCGCTCATTGCCTCAGGAACGGACGCGAGGTCAGTGAGCGAGGACTGATCATCATCGACGAGGATGGAGCCGTGCTGCAACAGCGCGCCATCGTCCCGCCATTGGGCGCTGCCGACAAGCTTGCTACCCCTCGCGGTGAGTTCGCCCTCGCCGGGAATCTCGAAGCAGGGCCGCACGCTCGGCACGGGCGCGCGCCGGGTTGGCGTAGCAAGCTCGACGGAAACTCCGAGCCGCTGGAGACCTGTTTGCAGAATTCGATTTATGCGCGAGTACGTCTGCTGGAGCGGCGACCCGTCATCCGCTGGCGCGGTGACGCTGTAGGTAACCTCACGGTGATGCAGAATCGCGCGGCCGCCAGTGGGTCGCCGCACAACATCGATTGCGGCAAGGCGGATCTTCCCCATATCGTAGAGTCCCGCGGCTGGCTGGTTGCGCCCGAACGAGAGCGTCGGACGGCTCCACGAGTAGATGCTGAACACCGTTTCGCCCGTTCGCGCGGCGCGCGCCTGCAGCGCCGTATCGCGCGCCATGTTCTCGGCGCCCGAGCGGGGCGCCGCGAGGAGAAGGCGCCAGCGACTGCAACTTCGCCGGGGGTGCATAGAGTGTTAAATTGTCACTCCTATGAGCACCACAATCAAGCACGTTGAAGCTGCGATTCCTCCCGCTGAATCTTTCGTTCCCCGACATGTAGGACCAGATGAGCACGATGTGGCCGAGATGCTGAAGATTCTCGGTTTTCCATCGCTCGATGCGCTGATGGACGCGACGGTTCCGAGAAAGATCAGGCTGTCAGAGGGTCTGGATCTGCCGAAGGGGATGACGGAGCTCGAGGTCCTGACCTATTTCCGCGCTCTCGCCGCGAAGAACCAGGTCTTTCGGTCCTTCATCGGCATGGGGTATTCGGACACCGTAACCCCGCCGGTCATTCAGCGGAACATCATCGAGAATCCCGCCTGGTACACGGCCTACACTCCATATCAGGCCGAGATCGCGCAGGGCCGGCTGGAGGCGCTGCTGAACTTTCAGACGATGGTGATCGATCTCACGGGGCTCGAGATTGCGAACGCATCGCTGCTCGACGAAGCGACCGCGGCGGCCGAAGCGATGACGATGAGTTACGCGCTCAAGGGCAAGCCAGGCAAGGAAGTCTTTCTCGTCGCGGCTGAGTGCCATCCGCAGACGATCGACGTCGTGAAAACCCGCGCCGGTGTGCGCGGAATCGAAGTGCGAGTGTCGAGCGCCGAGGATTTCGAGATCGGTCCCGACGTGTTCGGCGCGCTGGTGCAGTATCCGGCGACGGACGGCGCGGTGATCGATTACACGAGTACTGTCGAAAAAGCTCACGCCGCGGACGCATTGATTACAGTGGCGGCAGACCTCCTGAGCCTCGTGCTCCTCATGCCGCCGGGCGAGTGGGGCACCGACATCGTCGTCGGCAATACGCAGCGTTTCGGTGTCCCCCTCGGCTATGGCGGACCGCACGCGGCGTTTTTCGCGACGAAGGACGAGTTCAAGCGCTTCATCCCGGGACGAATCATCGGCGTGTCCCGCGACGCTGACGGAAGGCCTGCTCTGCGGATGGCGCTGCAGACGCGAGAGCAGCACATCAGACGGGAGAAAGCGACGAGCAACGTGTGCACGGCGCAGGTGCTGCTGGCCGTTGTGGCGGGCATGTATGCCGTCTACCATGGGCCGCTTGGCTTGTCTCGCATCGCGCGACGGGTGCACGGGTTCGCGGGCACGCTCGCGGAAGGCGTGCGCAGACTCGGGTACACGATCGTGCACGAGGATTACTTCGACACCATTCGCGTGGCGATGGGCAAGCGCAACGGACAAACTATCGTCGATGAGGCGCGGAACCGGCGCATCAACGTGCGCGTCATGGAAGACAGAAGCATCGTCGTCGCGCTCGACGAGACCGTCAACAACAGCGACATCACCAACCTCCTCGCGGCATTCAATGGCGGGAAGGATCCCGACTTCGGAATCGACGACCTCGCGTCGGGCATCGACGCGCGCTACGACGAGCGATTCAACCGGACCACTCCGTTTCTGACGCACCCGGTGTTCAACAAGCACCATGCGGAGACGGAAATGCTCCGCTACATGTACAAGCTCCAGTCGCGCGACCTCTCGCTCGTCCACTCCATGATTCCGCTCGGCTCCTGCACGATGAAGCTGAACGCGACGGCTGAGATGATGCCGATCACCTGGCCCGGATTTGCGAAGATCCATCCATTCGCGCCGCTCGACCAGACCGACGGGTACAGACAGCTGTTCGATGAGCTCGAAAGCGCCCTCGCCGAAATCACGGGGTTCGCGGGAATCTCGCTGCAGCCGAATGCCGGCTCGCAGGGAGAGTTCGCGGGACTGCTGGTGATCGATGCGTATCACGCGTCGCGCAGCGAATCACATCGCAAAGTCTGCCTCATACCGCAGTCGGCGCACGGGACGAACCCGGCGAGCGCGGTAATGGCGGGTATGCAGGTCGTCGTGGTGAAGACCGACGACCGCGGAAACATCGACGTCGCCGACCTTCGCGCGAAGGCCGAGGAGCACGGGCTGCACCTTGCGGCGCTGATGGTCACGTATCCGTCGACACACGGCGTATTCGAGGAATCGATCGTCGAGATCTGCGAAATCGTCCACAAGTACGGTGGCCAGGTCTACATGGATGGCGCGAACATGAACGCGATGGTCGGCCTCTGCCGTCCAGCCGACATCGGCGCCGACGTGTGCCACCTCAATCTCCACAAGACTTTTTGCATTCCTCACGGCGGCGGCGGACCCGGGATGGGACCGATCGGCGTCGCGAAGCATCTCGTCCCATTCCTGCCGGGGCATCCGGTGGTGAGGCTCGACGGAAGGCACGAGGTCGGCGCGGTTTCGGCTGCGCCGTGGGGAAGTGCGAGCATCCTCCCGATCTCGTATGCCTACATCAAGTTGATGGGCGGAGAGGGCCTGGAGTACGCGACCAGGGTTGCGATCCTGAACGCGAACTACATCGCGAAGCGGCTCGAGCAGCACTTTCCCGTGTTGTACAAGGGCGCGCACGGAACAGTCGCGCACGAGTGCATCGTCGACACTCGAGTGGTGAAGCAGACGAGCGGCGTCGAGGTCGAGGACATCGCGAAGCGGTTGATGGACTACGGCTTTCACGCACCGACGGTCTCGTTTCCTGTGCCTGGAACCCTCATGATCGAGCCGACGGAGAGCGAGCCGAAGGAAGAGCTCGACCGCTTCTGCGAGGCGATGATCTCGATCCGCGCCGAGATCGGGGAGATCGAGAGCGGAGAAGCGGACAGGAAGGACAATGTCCTGAAGAACTCGCCGCATACGGTAGGGCGGGTCACGGCCACGACCTGGACGCATCCCTACACGAGAGAGCAGGCGGCGTTTCCGGCGGAGTGGAGCAGGGAGTTCAAGTTCTGGCCCGCGGTCGCACGGGTCGAGAGTGCGTACGGGGATCGGAACCTTATTTGCTCGTGCCCGCCTACCGATTCTTATGTTGATGCTGAGGCAGGGATCGGCTGAGCGGGTATCCGTTGGTGACGACAACTGAACAAGTCGTGAGCCGATAGCGGAACAGCTGAAAGCCCCTTAGCCTCACTGCGTCGGGACGTCACGTCGGGGTCGAACAGGAGGGGTGGTCCGGTTGGGAGATGCTTTTTATCAGGCCGTAAAGCATTTTTCTAACTTCTATGAGCTGATCAAATAGCGATTTGAAATCATTGAGGCTGATCGCCTTAATGTCTCGCGCCACTACCGGGTGGTACTCAAGCTCCGAGCTGGAATGGAGCGAGTAGCGCAGGAATCGACAAAAATCTCGATCGCTCGTTTGGCCCCGACCCTCCACGATATTGGCTGGGATCGACATGGCCGCGCGGATCATCTGCGCCCGCAGAGATGCGAGGTTGGAGCTTCGAATACGCATCGCGGCACGGTATACGTTGGGCGCGAGTGCATGCGCCTTCCGCCACACATGGAGCTTGCTGAATTCTCCCATGACGGAGGAACGCGTACCGACGCTGGGAAGTCGTCACCGTTTCCTCGCGCGTTGTTCCTATCGCGCCGCCTGTGCCATCACGCCACGAGGGGCGTCCCGGCGTCGTGAGGCTAGTGAGCTTTCCGCGTTTTTAGCTGTCAGCTCACAACTTGTTCTGTTGCAGTTACCCCGCGATGTGCTTCGTGTACGCATCCGCCTTCAACAGCGCATCGATCTCCGACGGGTTGGTAGGCTTCATCTTGATCATCCAGCCCGCGCCATAGGGATCGGTGTTGACGAGAGCGGGCTCCTTGTCGAGACGATCGTTGATCGCCACGACCTCGCCGGCGATCGGTGCGAACAGCTCGGACACGGCCTTCACTGCCTCGATGGTGCCGAACACATCATGTTTGCCGAACTTCGTCCCGACTTTGGGCAGCTCGATGTAAACGATGTCGCCCAGCTCTCCCTGAGCGTAGTCGGTGATCCCGATGTCCGCCGTGCCGTCCTTGCCCTTCCGGACGTACTCGTGCTCCTCCGTGTACTGGAGATCGTTCGGAATGTTTGCCAATTATGCTCCGCTGATGGATGCTTGCCTGGACCCGCCGGGCGCGAAGTCTACCCGTGCCCCAAAACAGAGTCAAGAAACCGAGGAGAGGCGGCTTCCGAGCCAGAAGCGACGCGATCCATAGCGGCAACGCGTTCTACCTTCGACGCATCGCGCTGAAGAGAGCTCCAGAGCGCGTCGACGCTGCGCTCCAGGTCCTCGAGTGTGCCGGTGTTCTCGACGCAGTAATCCGCGCGCGCGCGCTTGAGCTCAGCCGGCATCTGGGAGGCGATCATGTTCATCGCATCGGTCTCTTCCAGGCCGCGTGTAGCGACCAGCCTCTCGAGTCTCAGGGGTCGCGGCGCATCCACGAGTACGATCGCGTCGAACTCGTCGACGAGATTCCTCTCGAACAGGAGCGGAATTACCTGGACGACGATCTGGTCGCCGCGCTCCTTCGCGATGGCGACCTCACGGTCGCGAAGTCGGGTGACGCCGGGGTGGACGATTCGGTTGAGCGCGTCGAGCTCACTCTGGTCGGCGAAGACGATCTGGCGGAGCGCGCCGCGGTCGAGGCTTCCGTCATTCTTGAGAACCTCCTTGCCCCAGCGCTTGACGATGTCCTTCAGGGCCTGTGTATCGGGTTCCACGGCCTCGCGCGCCAGCACGTCGGCGTCGATGACGGTCGCCCCATGCGCGGCCAGCATGCGGGCTACTTCCGATTTCCCGCTGGCGATATTTCCTGTCAGTCCGATGCGAATCATCTGTCACTGGATTGAGGTGGGATCAGCGGCCCTGTGTGGCCAAGATAGGAAACTCCTCCAATCCTGTCACGCATAAACTGCTGTTGGAGCTGTACGGTGCTCCTCAGCGGCTGGACAAGCAGCTAAAGGAGCGGAACCTGCGCCGCGTCGCTCGCTGGTACGGTGTGACACATGCGGCAACGCGCCTCGTAAGATTCGGTCCCTCCGACCATGATCTGCGGCGAGTTGTAGGGTGCTGGACGGCCTCCGATGAGCCGTTGATTGCGGCTAGCGGGGCCTCCGCAGAGAACGCAAATCGCGTGCAGCTTGTCCACGACCTCAGCAATAGCCATTAGATCGGGCATGGCGCCGAACGGCTCTCCCCGGAAGTCCGTGTCGGTCCCAGCCACGATCACCCGGCGGCCACGGGCCGCAAGAGAGGTCACCAGCGGGACAATGCCCTCATCGAGGAACTGGGCCTCGTCGATTGCGATGACGTTGGCCATCGGATCGATCTGCTGGCCGATCTGGGCGGCCGAATCCGCCGGAATCGCCTCGACCGTGCGGCCGTCGTGACTCGAGACTGCGTAGACACCGGCGTACCGCGCATCGAGGTGCGACTTGAAGACCTGCACGCGCTTGCGCGCAATGGTCGCGCGCCGGACGCGACGTAGCAGCTCTTCGCTCTTTCCGCTGAACATCACGCCTGCAATTACCTCTATCCATCCACCGCTCTGGTGGAATGGCCCGCTCGGCCCGCTCATTAGCGGTCGCGATCCCGGCGGGGAGGTCCTCCACGACCAGGACGGTCGGACGACTCACGGCGGGGAGCGCCCGGGCGTCCGCGCGGCGGACCGCCGCGATCGCGCGACCCGCGGTCTGGACGATCTCCTCGGGGTCCGGAGGGACGCTCTGATCTTGCTCCAGCAGCGCGCTCCCGATCTTCCTTGTCGCGCTCGCCGCGCACTACAACGCGGCGACCTTTGATCGTCGCGCCGTTGACTCTGGCGATCACTCCGGCTGCGTCGGCTTCCGCGACTTCCACCAGCGCGTGACTCTCGCGCAGATCGATCTTTCCGACCCGGTCACCGGCAATCCCGCCCTCTCCGGCGATGACGCCCATCAGATCACCGACCTTGATCCCATCGCGCGTACCGATCGTCATGAACAGCCGCGTCATGCCACCCGTGGCGCCTGGCGAGCGTTCGCCATCGGAAGGTCGCGGACGCGCGGCGGCGACGGCAACCTTGTTTGCCTCTGCCATTCTCCGTTGCGCTCTTTCTCGCTCGAGAACGTGGAGAGCAGCCGCTGCGAGCTCGGTTCCGTCGAACTCGCGGAGCAGCGGCTCGAGAGAGATCATCTCGCGCGGTGGAACTCCCCGGACGAGGACGGCGCGCAGCTCTTCGCGAACAGCTTCTTCGCGGTCGCGCGCCCGGCGCTCCGGCCCATGAAGGTTTAGTGGTTCGAGCCTTCCGGTGGCGAGCTCTCTCAGCCACGGGACTTCACCGGGCGCGGCCAGCACGACGATTTGCACGGGCCTCGCCTGAGCGACGCGCTGCAGCTCGGCGGGAATCACTGGCGGCTGATAGAAGATCACTGTGTGAGCGGGAGCATTTCCCACTTCGCCTCGGAGCACATTGATCGATTTATCGTCTTCGTGATAGCCGAGTGTTCTTACGGTGCGCGCGGCTTCAGCTGCGGCTGATTCGTCCCGCGCCACGATTACGGCTGAGGGTGGATCGAGATCGTCGAGCAATCTCCGGAGCGCGCTCGAGCGTGCCGTACCGGCGACGGTGACGTACCTGATGATCGGCATCTCGTAATCCGCGGGCACCTGCGGCACTTCGGTCTCCGGCGGTCCCACCCGGCGCGCGCGCCGGGCGTATCGCTCGGTGAGATCCTCCACGGCGGGCGTCAGCTTTCTTGCGACGATGATGCGCCCGGCATCACTCAGCTCGCCGAGGAGTACTTCCAGGGCGGCGATAGTCTCGGGCCCTTCCTCGAGGATGTCGTCGACCCAGGCGAGGGCAATAGTCCGCACGGTGTCCACCTTGAGGACTGAAGCGCGAATGAGTTCGCTAAGCTCCGATGCCGTCCCGGCGACGGCGAGAACCGGCCGCGTTTTGAAGATTCTTCCGGCGCGGGGAGCGCTCGTTACGGGGACCACTTCGATTCCACCCGGTCCTGAAAGGCGGAGAATCGTGTCGGAAATCGCGAGCGCCGTTTCCGCATCGCGAGTCACCACTACGACTTGGGTGCCTCCGGCCGAAGGATCGACGCGAGCAAGCGCGGGAACGAGAAACTCCGCGATCGACCCGGTTGTGTGCGGGAGCGTGTAGACCAGGTTCTGGCCGCGCCCAGCCTGTGAAGTGGCGCGCTCTCCAACTTCCTCCAATTCCGGCATCCTCGCCTCTATTTCGCAACGTGGCGGAGTATCCGCCCCGCCGATATCGTTATTATGACTTGCCGCAACGCGGCTTCCTCGCGGCGTCGCCGCTCACCAAAGATAGCAGCATCGGGGCACCCATGATTACCGCCATCGTATTGATCAAGGCCGAGCCGAAGCGAATCGCCGAATGCGCGACCAAACTGGCGGGCATCGGTGGCGTTTCCCAGGTCTACTCAGTGTCCGGCGAGTGGGACCTGGTTGCCATGGTGGAAGTCTCCGAGCACGAGGCGATCGCCCGAATCGTGACCGAGGAAGTGACCGTTGTTCCCGGGATCAAGTCGACGCACACTCTCACCGCATTCCGGGCGTACTCGAAAAAGGATCTCGAGCAGGCCTGGGACATCGGGCTGGAGTAGCAGGAATGCTGTTGAGCAGCTCCGGTCCGGACGCGGCAAGCCGGGCCGCGCTCCGGCTGCTGATGCAGCGGTTGCCGGGCGTGAGCGTGGTGGAGGGCGCGAGCTCCATCGAGCCCGTTGCACACAGCGACGCGCCGATTCTGCGGTCCGCGCAGCTTGCGGAGGGGACCACACTCCGCGCCATCAGAATCCCGAATCTCTCGCGCGAAACGCCGTCCGGATTTGGTGCGTTCCTTGATGGAGCGCAGAACGTGCGGGTCGTCGCGCACCACGCGTCGGGCGCGCCGATCGTCTTCGGGACCGTATCGGCCGCCGTGCGAGTGCGGGTCGATCGACGGATGACGACGTGGGACAACCAGCCGCCGCGCGTGGAGCGGAAGATCTACCTCCCGCTTCGATACTTGCCGGAGCTTGCCGAGCCGGCGGGTGCTGCCCCGTCCGCCCATGGCGGGTGGCAGCTCGTGGACACATCGATCGCCGACAAGGACGGAGAATATCCGAGCAGGCACCCCGCGGCTCTGCTCGAGCGCGCGATCCGCGCGGTCGATCAGGATCGCGACCGGCTCGAGGACCGGCTGGCGGAAGCGTGGTGCGAGCGCGGGGAGTCTCCGCTGTTCATTGACGGCGGCATCAATCGCAGTGAGAAGGTCGCCACATCGTTTCGCGCGGTTGGTGTCATCAAGAGCCACCGCACGCTTTATGTCGAAGGCGATGCGCTCCCAATTGTGCTCGGTCTCGAGAAAGGAGAGCGGTCGTCGATCTTCCGCGTCTCGCCCCGCTCTCGCAACGCGGTACTGAGCTGGTACCTGCGTCTGCGCGAAAGCGAGGGCCACGATCCAATGTGGGGTCTGGTGCGAGTCGAAATAGCCGAATGCGAGCAAGCCCCCGAGAGAGCGGACGAGGTTTCGCGCTGGGTGATGGCGGAAACGACTCCCCTCTCGCTTCCCGATGGCCGGTGGGACAAGATGGCCTATGGCGTACGGGACTGCGAAGAATTTCTGAGAGCGATTTCATGAGCGAAGCCTTGGGCCGCGTAGTAGCGACGGAGAGAAAGCCGAACACTCCGCACGAATTTCACTTCTGGACGGCGATCGATTCGCCAGTCGGAATCGGCACGATCGTGCGCGTCGACGGATCTCAGCCGGTGTCGGGCCAGATCCCTCACATCTACGGTATCATCGTCGAGGGGTTCAGCTACACGGACCTCCAGTCGCCGATGCACGACGTGCTCGGACACGACGGACTCCCGACGACCGCTGGATACGCCGCGACCGAAAGAGCCGAGATCCGTCTCTACACGGCGGCGGTGCTGCGGCAGATTCCCGAAGAGCCGCTCCAGCCGGTTCCGATGGGCCAGGTCTTTCTCGCCGACGAAGCCGACGTTCAGGTCGCGCTGCGGATGGACAGCTATCTCCGCGAGGGCGCGAATACCGGTATACCCGTAGGTGTCTATCGGGCTGGCGGCACGGACGCGGTTATTTATCTCGACGCGGATTTTCTGCTCGGGCCCGAGGCGGCGCATCTCAACATCACGGGCGTATCTGGTCTTGCGACCAAGACGAGCGCCGTCGAGTGGCTGCTCGCTTCGCTGTTCAAGCATTTCCCCGAGGACAAGGGGTCCATCGCGGCCGTCGCGTTCAACGTCAAGGGTCCCGATCTCTGTTATCTCGATCAGCCGGGAAAAGTCGACGAGTCCGACGAAGTTCTCTACGAAAAGCTCGGCGTAGAGCCCAAGCCGTTCGAGAACGTCCAGTACTTCGCTCCTTATACGTCCAAGGGCCTGACGCTCAACACGTTCCGCAACAACGAGGCGCTCCTCGGCAACGTGACGCCGCTCACCTGGGGACTGCGCGAAGTCCTCAAGTACGCGGAGGTCTTGCTCAACAAGGACGACGTGGATGCAAAAGCCGACGCTCTCGTCGATTTCATCTCCGAGAACGTGGTGGACAAGGAGTTCACGGATGCCGGGCTGAGCAAGAAGCACAGGGTTCAGTCCTTCGCCGACCTCGAAGCGTGGTTCAAGGACGTCCTTCAGGGGATGGAAAAGCGCGACGGCGAGAGCTGGCGGACGCACCACGTCGCCACGATCCGCAAGATGCGAAACCGGCTGTCGAACATCTCGACGCGCTGCGCCGGTCTGGTCACGGATTCGGGGGCCGTCAGCGACCTTCCGTTCGGGAGCTTTAGCGACCGCACGGTGTACGTAGTCGACGTCGCCAATCTGGAGGAAGATGCGCAGGATCTCATCTTCGCTCGCATCGTCTCCAAGCTCCGCGAGCACCTGGAGCGACGGGACCTGGGCGTCAAACACCTCGTCGTGTTCGTCGACGAGCTCAACAAGTATGCTCCCGGCGATGGAGCCGATACCTACGTCAGGAAGATGCTGCTCGATATCGCGGAGCGTGGCCGCTACCTCGGTCTCGTTCTGTTCAGTGCGCAGCAGTTCCGCTCGCAGGTGCATCGGAGAGTCGTCGGCAACTCAGGTACTTCGCTTTTCGGCAGAATGGATCCGGACGAGCTTTCCACGCCTGGGTACGCGGTGCTGAGTCCCGCCACCCGGACGAAGCTCGCGACGCTGGAGAAAGGGCAGTTGATGATTCGACATCCACATTTCACCCAACCGATCTTCGTGCGGTTCCCGCGGCCCCCCGTGATGCAGGGACGGGAGGGATCCGAGCGTTACCCGCAGGCGAGCGACGTCCCGCTCGACGAGTCGATTCTGCGCGCGCTTCGGCAGCTCGATCCGGCCATCACGCTGACCTGGGTTCAGGACATCACCGCCCTTTATACGGAAGAAGAGGTGATCAGGGCGCGCAACGCGACACTTCTGGCGCGGCCGGAGAACGTGAAGGCGTACTTTGCCTCGCAATTCCGGCGGATCATTCCGGCGCAGGCGGCGCCGCGTCCGTTGGCGGCCAGCATCAAGTCAGCCCCGGAAAACGATCCGTATGGCTTTTAGAGCGGCGCGCAGCGGGGCGGGATTCGGAGTCGGGGCTGTAATGCTGGTCGTTCTCTTTGCAAACCTCGCGCTTTCCCAAACGGTCGTGCTCGAGATCAAACCCCATATCGGCGATACGCTGCGGATGCATCTCACCCAGTCGGTCGAGATGACGGGCACGACGCGCAATGGCGGACACGATTCGACCAGCTCGATGACGACGTCCATCGAGGTGTACACTCGCGCGATAGCGCAGCAGTGGACGTCCGCGGGCACGCTGATGCAGACGATCACGGATTCGGTCGCGATGACTCCCGCATCGGCGGCCGCGCTCGCCGATCTCAGGCGGAGGACACTGCAGTCAAAGCGCGTCTGGCTGCGCGTTTCCACGGACGGGTCGATGGAGGTCGTGGACGACGAAGATCCCGACGGCGAGCTCCGGCACATCTTCGGCGAGATGCCGGCCGTGCTCACCCGGGGGCCGGTATCAGTGGGGGAAAAATGGACGCGCGAGATGAAGATCCCGCTGAGCGGCGATCCAGGCACGATGGGCTCGGTACGGGCGACGTTCCGGCTCGACTCGCTGAGCAGGAACGGGGATATCGCCTACATCTCAATGCAGGGCACGATGTCGCGGATCAACGTGCCGGGCGCGCCCAGGCCAGGCGCCGGTTACACGACTTCGGGCACGCTCGGGGGCACAATCGAGATCGACCGACGGCTCGGCTGGATTACTGACTCGAAGAGCACCATCATCGTACGTTCGACGATCGCATCGGGTCCGGCCAGGAAGGGCGAGCTGCAGCGTTCTCCGATGCAGGTGCGGACGAAAATCACGCAATGGATACGGGCGATGCGCGAACGATGAGACTGGTCCACCTCGCGGACATACACCTGGGCTTTAAACAATACGAGCGACTCACGCCCGCCGGGATCAACCAGCGAGAGGCGGATGTCGCCCTGACCTTTCGTCGTGTCATCGACAAGGTGATCGAGCTCAAGCCCGATCTGGTGCTCATCGCTGGAGACGTATTCCACGCCGTGCGCCCCGGCAATCCGGCCATTCTGCACGCTTACTACCAGTTCTCGCGTCTGATGCAGTCGCTGCCGGACGCTACGGTGGTGATGGTGGCTGGAAATCACGATACTCCGCGCACGCGAGAGACTGGATGCATTCTCCATCTCTTCACGCCACTCGGGATCACGGTGGTGGAAGGCCCGGTGAAACGGCTGACTTTTCACGAGCTCGACCTTTCGATCCTCGCGGTGCCCTACATGGCGCCGCCTGTTGTTCCCGAGCCGGACGCAGCGGCGAAATACAACATCCAGCTTCGTCACGGATTGATAGAGGGAATTATCCCCCCGGGCGCGAGCGACCTCGGTCGCCGTCCGATGGGAATTACGGTGCGCGAGCTCCGGGCCGAGCACTTCGACTACGTCGCCCTCGGTCATTATCATGTCTACCGCTCAGTTGCCCCGAACGCGTTCTACTCGGGATCGCTCGACTACACGAGCACAAATGCCTGGGGAGAGCAAGCGGAAGAGCGCGCCAGTAGTTCGCCCGAGCCAAGGCAGGACCGCGAATCCAGAACAGGCGGCAAAGGTATCATCGAGCACGATCTGGCGACGGGGAAGCACACGTTTCACCGGATTCCACCGTTGCGGCAATGGAACGATCTGACACCCCTTTCCGGCGCAGGAATGTCGCCCGCTTCCCTTGACGAGGCGATTCGTGCGGCAGTCGACGGCGCAGAGGGGGGCATCGACGATAAGATCGTGCGACTCGTGATTCGCGATGTGCCACGGCACATCTTGCGCGAGCTTGATCACAGATCGCTCCGTGAGTACTCGCGAAAGGCGCTGCACTTCCATCTGGATACGCGCCGTCCCGAGATCGTGAGGCGAGAAAACGGGCAAGGAGCGCCGTGGGGGCGCCGGGCGTCTCTCGCGGACACGGTTCGCGACAAGCTGAGAACCCGCGTGCTGACCGAGAATATCGACCGCGAAACGCTGGTCGAGCTGGGATTGCATTACCTCCGGGAGGCGGACCTCGTCGCGGGTCCGACCGAAGAGGACGTGCTAGCGTGAGGCTGCACACTCTCCAGCTGACCAACTTTCGCCAGCACGCGCGGACGCAGATCAATTTCGAGACGGGGCTCACAGGGATCATTGGGCCCAACGGCGCCGGCAAGACGACAATTCTCGAGGCGATCGCCTGGGCGCTGTACGGGAACCCGGCGATCCGAGGTAATCGTGACTCCATCCGACGCATGCACGCCGGGCCGCGGGTTCCGGTTGAAGTCGAGCTCGATTTCGAGCTTGGCGGGCATCGCTATCGCGTTGTTCGCGGGCTGACCAGCGCCGAGCTTTTCCTGGATGGCGCCGATACCCCGATCGCGAACTCGATCTCGGGCGTCACCGAGCTCTTGCAGCGGCGGCTCGGAATGTCGCTGTCAGAATTCTTCCACACGTACTTCACCGGACAAAAAGAGTTGGCCGTGATGGCGGCAATGTCGCCCGCCAAGCGCGGGCAGTTTCTGTCGCGGGTGCTGGGTTACGAGAAGTTGCGTATCGCGCAGGACCTCACGCGCGAGAAAAGAAATCGTGTGAAAGCGGCGAGCGACGGGATGCAACGTGGGATGCCGGATCCCGAGGCGGTCTTGCGCCTGCTGGCCGAAGCCGCGTCGAGAAGGGAAGAGGCTGAGGCACGCGCTCAGCAGGCCGCGCATCGCGGAGCAGTGCGGCAGCGGGAGATGATGGCAGTGGAGCCGCGATGGGAAATGGTGCAGCGCCAGCGCGAGCAATCGGCACAGCTCCTGACGCAAATCACCGTTGCGGAAGAAAAAGAGGCGGCGCTTCACCGCGACAACGAGCGCATCGCGCGCGAGCTCGAGGGCGTCAAGGCCGCGAGGTCACAGCTCGACGCGTTGCGAGAGGCGATCGAGCCGCTCTTCGCGTTCAATGTCGAGCTCCAGGCACTCAACACGCTTTATCGCGAGGAAGGGCGCCGCAAGACGCTCCTCGAAGCGGAGGCAGCGCTGCGCGAGGAGATCGCCCGTCTGGAGGAGAGGCATTCCCGAATCGAGAAGGCGCCGGCCCTCGAGGAAGAAGCGACGCTCGAGCTCGAGAAGACTCGCGCGGAGCTGGAAGACGCGCAGGGATTGCTCGAAGCCCGGCGCACCGAGTGGGTTCGCGACCGCCAGGAGGCGCAGACGAAGCGCGAAGCGCTCAGGCAGCAGTATCTGGAGGTCAAGCACCAGCGGGATCGCGTCGTCGCGGTCGGCGAAGATGGCGAGTGTCCGACCTGCAGCCGCCCTCTGGGTGGAAGTCTCCACACGGTCGTCGAGCATCTCGACGAGCTTATCGAGACGGTGAACGTGGATGGCAACTACTACAAGGCCCGTGTCGAGCAGCTGGAACACATGCCGGAAGACGTGCATCAGCTCGACGAGCGGCGTCGCGCGTTGATGCAGGAGGTCGGCACGCTCGAACGGAGGCTCGCCAAGGTCCAGCTCGCGGTCCAGGAGCTCGGCACGATAGTGCGCGATATCGCCGTGAAGCAGCAACGCCAGTTGCAGATGAAGCGCGACATCTCGCGGATTCCTCCGGGATACGATCCGGCCCGCCACGCCGAAGTGATCGCGGAGGTCGAGCGGCTCACTCCGATGGAGGCTGAAGCGGCGCGGTTTCAGGCGATGCTGGAGCGGGAGCCGCAGCTCAAGCTCGAGCAGACGCGAATCCGGCAGGAGGTCATGCGCGTTCAGTCGACGCTTGGGACGCTGCGCACGAGACGCGCGCAGATCTCCTTCACCGAAAAGGATTTCAACGAGCTGAAGGCAGAGTACGATCGTGTGCGCATCGAGCTCCAGGAATCCAAGGTTGCGGCGGCTCGCGCGCAGGAGCAGGTCTCTGGTGCGACGGCTGCGCTCGCCGCGGCGCAGGAGGCGGCGGAGGAATTGAAGAAGAAGGTGGCCGAGCTCGAGGTGCTGCAGACGGAACGGCGCATGCACGACGAGCTGGATCGCGCGTTCTCGGATCTTCGTACGGACCTGAACTATCAGCTTCGCCCTGAGTTGTCCGAGCTGGCGAGCGCGTTCCTGAGCGAGCTCACGGACGCGCGATACACCGAGCTGGAGCTGGACGATCAGTACAACATCGTGATTCTCGAGGATGGCATACCCAAACCGGTCCTGTCCGGTGGGGAGGAAGACCTAGCCAACCTCGTGCTGCGGCTGGCGATCTCGCAGATGATCGCCGAGCGCGCGGGACAGAACTTCTCGCTCCTGATTCTCGACGAGGTGTTCGGCTCGCTCGACGAGGCCAGACGTTTCAACGTCGTGGAGCTGCTCCGCGGACTGCAGGACCGCTTCGAGCAGGTGATTCTGATCACCCACATCGAGCCGGTCCGCGAGGGCGTCGATCGCGTGATTGCCGTGACGTACGACGCGGACAGTGGCGCTTCGATCGTAAGCCAGGTCGAAGGCGGAGCGGACGACATGGGAATCCCGGATGCACGAGTCCCCGTGGCCAGCGACCGTCCGCCCCGGCGGCAGATCGAGGAAGAATCGGTCACGAGCGGCGCGGGAGCGGGCGCATAATGGCATTCGTTCGCAACTGGCGGCAGGCGTGGGTCGCCGACACGCCGGAACGCGTGAGCGTGCGCGAGATTCCAGCGCTCAACGCCGTCTTCAGCGAGGCGTTCACCGAGCGCTATCGCAAGGATGGAATGGTGGGCGTGCGGGTGCCGCACCTGAACCCCGCGGTATGGAAGTTCGCCATCACGGACGCTGAGGACGGCGCGATGATCTGGCGCAATGCGCGCGACGGAATCGCGGCGTTCAACATGGTGCATCGCTCGGGCGTCGAGGGCTGGATGGGGCCTTTGGCCGTGCATCCCGACTACCAGGGGCAGGGAATCGGGAAGATGATCGTGACGTCCGGCGTCGAGCTGCTGAAAAAGCAGGGCGCGAAGGTGATCGGTCTCGAGACGATGCCGCGCACTATGGACAACGTCGGGTTTTATTCCACGCTGGGATTCACGCCGGGGCATCTTACAGTCACGGTGACGCTCGAGGCTGCGCGCGCCGGGATTCAATCAGTCGCGATATCGTCGCTCAATCCACACGAGCGCGAGCTGGCACTGAGGCAGTGCCGCATCCTTCTGGAGCACCTCGCGCCGGGATACGACTACACCAGGGAGATCGTACTCACCGCGCAGCACGAGCTGGGCGATACGCTGTTCGTCCGGAAGGGAAACGAAATCGTGTCGTTCGCCGTATGTCATTCGGTACCGTTGGTAGAAGGCCGGGTCACCGAAGAGATGCGCGTCCTGAAGATGGTCGCGCGCAGCGAGGCCGATTTTGACCAGCTCGTCGCGCAGCTGTGCGCGCATGCCCGCTCGAAATCAGAGCGGCGTGTCGCGATCAGGGTGCAGGGTCAATACGGCGATGTGTACCGGAGGCTGATGGCGCGTGGCGCCCGGGTGAGGTGGACGGACCTCAGGATGTCGGTGCACGACTACCCGGAGTCGCGCCCGGCGAACGGTGGGATAGTTTTGTCGAATTGGGAAATCTGAG